>NZ_JBVKBI010000003.1:81010-535983 GCF_055639035.1 Streptomyces sp. NPDC107654
CTCCGGGGGGTGGGGGGGGGGACTGAAAAAACAGGGACAGCTTCGCCCTTCCCGTGCCGGGCGGGGTCGTGGTGTCCTCCCTCCCCCCCCTCTTCCTTGCTGCTGTGGCGCCCCGCCCCCGGTCAGGCGGCGCGCAGCGTCATGAACACGGCCCGCAGCCGGGTGTCGTCCGGGCCCTGCCAGCCGGTCGCGACATGGCCGAGGGCGTCCCGCGGCGGCAGCGGCGGGTTCTCGGTGACGGGCGTGAGCACCCGGTGGACGTGCAGGACCGCGCCCCCGGGCACGGCGAGGCGGGTGCCGTCGTGGTCGTCGGCCGGCTCGGGCGTGAAGCCGGCCGGGTCCAGCGGGGCACCGCCGTAGGAGCGGGTCACCTCGTGATCGGGGGTGTCGGTGACGCTCTGGGCCATCGCCTGCGCCCTGCCCTCGATCAGCGCCAGCAACTCGGCGGCCGACACCGGGTCGTGGCAGCCGTCGTAGACCCAGCGGCTGCCCAGCACCCCGTGCTCCATCGTGCCGACGAGGGCGTGCTCGGCACCCTCCAGCGGCGCACCGCGGTACGTGAGCGGCGCCAGGTAGGCAGTGCGCTCCGGGGCCGACGTGTCGGTGACCACCATGAACTCGATGCCGACTTCGCCCTCCGGGTCGTCCAGCCGGAACCCGCCGGACTTCTCCAGCACGGGCGCGTCCGGACCGCCGCGGTACCAGGGGCGGGTGGGCAGCCAGTCGGTGAGCAGTTCGAGCTTGGTGGGCCTGAGGGTGGTCTGATGGATGACGGCCATGCCGGCGGATGCCTCCCCGTGCTGCGGATGCGGACCCTGCCCAGCCTTCCACACCGCCCGCTCCGCCCCGCCCCGCCCCGCCCCGGTGTGCCGACGGCCGGACGCCGGGACCGGCCGGCAGGGGCGGTCCCGGCGTCGGCCAGGGGGTGTGCGTCTGGATCGGCCCGGTCCGCGGCACCCGGCACGGCACCTCGCCGCGTCAGGGGCGTCAGCTCCTGTGGGTGGCCTCGAAGGCGAGGAACGCGGCCTCCTGACGCCATTCCAGGCGGGCCTTCGCGCTCTGCGTGAGCAGGTGGCGGCAGGCCGCGCCGCGGACGGGGAGGCCGGGGTGCTCGGAGCGGCAGGACGCGACCCGCTGGTAGCCCTTGGCGGTGGGGTTGCCCTGCCACAGGCTGGCGCCGGGCAGGAAGCCGTACTCCAGGGAGGCGCGGGCCAGGTCCTTCAGCTCGGGGTAGCGCAGGCCGTAGGTGGCGGCCGCGTACTGGTACTCGTGGCTGATGTCGATCCTGGAGACCCCGGGGTCGTCCGTGGCGAGGACGACCGGGACGCCGTAGCGGCGGTAGGTGTCGAAGGGGTGGTCGGCGCCCTTGACGCCGAGGATCTGGGCGTTGCTGGAGAAGGGCACCTCCACGGCCACCTCGCGGTCCGCCATGGTGCGGGCGGTGCGCCGCCAGTGGTCCTCGTGGACGAGGTCCACCCCGTGCCCGACCCGCTCGGTCCGGGCGACCTCGACGGCCTTCCTGATGTGGAACTTCAGGTCCTTGGGCTTGACCAGCCCGGGCCACAGTTCACCGGCGTGCAGCGTGACATGGGCCTTCGGGTACTTCGTGCGCAGGTAACCGATCATGCGCATCTGCAGGCTGTAGTCGCGCAGGGAGCTGTCCCCGTCCTCGGGCTGGACGAGGTTGACGGCGACGAACCGCGGGTCGGCCTCGGCCAGCCGCATCCCGAGAGCCAGCTGGGTGAAGACCCGCTCCGGCGAACTGCTCCGGGACGCCTGGGAGATCCAGCGGACGGTGAGCCCGCAGGCGGCCCTGGCCCGCGGGGTGCCGCAGTGCTCGGTGGCGCGGAACTCGGCGTCGCCGTCGTCGGCCTCCTCGCGTGCCTCGGCGACCAGCCGGTCCAGCTTGCCGTCCGCGACCAGCCTGCGGTGCAGGGCGGCGAGGTCGTCGTCCCAGCCCACCTGCGCGGCGAGCTTCTTCGCGCCGTCGGAGGCGGGGGTGACCATCGTCTCCAGGTAGAACTGGTTGTCGCGTACGACGGTGTCGGCGACCTCGGCGAGCAGCCTGCCCCGGTGCCGCCAGGTGACCTCGCCGAACTTCCCGAAGGTGTCGAAGAAGTGGTCGTGGCCGTTCTCGCCGGGCGGGAAGTCCTCCATGGACCAGGCGCGGACCAGCGCGGCACGGAACGCGCGGTCGGTGCGCGCGTCGGCGGCGGGCCGGGTGCCCGGGCCGCAGGGCGGGGCGACCGCGGTCAGCGTGGCGGTGTCGACGCACAGCCCGTCCTCGGCGGCCAGCTCGATCAGATACTCAGTGGAGACCGCCCCGGAGAGGTGGTTGTGCAGGTCTCCGCCTTTGGGGAGCTGCCGGAAGAACGCGCGCAGGGCCTGGGGCCGGTCGTGCAGGGAGCGGAGGCGGGCGTCCGTGCGCGCCTCCCCCTCCGTGACCGGCCGGGGCGGCGGCGCGGCGGACCGGTGCTCCCGCTGCGCCGGCTGGGCGGCGGCGGGCAGGGCGGACAGCAGGGACGGGACACCGAGAACACTGAGGGCGCCGAGCGCGGTCGGAACGACCCGGCGGCGCACGGCACTTCGACGTGGAAGACTCACATGGGAATGATCACGGAAGGACCACGGCAGCAGGCCCCGATCCGCCCGATCCCGGCCGGAGAGCACCCGACCGGGTGATGCCCCTCGACCGGACGACGCCCCGCCCACCGCCACGGGCCCCGGCCCACCACCTCACGCCCCGGCCCACCACCGCGCGCTCCGGCCGCCGCCTCATACCCCTGTCTGCCACCACCGACCCGGCCCACCACCCCGTGCCCCGGCCCCCGCCTCACCCCCCGGTCCGCCACCCCCACCGACCCCGGCTCGCCATCGCGCACCCCTCCCACCACCACGCACCCCGCCCCACCACCGTGGACCCCCGCCCTCACCACGTCCCCGAGACGGCACGCATGCGCGGCAACTCCGCGGGTATTCGGGCCTGCGTCTTCGTGCATCGGCGACCACCAGGGAGGCGGCAACATGCTCATGGCACACCCCGCGGTACTGCAGGACCTCATCGCCCAGTACGAGGCTCTCGTACTGCTCGGGGCGGAGGACAGCACGCCCCAGGCCCGGCAGCGGCTCGCCGACGTGTCGTACACGCTGTGCGTGGCCACCGGAACGCGGGATGTCGACATGGCGCTGATCGCCGCCCGCCACCGCCTCTCCGGGGCCCGCCCGGAGGACGACTCGCTGCTCCAGGCGTCCGGCGCCTGAACCGGCCCGGCCGGCAGGCCGGTTGCCCCTCCGCTCCCCCTGAACTCGTCGTGTCCCGCTTCTGGTCGGCGCGGCCTACCGGACGGTATACAGGCCCGGTCTGCCGCGCGAGGGCCGCGCGGGACGAGGGGGAGGATGCATGGCGCACGACACGCGTCCGGCGGGCGGAGCGAGGGGCCGGCGGCGGGCCGCCGTGCTCGGGGCGGCACTGGGCGGCTGCGCCCTCGTGGCCGCCGGCACGGCACCGGCCACGGCACACCCGGGCGGCGCCGGCCGCACGACCGCCTATGTGGCGCTCGGCGACTCCTACACCTCCGGCCCCGGCATCCCGGCACAGGTGGACGCCGCCTGCGGGCGCTCGGACCACAACTACCCCTCGCTCGTGGCCGCCCGGCGGCAGGTGCCCGCGTTCACAGACGTGAGCTGCGGCGGGGCCACGACCGCCGAGATGTGGCGGGCGCAGGGTACCCACCCGCCCCAACTCGACGCCCTGGACCGGCACACCGACCTGGTGACGCTGCAGATCGGCGGCAACGACATCGGTTTTGGGACCATCATCGGCACCTGCGCCCGGCTCGCCGCCCAGGACCCGGCGGGCAACCCCTGCGAGCGCTCGTACCGGGCCTCGGGCCACGACGAGTTGACCCTGACGATCGCGCGGACCGCGCCGAAGGTCGACCGGGTGCTGCGGGCGGTGCACGCCCGGGCGCCGCACGCGCGGGTGGTCGTGGTCGGCTACCCGGACCTGCTGCCCGACGACGGCAGCGGCTGCGCCCCACAGGTCCCGTTCGCGCGGGGGGACTTCGCGTATCTGCGGGACACCGAGAAGCGGCTGAACCTGATGCTGCGGCTGGTGGCCGCCGTGAACCGGGCCGAGTACGTGGACACCTACGGCCCCACGGTCGGCCACGACATGTGCAAGGCGCCCGCCGACCGCTGGATCGAGCCGCTCCAGCCCGCCTCGCCCGCTGCCCCCGCCCATCCCAACGCCCAGGGGGAAGAGGTCATGGCCCGGGCCGTGCTGGCCCGGCTGGACCACGGAGGCGGACGGGACTGATCCGTCGGGGGCGGCCCCGTGCCGGAGGCCGCCCCGCGCGGTGCGCTCAGCCGCCGAGCGCCCCCAGCACCACCGCCTGGGCCTCCTCCTGCACCCGGGCGAGGTGGTCCGCGCCGAGGAAGGACTCGGCGTACACCTTGTACACGTCCTCGGTGCCCGAGGGCCGGGCGGCGAACCAGGCGTTCTCCGTGGTGACCTTGATGCCGCCGATCGCGGCGCCGTTGCCGGGCGCCTCGGTCAGGACGGCCGTGACCGCCTCCCCGGCCAGCGTGTCCGCGGTGACCTGGGCCGGTGACAGCTTGCCGAGCAGCGCCTTCTGTTCGCGGGTCGCGGGGGCGTCGATGCGGGCGTAGGCGGGGGCGCCGAAGCGGGCGGTCAGCTCGGCGTAGTGCTCCGACGGGGTCCTGTCGGTGACGGCGGTGATCTCGGAGGCGAGCAGGGCGAGGAGGATGCCGTCCTTGTCGGTGGTCCACACCGAGCCGTCGCGGCGCAGGAAGGAGGCGCCGGCCGACTCCTCGCCGCCGAACCCGAGGTCGCCGCCGGCCAGTCCGTCCACGAACCACTTGAAACCGACCGGCACCTCGACCAGCCGGCGGCCGAGGTCGCCGGCGACCCGGTCGATCATGGTGGAGGAGACGAGGGTCTTGCCGACGCCGGCGTCGGCCGGCCACTGGTCGCGGTGGCGGTAGAGGTAGGAGATGGCGACGGCGAGGTAGTGGTTGGGGTTCATCAGGCCCGCGTCCGGGGTGACGATGCCGTGCCGGTCGGCGTCGGCGTCGTTGCCGGTGGCGATGCGGAAGCGGTCGCGCTGCTCGATGAGGGAGGCCATCGCGTACGGCGAGGAGCAGTCCATGCGGATCTGGCCGTCCCAGTCCAGGGTCATGAACCGCCAGGTGGGGTCGGTGTGCGGGTTGACCACGGTCAGGTCGATGCCGTGCTGTTCGGCGATCCGTCCCCAGTAGGCGACGGAGGCGCCGCCGAGCGGGTCGGCGCCGATCCGCACGCCGGACGCGCGGACGGCGTCCAGGTCCAGCACGGCGGGCAGGTCGCCGACGTACGTGCCGAGGAAGTCGTACCGCCGGGTGGTGTCCGCGGCGAGCGCGCGGGCGAACGGCAGCCGGCGGACGTCCTTCAGGCCGCCGGCGATGATCTGGTTGGCGCGGTCCTGGATCCAGGAGGTGGCGTCGGAGGCCGCCGGGCCGCCGCTCGGCGGGTTGTACTTGAAGCCGCCGTCGGCGGGCGGGTTGTGCGAGGGGGTGACGACCACGCCGTCGGCGAGGCCTGCGGTGCGGCCGCGGTTGTGGGTCAGGATCGCGTGGGAGACGGCGGGGGTGGGGGTGTAGCCGTCCGCGCTGTCGATGAGCACGGTCACCTCGTTGGCGGCGAACACCTCCAGCGCGGTGGCCCTCGCGGGCTCGGACAGGGCGTGGGTGTCCGCGCCGAGGAAGAGCGGGCCGTCGGTGCCCTGGGCGGCGCGGTACTCGCAGATGGCCTGGCTGGTGGCGGCGATGTGGTCCTCGTTGAAGGCGCTCGCGAGGGACGAACCGCGGTGCCCGGACGTGCCGAACGCCACCCGCTGTCCAGGGTCGGCGGGGTCGGGGTGCAGCGTGTAGTACGCCGTGACCAGCCGCGCCACGTCGACAAGGTCCTGGGGCCCGGCCGGCCGGCCGGCGCGCTCGTGCGCCATGAGTCCGTTCCTCCGCATCGGTGGGTGGTTTCGCTCCCCATCCATCTTTCCCCGTCAGGGGCGCACCGTGCGAGTGCGCCCCCACGCAGGTCAGCCGATGTGGTAGCTGTCCCCGTACACCTTCCAGTCGAGTGGTGTGTCCAGGTCGAGGTTGCCCTTGCGCAGGAAGACCCGCTGCGCGGTGTCGACGCGGCTGGTGTCGCTGTGCGCCTCCTCCTGCCTCATGGCCCAGACCCGGGCGTCCAGGAAGGCGTCGAGGTACGTCGTCTCGTTGCCGCCCTGGGCCGGCGGCTTGGCGACGCGCAGGGCGCGCGCCCGGATGTTGCGGAAGCCGGTGGGGTCGTCGCCGTCGCCGTGCATGACGAGGGCGTCGTAGTAGGCGAACTGGCCCAGGGCGCGCAGTCCGTCGGTCTTGCCCCGGGTGACGGCGGGGTTGAAGTAGACGCGGTCGCGTTCGTCGTTCTGGGCCCGCTGGAAGGCGGTGTCCTGGGCCGCCCTGCGCCAGTCCCCGGGGTAGCGCGGATCGAGGCCGTCGTGCGAGTCGGTGCCGTCGACCCTGCGCAGGGCGGGCAGGTACGGGGCGAGGACGTTGCCGGGCCGGCGGTCGGTGTAGAGCTGGACGAGGTCGAGCATGTCGCCGGTGCCGGAGCAGAAGCCGATGATGCCGGCGGTGTAGCCCCGGCCGTCGCCTATGTCCTCGATGTACTTGTACTGGGCCTTCCAGTCGAGCGAGGAGTTCTCCGCGCTCGACACCAGCTTCATGGCGATCTCTTTCTTCGCCGGGTCGTCCAGGCCGGGCGCGGCGGCCGAGGCCGTGCGGTCCCGGGCGACACCGACCAGGACGGCGGACGCGACGGCGCCCAGCCCGGCGACGGCGGTCCGGCGGGTGAGACGGCTTCTGTTCGGCACGGGCGCTCCAAGGTGAGGTGGGGGGTGGGGAGTTGCCCACTGGTAGGAAAGTTTCCTGTCGAATGCGCGAGCCGGTAACCGGTCGGCACGAAGTTCGTACGATCGAACAACCCCGACGCTTCCCCGACCGGTCCCCACTCCCCGACGTCCCCCCGAAGCCCCTCGGAGCCCCTCGGAGCCGGCGACTCAGTCCCGCCGTGCCCCCTCCTGCTGCCGCGCGACAGCGTACAGCTCCTGCGAGGTGGTGATGAGCTCGCGCTGCTCCTCATGCGAACCGACCATCGGCTGCGAGCCCTTGAGCGGGACCTGGGCACTCTCGGGCAGGAAGCGCACCGTGACCAGGCCGATGACACCGGCCAGCATCAGGTAGTAGGCGGGCATGAGGTCGTCGCCGGTGAGGCCGACCAGCGCGGCGGTGACCAGCGGGGTGGTGCCCCCGAACGCGGCGACGGCGAAGTTGAACCCGATGCCCATGGCCGCGTAGCGGACGGCGGTCGGGAACAGGGCGGGCAGGGTCGCCGCACTGGGCGCGGCGAAGCAGGCCAGCAGCGTGGCCAGGAGCAGCACCCCGAGGATCGGCGGCCAGGTGCCGTCCGCCTTGATCAGCAGGAAGGCGGGCACGGCGAGCACGATCATCGCGGCGGCGGCGACGGCGTAGAGCGGTCGCCGGCCCACCCGGTCGCTGAGCCGGCCGAGGAAGGTGATCAGGACGACGATCCACACCATGCCGACGAGCACCAGCAGGTCGGCCGAGCCGCTGGAGCGGTGCAGGGTCTCGGTCTGGTAGGTCGGCAGATAGCCGGTGACCATGTAGTTGGTGACGTTGTAGAGCAGCACCAGGCCCGTGCAGAGGAGCAGGGGCCGCCAGTGGTTCCTGACGATGTCCTTGAGCTCGCTGCCCGCCGACTCCTGCGCCAGCGCCTTCTCGTGGTCGTCCAGCTGCTGCTGGAAGGCCGGGGACTCCTCCAGCTTCATCCGCATGTACAGGCCGATCACGCCGAGCGGTCCGGCGATCAGGAACGGCACGCGCCAGCCCCAGGACAGCATCTGGTCGTCCGTCAGGGCCAGGTTCAGCGCGGTGACCAGGGCCGAGCCGAGGGCGTAGCCGACGAAGGTGCCGAAGTCGAGCCAGCTGGAGAGGAAGCCGCGCCGGCGGTCCGGGGAGTACTCGGCGACGAAGGTGGTGGCGCCGCCGTACTCGCCGCCGGTGGAGAAGCCCTGGACCATGCGGGCCAGCAGGAGCAGCACGGGCGCGGCGATGCCGATGGTGGAGTAGCCGGGGATGACGCCGATGGCGAAGGTGCCCAGCGCCATCATGATCATGGTGGTGGCGAGCACCTTCTGCCGGCCGATCCGGTCGCCGAGCGGCCCGAAGACCAGTCCGCCCAGGGGCCGTACGACGAAGGCTGCGGCGAAGGTCGCGAACGAGGAGATGACCTGCGCGGCCGGGGAGGCACCCGGGAAGAACACCTTGCCGATGGTGGCGGCGAGGTAGCTGTAGACGCCGAAGTCGAACCACTCCATGCAGTTGCCGAGCGCGGAGGCGCCGACGGCGCGCCGCAGCAGCGGCGGTTCGACGACCTGGACGTCGTCGGCGCGGAAGGCCCGTCGGTTGCGGCGCAGTCTGCGGGTCAGCTCCTCCCGGACCTGGTGCGGCAGCCGGGCCACGGCTGCCGGAACCCGCTGCCTGCCGCGGGTCTGCTCTCCACTACCGGATGTCGCACCACTCACGGGCGCCTCCTTACTCTCGCTCCGCTGATCACCGCCTGCCCCTGTGACCGATTAAGAAACGGAACCGCTCAATCCCATCCGGGACGGCGGTTGGACTTGCGTCCCTCCAGGAAGCAGGGTGGACGGGCCCGTGCGCACACGCAGGGGCGTTCCTACCGCACCACCCGGAGAAGACCCGATGACGTACGTCGCGGACCCCGCTCGCTACGACGGCTCCATGCGCTACCGGCGCACCGGCCGTTCCGGACTGGACCTCCCGCTCCTGTCCCTGGGCTACTGGCACAACTTCGGCGACGACCGCCCGTTCGAGGTGCAGCGCGAGATCGCGCTGCGCGCCTTCGACCTCGGGATCACCCACCACGACCTGGCCAACAACTACGGCCCGCCCTACGGCGCGGCGGAGCTGAACTTCGGACGGCTGCTGAAGCGGGACCTCGCTCCGTACCGGGACGAGCTGGTGATCTCCACCAAGGCCGGCTGGGACATGTGGCCCGGCCCCTACGGGCAGGGCGGCGGCTCCCGCAAGTACCTGCTGGCCTCGCTCGACCAGTCGCTGAGCCGGATGGGCGTGGACTACGTCGACATCTTCTACTCCCACCGGCTGGACGCGAGCACGCCGCTGGAGGAGACCATGGGCGCGCTCGACACCGCGGTCCGCCAGGGCAAGGCGCTGTACGTCGGCATCTCCTCCTACGACGCCGAGCGCACCCGGCAGGCCGCAGCCATCCTGCGCGACCTCGGCACCCCGCTGCTGATCCACCAGCCGTCGTACAGCATGCTCAACCGCTGGATCGAGACGGACGGCCTGCTGGACGCGGCCCGGGAGGAGGGCTTCGGGGTCATCGGCTTCACGGCGCTGGCCCAGGGCCTGCTCACCGGCCGTTACCTGGACGGTGTCCCGCAGGACTCGCGGGCGGCGCGGGGGACGTCCCTGGACGCCTCCTGGCTGACCGACGACCTGCGGGACCGGCTGCGCGCCCTGAACGACATCGCGGCCCGGCGCGGGCAGACCCTCGCCCAGCTGGCGTTGGCCTGGGCGCTCCGGGACGAGCGGGTGACCTCGCTGGTCATCGGCGCCTCCCGCGTCGAGCAGCTGGAGCAGAACGTCGCCGCGCTGGAGAACCTCGACTTCGGCGAGGAGGAGCTGGCCGAGATCGACCGCTACGCGACCGAGGGCGGCGTCGACCTGTGGCGCGACGCCCGACTCGGGAATCTCTAGGAGGCTGTGACCCAGGTCACAGACATAAGGAAAAAGTAGGACATAATGGGAGTCATTCGGACACCGTTGTCATCCCTTTCCTCGTGACCCTCCAGCACCTCAAGGAGCCGTTCACCGCATGGCGCACGGAGCCCACGGCAGCCCCCTGCTACCTCCCCACCCCGACCTGGCCCTCGCCCGCGACTGCGAGCAGTGCCTCGGCTGGGGAACGGTCGTGACCCGCGACGGGAACCACGAGCTGTGCCACTTGTGCCAGCCCGATCCCGCCGCCGACGAGGACACCGCGGCCTCCGGCTCATAGCGCTCCCGCCCCCCTGTCCGCCCGGGCGCCCACCCGGGGCACTCTCCCTCCGGCGATCACCACCGGGGTAGGGTTCGGTTAAAGGTTTCACCAAGAAACGTTCAAGCCGGACAGGGGGGCAGCCATGAGCGCCGCACGCACCAGCAGGACGCCGTTGCCGGGAATCGGCGTCCGGTACGACCTCACGACACGCGAACACCGCCCTCTGTCGGTGGTGGCCCACCGGGACGGCTCCCGCACCCTGAGCGCCTACCGGCGCGACGATCCGGACGCCTGCGCGCTCTCGGTCCACCTCACGGGGTCCGAGGCGGAGGCGCTGGTGGACGCCCTGAAGCCGACCCACCACAGCCCCACCCTGCTGTCCACGACGGAGCTGGGTCTGGTGGCCGAGCGAATCGAGCTGTCCGGCGCCTCGCACTGGAACGGACGGCTGCTCGGCGAGACCCGGATGCGCACCGAGACCGGCGTGTCGATCGTGGCGGTCCTGCGCCGCGCCGAGGCGATACCGTCCCCCGGCCCCGGTTTCCGGCTGGCAGGCGGGGACACGCTGATCGTCATCGGCACCCGCGAGGGCGTCGAGGCCGCCGCCGCGATCCTCGGGCGGGAGTGAACCGGATGCACTCCTCCGCGGTCTTTCTCATCGAGTTCGGCGCGATCATCCTGTGCCTCGGACTGCTGGGCCGGCTCGCCGCCCGGCTGAGCTTCTCCCCCATACCGCTCTACCTGCTGGCCGGGCTGGCCTTCGGCGAGGGCGGTCTGCTGCCGCTCGGCACCAGCGAGGAGTTCGTGGCGATCGGCGCCGAGATCGGTGTCGTCCTGCTGCTGCTCATGCTGGGCCTCGAATACACGGCCGGCGATCTGGTCTCCAACCTGAAGACGCAGTACCGGGCCGGGATCGTGGACGCCACCCTCAACGCCCTGCCCGGAGCGGCCATGGCCCTGCTGCTGGGCTGGGGCCCGATCGCCGCCGTCGTCCTGGCCGGCATCACCTGGATCTCCTCCTCCGGCGTCATCGCCAAGGTCCTCGGCGACCTGGGCCGGATCGGCAACCGGGAGACACCGGTGATCCTCAGCATCCTGGTGCTGGAGGACCTGTCCATGGCGGTCTACCTGCCCGTCGTCACGGCCCTGCTGGCCGGGACCGGCCTCGCCGCGGGCAGCGCCACGCTCGCCGTCGCGCTGGGGGTGGCGGGCCTGGTCCTGCTGGTGGCGGTGCGCTGGGGCCGGCACATCTCCCGGTTCGTCTCCACCGACGACCCCGAGAAGCTGCTGCTGGTCGTGCTCGGCCTGACCCTGGTGGTGGCCGGGGTCGCCCAGCAGCTCCAGGTCTCGGCGGCGGTCGGCGCGTTCCTGGTGGGCATCGCCCTGTCCGGGGAGGTCGCCGAGGGCGCCCACCACCTCCTGGCACCCCTGCGGGACCTGTTCGCCGCGGTGTTCTTCGTCTTCTTCGGCCTGCACACCGACCCGGCCAGCATCCCCCCGGTGCTGCTGCCCGCGCTCGCCCTGGCCGTCGTCACCGCCCTCACGAAGATCGCCACCGGTTACTGGGCGGCCCGCGGCGCGGGCATCTCGTCCCGCGGCCGGTGGCGGGCCGGCGGCACCCTCGTCGCCCGCGGCGAGTTCTCGATCGTCATCGCGGGGCTCGCCGTCACCTCCGGCATCGACTCCGACCTCGGCCCGCTGGCCACCGCGTACGTGCTCCTGCTGGTCGTCATCGGCCCGCTGACCGCCCGGTACACCGAGCCGCTCGCCCTCCGTCTGACCGGCCGCCGGCAACCGCCCACCGCACCGGAGGCCGCCCCACGGGACCAGGAGGACGCGGCGGTCACCCGCTCCTGACGGCCGCCGGGCCGGGCCGTCGTACCGTGGAGGAATGCCAGCACCCCTGCCCGGACCGCTGGCGGCGCTGGAGCCGCTGCTCGGCCACTACGGCTACTGGGCCGTGGGGGCCGTGGTGTTCGTGGAGGACTTCGGCGTCCCGGCGCCCGGTGAGACGATCCTGCTGGCCGCCGGCGTCTACGCGGGCGCGGGGCGGCTGAACGTGGTGGCCGTGGCGGCCATCGCGTTCGTCGCGGCCGTCGCCGGGGACAACATCGGCTATCTGATCGGCCGGGCCGGCGGGCGGGCCTTCGTGCACCGCTGGGGGCGGTACGTCTTCCTGACGCCGAAGCGGTTCGAGGCCGCCGAGGCGTTCTTCACCCGGCACGGCGGAAAGATCGTCACGGTGGCCCGGTTCGTCGAGGGGCTGCGCCAGGCCAACGGCATCATCGCGGGCACGACCGGCATGCGCTGGCGCCGCTTCCTGGCCTTCAACGCCCTCGGCGCGGCCCTGTGGGTCGGCCTGTGGACCACCCTGGCCTACCTGGCGGGCGACCACGTCACCGCGATCTACGACGAGATCAGGCACTACCAGCTGTACGTCCTCCTCGCCGCCGCCGTCGTCGTGGCAGGCCTCGTCGTACGGCACGTGGTCCGCCGGCGCCGCGAGCGCTGACTTCCCGGCATCCGGTGCTCGCCTGGGTGTTACCTGTGGGTAATTCCGGATGGTTTGATGTGCGGCGCCACTCAGCCCCTTCCTCGACAGGGAGATCCAGTGACGCCCTTCGCTCCGCGCCGCGCCCTCGCCGCGGCCGTCCTCGCCCTCGCCCTGCCCGCCGCCGCGCTCGCCGCTCCGGCACCGGCCGCCGCCGCCGGACCGGCACCGGCGCTGCGCGTCCTGACGTACAACGTCTTCCTCATGAGCAGGAACCTGTACCCCAACTGGGGGCAGGACCACCGGGCCGCGGAGATACCGAAGGCGTCCTTCTTCCAGGGCAACGACGTGGTGGTGCTGCAGGAGGCGTTCGACAACACCGCGTCGGACGCCCTCAAGCGCGCGGCGGCGGACCGGTACCCCTACCAGACCCCGGTGGTGGGGCGCGGCCGGGACGGCTGGGACGCGACCGGCGGGGCCTACTCCGCCACCACGCCCGAGGACGGCGGGGTCACCGTCCTGAGCAAGTGGCCCGTCCTGCGCAGGGAGCAGTACGTCTACCGGGACGCCTGCGGCTCCGACTGGTGGTCGAACAAGGGGTTCGCGTATGTGGTGCTGGACGTCGACGGCACGAAGGTGCACGTCGTCGGCACCCACACGCAGTCCACGGACCCGGGGTGCGGCGCGGGCGAGGCGGCACTGACCCGAGCACGCCAGTTCCGGGCGATCGACACCTTCCTTGACGCCAAGAACATCCCCGCGGACGAGGAGGTGCTGGTCGCCGGTGATCTGAACGTCGACTTCCGCGGCTCCGAGTACGCGAGCATGCTCGCCGACGCGGATTTGACCGGGGCCGACGCGCGCACCGGGCACCCGTACTCCTTCGACACCCGGGAGAACTCCATCGCCCACGACCGCTACCCGGACGATCCGCGCGAGGACCTGGACCACGTCCTCGCCCGCGCCGGCAACGCCCGGCCCGCCGGGTGGACCAACGAGGTCGTCAAGGAGCAGTCGGCGCCCTGGACGGTGACGAGCTGGGGGACCCCGTACACGTACACGAACCTCTCGGACCACTACCCGCTGCGGGCCTTCGCGCGGTAGGCGGGCCCGATTCGTGGTTTGGACCCCGGCGGAGCGGCAATCCGGATGTCGACCGTAGACCACCTCGATGTGGGGATGTGACACACGATGGCCGGCAACCAGAAGGCGAAGGCCAAGGCGGAGCAGGCCAAGGGCAAGGCCAAGGAGGCCGCGGCCCGCGCCGTGGGTAACGAGAGCAAAGAGGCCGAGGGCCGCGTGGAAGGGGCCCGCGGGGACGCCCGGCAGGCCAAGGAGAAGGTCAAGGACGTCTTCAAGCACTGAACGCGCACCGATCCGGCCGTGACACGGGTCCGGAGCTCCGCTTTCCGCGGATCTCCGGACCCGTTCCCTGTGTCTCCCGCCGCGTCCGTCCGGGGCTTTCGTCCGCGGTTCGTGCCCGGAGTTCCCCGGGCATCCGGAGGAATCCTCACGGACCGCCCCTTGACCCGCTCGGCATGGGGTAACCGAGCAGGGACGGCAGCGACCCCCTGTGCACAGGAAGGGCCCCCGACCCCAAAGGACAAGGGCGACGAGGTATGGACATCCCGCTCAGGACCCACGCGACGACGCAGGAGCGCCCTACGGCTCTGCGCTACAGCCGCACCTGGGACACCGGCGTCTCCAGCATCGGCGAGGCCAGAGACGCCGTCGCCGCCCTGCTGGCCCGGGCCCGGCCGGAGCCGGGGCGGCGGCCGATACAGGACGCACAGCTCGTCGTCAGCGAACTGATCACCAACGCCGCCAAGCACGCGCCCGGCCCGTGCGCGCTCGGCCTGGAGCTGCTCCCCGACGCCGACGCGCTGCGCATCACCGTCACGGACACCTCCCCTGAGCCGCCACGGCGGCGCCCGCCTGATCCCCGGCGGATCGGCGGCCACGGCCTGCACCTCGTGGCGATGCTCGCCCGCAAGCTGGAGGTGACCTGGCTGTCCCACGGCAAGCGGGTCACGGCGACCGTGCCGCTCGACCCCGCGGTGGCCGGCTGAACCGCCCTCCGGAGCGGGTCGGCCCGGTGCCGGTCAGCCGAGTCACGCAGCAGTCTGCCGGAGACCGTCCGCGGCGAGGCCGGGCCGGCACCACCGACCGGGCTCGTACCGACTTCGCTCGCCTGGCCCAGCGGAGGCGACGCGCCGGTGCCGGGGCGGCGAGGACACGGCGGGGCACGACGAGGTTCGCCACTCCCGGCCGTCGGTTCCGGCCCCCGCCCCGTCGTAAAGCCGTTCGGCAGCCGCAGCGCACCCGTCCCGGGCGGGGCGGCAGAGCAGCCGAGGCCGCCGGCAGGCCCGGCGTACACACAGGACATCAGCACGGCGCCTCCTCGTCCCACGTGCGCGCACGAAGCCCGGGAGCACGGGGACACCGCTCAGGGCACCGACCACCGGGTCCACCGGCCGCCCCGGCGCCCCGGACACCCGGTCCGCATCCGAGTGCCGCAGCCGGGCGGCGACCGCCTCGGACACGTCACCACGAAGGCCGGCCCCGGGCATGGCCCCCCCTCGTCCGGGTGGCCGGGCGCCGACGCCCGAAAAGGACGACCACCGCGCATTCCGGCCCGGCCGGCTCGGCCGCGCGGGGCCAGGGCACCCGTGCCAGGCTCCGGACAGAGCACCCTGAGTGAGGGGCCCGGCACGGGGCGGGAGGGCGAGCACGAGGTGGCGGGGTCCGAGGAGCGGCGACCGTCCCGGCGGCAGGGGCGCGTCGAACGCCGCGTGGCCGCGCCGGCGACTTCCCGGGGCGTCCGCGAGCCCCCCGGTGGAGCTCCTGACCCGGATCCTGCCCGGCATGGCTGTTCGGGGCGCCCCTTTTCACGTACCACCTCACCGGACGGGCCCGCCTGGGGCTGCAGGCGGGCGACCGGAGGCGGATCCTGGACGGTGGGCTGTCCCGCGAGGAGGTCTGCCGCGTTCTCGCGCGGGACGCGCCCCGGAGGCACCGGCTGCGCAACGCCCGCAGCCGCCGGTACTCAGGAAGCGCCGGGTCGCGGTCGTACGGAGGTCGTACGGGCCGCGCCGGGCGGGGGAACCGGACGGGGACGAGTGACGAGCGAGGAGGCACCGCATGAGCGACGGCGCCGAGGGCCAAGGGCACCTCCTGTACGGGCCGCAGCCGGACGTGGCGGGGGCGGCCGGATATCCGGACGCCCCGCCGCGGATGGGCTTCTTCACCGACACCTCCGTGTGCATCGGCTGCAAGGCCTGCGAGGTCGCGTGCAAGGAGTGGAACGCCGTCCCGGAGGACGGACTCCTGCTGACCGGCATGTCCTACGACAACACCCAGGGCCTCGGCGCCGACACCTGGCGGCATGTGGCCTTCATCGAGCAGCGCAAGCCGCTCGCCGGGCAGGAACCGGGGGTCGCGCACGACGGCGTCGACGTCTTCGCCGCCGCGTCCCGGCTGGGCACCGACGCCGCGTCCCCGGGGCCGGGGGCCACCGCTCCCCCGCCGGACCGGGCTCCCGAGGGCGCGCCCGCCGGGGAGATCTCGCCCCTCGCCCCCGACGGGCGCACGGAGTTGCGCTGGCTGATGGCGTCCGACGTGTGCAAGCACTGCACGCACGCCGCCTGCCTGGACGTGTGCCCGACGGGTTCGCTGTTCCGCACCGAGTTCGGCACCGTCGTCGTCCAGGAGGACATCTGCAACGGCTGCGGCTACTGCGTGCCCGCCTGCCCGTACGGCGTGATCGACCAGCGCGAGGACGACGGCCGGGTGTGGAAGTGCACGCTGTGCTACGACCGGCTCGGCGTCGGCATGGAACCGGCGTGCGCGAAGGCCTGTCCTACGGACTCGATCCAGTTCGGTCCGCTGGAGGAGCTGCGGGAGCGCGCGCAGACCCGGGTGGCACAGCTGCACGCGGCCGGCGTGAGCGACGCGCGCCTGTACGGCGAGAGCCCGGACGACGGGGTCGGCGGTGACGGCGCGTTCTTCCTGCTGCTGGACGAACCGGAGGTGTACGGCCTGCCGCCGGACCCGGTGGTCACCACCCGGGACCTGCCCGACATGTGGCGGCACGCGGCACTGGCCGCCGTCTCGCTGGTCGCGCTCGCCGCCGGCGGTTTCGTGCGGAGGCCGCGATGAGCGAGTCCGAGGTGACAGGCGACGGTGTGCGGCACGCGCGGCCCGACCGGGAGGCGCCGACGGGGGTGCACGCGGGGCGCCGCCGGCGCCGGCGCGGGCGGGGCGAGCAACCGGTGGTGCCGGACGCCGCGTTCTCCTCGTACTACGGCAAGCCCGTCCTGACCAAGCCGACCTGGAAGCCGCTGGACATCGCCGGGTACCTCTACCTGGGCGGTCTGGCGGGCGCCTCCTCGCTGCTGGCGGCGGGGGCCGGGGCGACCGGGCTGCCCGACCTGGGCAGGGTGGCCAAGGTGGGCGCGGCCGGCGCCATCACGCTGTCGCTGGCGGCGCTGGTGCACGACCTGGGGCGCCCGGCCCGGTTCATGAACATGCTGCGGGTGTTCAAGCCGACCTCGCCGATGAGCGTCGGCTCCTGGATCCTGAGCGGGTACGCGCCGCTGACGCTGGCGGCCGCGGCGACCGACGTGGCGGGCCGGTACCGGCTGGTCGGCTCGGCCGCCACGGCGGGCGCCGCCGTCCTCGGCCCGGCCGTGGCGACGTACACCGCGGTGCTGCTGTCGGACACGGCGGTGCCGTCCTGGCACGAGGGCTACCGGCAGCTCCCGTTCGTGTTCGCGGGTTCCGCCGCCACGTCGGCCGCCGGCCTCGCCCTCCTCGCGGTGCCCGCCGCCCAGTCCGGGCCGGCACGGCGGATGGCGACGCTGGGAGCCGTGCTGGAGCTGGCCTCCTTCCAGCTGATGAAGCGGCGGATGGGGCTCGCGGCGGAGCCTTTCGAGCAGGGTGTCCCGCACCGGCTGCTACGCGCGGCGGAGGTCCTGACGGCGGGCGGGGCCGCCCTGGCCCTGCTCTCGGCCCGGATCAGGGACCGGTGGCCGGCCGCGGCGGCGGGAGCGGCCCTCCTCACCGGTTCGGCGGCGCTGCGCTTCGGCGTCTTCCACGCCGGGGTGGCCTCCGCCGAGGATCCCCGGTACACGGTCGTCCCGCAGCGGGAGAGGCTCCGGGCGAAGGCCGCTGACGAGGCGCCGGGCGCGTGACCCGGCCATCGCCGTCCCGAGCCGGGGCAGGTCGGTGAGCGACTCGTCGCCGTCGGACGCGCCCGCGGGGACGTCCGTCACCGGGCGACGGGATCGGCGCCTGCCGGGTGGGCGGCCTGGTCGGCCAGGGCCTCGCGTTCCTCCGGCCAGCAGGCCCACGCCCGTGGCGGGCCCCGCCGAGGTGCGGCTGCTTCTCCCGCGGCGTCGTCCCGTGCACCACGAGTGCCGCCGCCGGCGTCAGCAGCGGTACGGCACGACGAGCAGCCGGAGGCCGTGGACCCGGCGGAGTCCGGCCGGCGGCAGGCCGGTCGCTCCCCGGCCGGGCACCCGGTAGCGGACGCGTCGGCCGGGTGCCCGCGCGCGAGGACGCCAGGACGGCCCGTTCCAGGACGAGGACGGCGCCGCCGCGCGGCCGGTACGTCATCGAGTTCTCGCGGTGGCACCACGAGGAGCAGGCCGTTCGGATCGCGCCGGCCGGCGACGGGTACGGCGGACGGGTGCCGCGTCGCACGGTGGACCGGCAACCCTCTCTGCTGCGGAGCCCCCGGACGGTGTCCCCACCCTCGCCGGATCCGTTTGGCCGGGCCCGGCGGGGGTACCTCGACGCGACCGCGACCGCGACCGCGGCCGGAGATGCCGCGATCAGCGGGACGCGGGACAATCGGGGCAGCGACCGGGAGGAGGAGACGTGGGCGTACGCACCTGGATCGACTCCTGGCCTGTCTACCGTCAGCTCACCGGCACGGATCCGCTCGGGCGCGGCGCCGCCGCCAAGAGCGGGCACAGCGAACGGCTCACGCCCCGGGTCGCCTCGGCCGACCGGGTGGTGAAGTCCGTCTGCCCGTACTGCGCCGTGGGCTGCGGCCAGAACGTGTACGTGCAGGACGAGAAGGTCACCCAGATCGAGGGCGACCCCGACTCCCCGATCTCACGCGGCCGGCTGTGCCCCAAGGGCGCGGCGAGCCTCCAGCTGACCACCGGGGACGCCCGCGAGCACCAGGTCCTCCACCGGCGCCCGCACGGTACCGAGTGGGAGCGGCTCGACCTGGACACGGCGATGGACATGATCGCCGACCGGGTGATCGCGGCCCGCCGGGCCGGCTGGCAGTGGGAGGTCGACGAGACCCGCACCCGCCGCACCCTGGGCATCGCGAGCCTGGGCGGAGCCACGCTCGACAACGAGGAGAACTACCTCCTCAAGAAGCTGTTCACCGCGCTCGGCGCCATCCAGATCGAGAACCAGGCGCGCGTTTGACACTCCTCCACGGTTCCCGGTCTGGGAACCTCGTTCGGCCGCGGCGGCGCGACCACCTTCCAGCAGGACCTGCAGAACGCGGACTGCATCGTCATCCAGGGCTCGAACATGGCCGAGTGCCATCCGGTCGGGTTCCAGTGGGTGATGGAGGCCAAGGCCCGTGGCGCGAAGGTGATCCACGTCGACCCCCGGTTCACCCGCACCAGCGCGCTCGCCGACCTGCACGTGCCGCTGCGCGCGGGCACGGACATCGCCTTCCTCGGCGGGATCGTCAACCACGTGCTCCGGCACGAGAAGTACTTCCGCGAGTACATCGTGGCGTACAGCAACGCTCCGGTGATCCTGCGGGAGGACTTCCACGACACCGAGGACCTGGCCGGCGTCTTCTCCGGCCTGGACGCCGGCAGCCGCAGCTACGACAACGCCAGCTGGCAGTACGAGCGTACCGAGGTGCAGGCCGCCTCCGGCGAGCGCGACCAGGAGTACGACGACCGCAGCGGCGGCGACGACCCCTCGGTGACCGAGGCGGCGCGCGGCGAGACGCACGGCTCCGGCGGCCCGGTGATCGGCGAGGGCGAGCCGGAGCGCGACGAGACGCTCACCCACCCGCGCTGTGTGTTCCAGGTGCTCAAGCGGCACTACGCCCGCTACACACCCGAACTGGTCGAGCAGGTCTGCGGGGTGCCGCAGGACGTCTTCCGCCAGGTGTGCGAGCTGGTCACGGAGAACTCCGGACGCGACCGGACGACGGCCTTCGCCTACGCCGTCGGCTGGACGCAGCACACGGTCGGGGTGCAGAACATCCGGGCCGCCTCCGTCCTGCAGACCCTGCTCGGCAACATCGGCCGGCCCGGCGGCGGCATCCTCGCGCTGCGCGGGCACGCCTCCATCCAGGGCTCCACGGACATCCCGACCCTGTTCAACCTGCTGCCCGGCTACATCCCGATGCCGCACGCCCACCAGAACCAGGACCTGGAGGCCTTCGTCACGGCCGAGGCCGCGCACAAGGGCTACTGGGGCAACATGCGCGCGTACGTGGTGAGCCTGCTCAAGGCGTACTGGGGTGAGGCGGCGAGCGCCGAGAACGACTTCTGCTTCGACTACCTGCCCCGGCTGACCGGCTCCCACTCGACGTACGAGACGACGATGGCCCAGCTGGACGGTGTCTGCAAGGGCTACTTCCTCATCGGCGAGAACCCGGCCGTGGGCAACGCCAACTCCAAGCTGATGCGGCTCGGCATGGCCAACCTCGACTGGCTGGTGGTCCGCGACTTCTCCCTGATCGAGTCCGCGACCTGGTGGAAGGACGGCCCGGAGATCGAGACCGGGGAGCTGCGCACGGAGGACATCGGCACCGAGGTGTTCTTCCTGCCGGCCGCCGCGCACACCGAGAAGGACGGCAGCTTCACCAACACCCAGCGGCTGCTCCAGTGGCACCACCAGGCGGTCGAACCGCCCGGCGAGGCGCGCAGCGACCTGTGGTTCGCCTACCACCTGGGCCGGATCGTCCGGGAGAGGCTCGCCGGGTCGGCCGACGAGATGGACCGGCCGGTGCTCGACCTGGTCTGGGACTACCCGGTGAAGGGCCGGCACGCCGAGCCGGACGCGGAGGCGGTCCTCGCCGAGATCAACGGCCGGGACGCCGAGGGCGGTCCGCTCTCCTCGTACGAGCAGCTGAAGCCCGACGGTTCGACGGCCTGCGGCTGCTGGATCTACTGCGGGGTGTACGCCGACGGCGTCAACCAGGCGGCCCGCCGCAGACCCGGCCGGGAGCAGGACTGGGTGGCGGCCGAGTGGGCGTGGGCCTGGCCCGCCAACCGGCGCATCCTGTACAACCGGGCCTCGGCCGACCCCGAGGGCAGGCCGTGGAGCGAGCGCAAGGCGCTGGTGTGGTGGGACCCGGACAAGGGCGAGCAGGGCGAGTGGACCGGGCACGACGTCCCCGACTTCAAGAAGGACAAGGCGCCGGACCACCAGCCGCCCGAGGACGCGACCGGACCGGAGGCCCTGTCCGGCACCGACCCGTTCATCATGCAGGCGGACGGCAAGGCCTGGCTGTACGTGCCGTCCGGACTCACCGACGGCCCGCTGCCGACGCACTACGAACCACAGGACTCCCCCTTCCCGAACCTGCTCCACGACCAGCAGCGCAATCCGGTACGGCAGTTGCTGCCGCCGCACCCGGACAACCGCTACCAGCCGAGCGGCGACGAGCCCGGCTCCCGGGTGTTCCCCTACGTGGCCACCACCTACCGGCTCACCGAGCACCACACGGCGGGCGGCATGTCCCGCTGGCAGCCGTACCTGGCGGAACTCCAGCCGGAGTTCTTCTGCGAGGTCTCCCCCGAGCTGGCCGCCGAGCGGGGCCTGGCACACACCGGGTGGGCGACGATCGTCAGCGCCCGGGGAGTGATCGAGGCGCGGGTGCTGGTCACCGACCGGATGACCCCGCTGACCGTGCACGGCCGCCGGCTGCACCAGGTGGGGCTGCCGTACCACTGGGGTCCGAACGGCTACAGCACCGGGGACGCGGCCAACGAGCTGCTGCACCTGTCCCTGGACCCGAACACGCACATCCAGGAGACGAAGGCGTTCGCCGTCGACATCCGCCCGGGCCGGCGCCCCCGGGGCCCGGCGGCCCTGGCGCTGGTGCGGGCGTACCGGATCCGCGCCGGCATCGACGAGCACACGGGCACCGAGCCGTGACGGCCCCTACCTGAGCACGACGGAGTGGGTTCCGCGCGGCACCAGCTCGCCCACCACCGGCGCCCCGGGCACCTCCCCGGCCACGAGCAGCCCGCCGGAGGTCTGGGCGTCGGCGAGCAGCAGCCGGGTGTCCTCGTCGGTGGTCCCGAAGTCGGTGTGCGGGGTGACCCACTCCAGATTGCGCCGGGTGCCGCCGCTGACGTAACCGTCCCGTACGGCCTCCCGGGCGCCCTCCAGGTACGGGACTGCGGCGGTGTCGACCACGGCGGTCACCCCGGAGGCACGGGCCAGCTTGTGCAGATGGCCGAGGAGACCGAAGCCGGTGACGTCGGTGGCGCATTCGGCGCCGGCGGCCAGCGCGGCCTCGCAGGCCTCCCGGTTGAGGGCCGCCATCGTGGCGACGGCGTGCGCGAACCACTCGCCGGTGGCCTTGTGCCGGTTGTTCAGCACGCCGGTCCCCAGCGGTTTGGTGAGGGACAGGGGCAGCCCGGGGCGGCCGGCGTCGTTGCGCAGCAGCCGGGCGGGATCGGCGATGCCGGTGACGGCCATGCCGTACTTCGGCTCGGGGTCGTCCACGCTGTGCCCGCCGCCGACATGGCAGCCCGCCTCGGTGGCGGTGTCCAGCCCGCCGCGCAGCACCTCGCGGGCGAGGTCGAACGGCAGCCGGTCGCGCGGCCAGCCGAGCAGGTTGACGGCGAGCACGGGCCGGCCGCCCATGGCGTACACGTCCGACAGGGCGTTGGCGGCGGCGATCCGGCCCCAGTCGTAGGGGTCGTCCACGACCGGGGTGAAGAAGTCGGCCGTGCACACCACGGCGGTTCCCCGGTGCGTGACCACGGCCGCGTCGTCGCCGGTGGCGAGGCCGACGAGGAGCGGGGTGTCACCGCCGGCGAGCGGCGGCGCGGTCAGTCCGGCGACCACCTCCTCCAGCTCGCCGGGCGGGATCTTGCAGGCGCAGCCGCCGCCGTGGGCGAACTGCGTGAGCCGAACGGGTGTCCGACGGTGCGGTGTCGTGGTCATACCGGTGGTCTCCTGGGGCAGTAGCCTGACGAGCGGTGGAGGCGTGTGGGTGCCTGGTGGCCCTCCCGGTCTTCAAAACCGAGGTGCCCGAGGATCTCGGGCAGGCAGGTTCGATTCCTGTCCGCCTCCGTCCACCGCGTCCGAACGGCAGCGCCGGTACTGCTCGTCGACGCGCTCCGTGTGCCCCCGGGCGTCCAGGTACTCCAGCAGCGGTACGGCCACCCGCCGGGTGGTGTCGAGTGCGCGCCGGGCCTCGCTGAGGGTGAACGGCTGGGGCAGCGCGCGCAGGACGGCGGCGGCGTCGGCGTCCGCGCCGGGCTGCAGCACGATCCCGTCGGCGATCCGCAGCAGGGCCCCGGCGGCCGCGGCAGCCGCCAACGCCTTGCGGTCCAGGCCCAGTTCGGCGAGACGGCCGGCCTCGGGGGCGCGGAAGGGGGTGCGGTCGAGGTCCCGGCGCAGGGCGTCCACGGCCGCGCGGACGGGGGCCGGCAGGGTGGGCCGGGGGCTGTCGGCGGGGTACAGCCGGCCCTGGCGGGCCCGGACCCGGGGCTGGGCCGCGGCCAGCGCGTCGACCAGGGCGCGGTCGGGCAGTCCCAGCCGTCGGCGGGCCGCCTCCGTGGGCAGGCCGGGATCCAGCGGGTGGGCCCGGGCGTGGTCGAGGACCTGGCCGGCCAGCCGCTCCCCGAGGAGGCTCCAGTGCCCGGGGTCGGCGAGCCAGTCCCCGGCGACGGGCTCGCCGGCCGCCGGGACGCCCATCGCCCGCAGGTCGGCGAGCCGGACCAGTCCGCGGCGGCGCAGCTCGGCGGCGCCGTCCGGACGGCCGGTCATGGTGTCCAGCTCGGCCGCGCGGGCCCGGCCGGCGCCGCGCCGGGCCAGCCGGGGCGGCCGTACGTCCAGCACGGTGACCCCGCGGGGCGGGCGGGTGCCGCCGGGTTCCCGGAGCACCGCGCGGTCGCCGGCCCGCAGGGGCAGCGCCCGGCGGAGGGTGAGCCGGGCGGTGTCCGGGCCGAGCGGGCGGACGGTCACCGGGACGGCGGCCGTCCCGATGTGCAGGGTGACGCACCGGGGCAGGCCGGCCACCGGCTCCCCGGTGACCCGTACGTCGACGGTCTCGGTGCACCGCCAGCGGTCCGGGGTGAGCAGTACCTGGCCGCGGCTCAGCGGGGCGTCCCCCTGTCCGTGCACGTTGACGGCGACGCGGGCCACCGCGCCGACGGCCGTCCGCTCCTCGTGCAGGCTCTGCAGACCGCGCACCCGCAGGACGGCCGACCCGTCCGCCGTGACCAGCCGGTCGCCGACGCGCAGGGTGCCCGCGCCGAGGGTGCCGGTCACCACCGTGCCGTGGCCGCGGACGGTGAACGCCCGGTCAAGCCACAGCCGCACGTCGGCGTCGGGGTCGGGGTCGGGCAGGGTCTCGGCCAACCGGGCGAGGGCGGTGCGCAGGGCGTCCAGTCCAGCGCCGGTGACCGCGCTGACCGCGACCCGGGGCACCCGGCCGAGGGAGGTCCCGGCCAGGCGCTCGGCGGCGTCGGCGCCCACCGGTTCGGGGTCGGCGAGGTCGCTGCGGGTCACCGCGAGGACGGCGTGCCGGACGCAGAGCGCGTCGAGGACGGCCAGGTGCTCCTCGGACTGCGGCTGCCAGCCCTGGTCGGCGGCGACCACGAACAGCACGGCGGGCACGGGTCCGACCCCGGCCAGCATGGTCGGCACGAACCGCTCGTGCCCGGGTACGTCCACGAAGGCGAGGTGGTCGTCGCCTAGGCGGGTCCACACGAACCCCAGGTCCAGGGTGAGACCCCGGCGGCGCTCCTCCTCGTAGCGGTCGGGCTCCATGCCGGTGAGGGCGCGGACCAGCGCGGACTTGCCGTGGTCGACATGGCCGGCGGTGGCGAGGACCCGCATCACGGCCGCCCTTCCGCGGTGGCCCGGGCCGACCGCACGGCCGTGGCGAGCCGTTCGTCGTCCTCGGCCGGTACCGCTGCGAGGTCCAGCAGGCAGCGCCCCGCCTCCAGACGCCCGACCACCGGGACCGGGCCGGTGCGCAGCGCGGCGGCGTACGGCTCGGGCAGGGACAGCGCCGCGCTGGGCAGGGTGACGCCGGGCGCGCCCCCGCCGCCGACCGTGGCGGCGCTCTCCACGGCGGTCGCGTCGATCCCGTCGGCGGCCAGCGAGGCGGCGAGCCGGTCGGCGCGGGCCCGCAGCCGTGTCGGGTCGGCGGTGAGGGCAAGGGCGGTCGGGGTGGGCGGCCCGGTGAGGGTGGCCTCCAGGGCGGCCAGGGTCAGCTTGTCGACGCGCAGGGCGCGGGCCAGCGGGTGCCGGGCGAGTCCGCGGACCAGGTCCTCCCGGCCGAGCAGCAGCCCGCACTGGGGGCCGCCGAGCAGTTTGTCACCGCTGGCGGTGACGAGCGCCGCGCCGGCGCGCAGCTGGGTGTCGGCGTCGGGTTCGGCGGGCAGCGCCGGATGCGGGGCGAGCAGGCCGGAGCCGATGTCGACGACGACCGGGACGCCGAGGCCGGTGAGGTCGGCGACCTCGGCGGACCGGGTGAAGCCGGTGATCCGGAAGTTGGACGGGTGGACCTTCAGTACGAACCCCGTGTCCGGCCCGATCACGGCCGCGTAGTCGGCGGGGGCCGTGCGGTTGGTCGTACCGACCTCGCGGAGCCGGGCGCCGGTCGAGACGAGCAGGTCGGGCAGGCGGAAGCCGTCGCCGATCTCCACCATCTCGCCCCGGCTGACGACGATCTCCCTCCCGGCCGCGAGGGCGGTGGCGGCCAGGACCAGCGCGGCGGCGCCGTTGTTGACGACGTGCGCGGCGCCGGCGGCCGGTACGGCGGCGTGCAGCGCGGCGAGCGCGGAGCGTCCCCGGCGGGCGCGTACGCCAGTCGTCAGGTCGAGCTCGACGTCCGTGGGACCGGCCGCCTCCCGGACCGCCTCCCGGGCGGCGGCGGACAGCGGGGCCCGCCCCAGGTTGGTGTGCAGCAGCACCCCGGTGGCGTTGAGCACCGGGCGCAGTCCGCTCGCGGTGCCGGGCAGCAGGTCCAGTGCGTGCTGCGGGACCCGTTCCGGTGGGATGCCGCCCGCGCGCGCCCGCTCCTGCGCCTGCCGGACGGCGGCCTTCACCCGGTGCGCGCCGAGCCGGTCCGCTGCCGCGGCCAGCCGCGGGTCGCGCAGGACGGCGTCGGTGCGGGGGATGCGGCGGCGGGCGCCGGCCCGATCCGGTGTGCCCGGCGGGTCGGTGGGCCGGGGCGCGCGCCCTGTGGTGGCCTCGTCCGCCCTCGCCGGTGCCGGCCGCTGCTCCATGCCGCGCCTGTCCTTCCCGGTCCGGCCCTGTGCCCCGCGCCCGTACGGGCTGGGCCCATCGTCTCCCAGTGCCCCCGGCGGACGGCCCGACACGCCGGATGCGGCGTCTGCCGGGCACCACCCGGGTACGACGGGGCGCCGCTCCGGTACGACGGGCACAGCCCGGCCGTGACGGGGCATCGCTCCGGTACGTCGCCCAGCCGCTCGGGTACGACGGGCAGCGTCCCGGTGGGACGGGCCTCGGCTCCAGTAGACACCCAGCCGCCCGGGTACGACGGGGACCGCCCGGCACGACGAGGACCGCCCCGGTACGACGGTCGGCGCCCGGGTACTCGGCGGCGCATGGAGGACCACGAGCGCAGGCGACAGGACGGGAACGCGACGGAGGCCGCGCGGGCGGCGCACCGGCAGCGCGAGGCGGAGCGCGAGCGCGCCTCCGCCGAGCCGTTCGAGTACGCGTACCCGGAGCGCCGGGCGGGCGTCCGGGCCCGGCGCCACATCAGCGAGGCGGCGGCCGTCGCGGACACACCGCCGGGGATCCCCGGCGGGTACGGCACGACGGGCGGCGGACAGCCCGGCGCAGTCGGCGCCGCCCACCCGCCGGCCCGCGAGCGCCGCGGCACGGCGGCGGGGACGCCGGCCGCGGAGCCGGGCAGCGACGACGAGGGGCCGGTGAACCGGCCGGAGCGCTGACCGCGCGGGGAACACGCCTCACGGCGTCCCGGCCGGCCGGGACCGTCCGTCGGCGCCGCCGGTGTCGTCGGTGTCCGAAGGCGGCCGGGGTGGCGGGGCCTCGCCCGCGGTGAGGTGCTCCAGCACCTCGACCAGCTCCTGGCAGGCCCGCTCCACCGAGCGCCGGGTGGTGCGCTGCTCGGTGATCACGGCGGAGAGCAGCAGCGCGGTCAGCGCCATGGCTCCGTTGAACGCCTGGAGCTTCAGCATGACCTCGATCCGGCTCAGCTCGGCGAACGCGCCGACGCCGTCCGTGGCGGCGACGGTGGCCAGCACGGAGGTCAGCAGCGCGCAGAGCACGCTGCCCGCCAACTGGAAGCGCAGGGCCGCCCAGATGATGAGCGGGTAGACCAGGAAGAGCATGCTGATCGAGCTGTAGACGGCGAAGGGGACGAGCGCGCAGGCGACGACGGCCAGCGCGGTCGCCTCTTTCCAGCGGCCCAGCGGCAGCGGTCTGCGGACGCCGTGGAGCAACAGCAGCAGCGGGGTGACGATCAGGACGCCCATCGCGTCGCCGACCCACCAGGCGAGCCAGACGGGCCAGAAGCTGTGGGCGGGCAGGCTGTGGTTGAGGACGAGCAGGCCGACGCCGAAGGAGGCGCTGATCAGCATGGCCCCCAGCGCCGCCAGGAACACCAGAGCGAGGCCGTCGCGCAGCCGGCTCAGACCGGTGCGGAAACCGGCCCGGCGCAGCAGCAGGGCCGCGCACACGGGCGCGGCGGTGTTGCCGAGGAGGATGACGAGGACGTCGGCGCCGGGGGTGGTGAGGGACAGGACGGAGAAGAGGGCGCCCAGCGTGATGCCCGGCCAGCAGCCCAGGCCGAGGATCAGCAGCGCGGCGACGGCGACGCCGGTCGGCGGCCAGAGGGGGGTGACGGTGGCGCCCTCGACGGTCAGCTCGCGCAGCAGCCCGAGCCGGGCCGCCGCGTAGTAGCAGGCGGCGACGGCCAGCATCCGGACGGCGTAGCCGCCCGGCCGGCGCAGCTCCTCGATACCCACCACAGCAGCCATCTCACACCGACGGCCGCCGGTCGGCGAGGCGAGGCAGGGTCCGGTCCGGCCCTCTGGCTGAACGCGACGGTTCTCGGTTCAGGGTCCGCCGCCGGGACTGTCCAGGCCCACGACCAGGACGGCGGCGTCGTCCTCGTGTCCCACGCTCTCGGCGCCCTTGATCACGGCGGCGGCCAGTGCGCGGGCCTCCAGGCCGGCGACGGCGGCGATTCCGGCGAGCCGCACCACCTGGTCGAGACCGTCCTCGATGGGGAGCGACGGCCCCTCCACGACACCGTCGGTGAGCAGGACGAACACGCCGCCGGTGGTCAGCCGGTGCCGGGTCACCGGGAACTCGGCGCCCCGCTCGATCCCGAGCGGCGGCCCTCCCTCGTCGTCGACGACGCCGGACTTCCCGTCGGCCGTGGCCCAGACGAACGGGATGTGGCCGGCCCGGGCGCTCTCCAGCACCCCGGTGGCCGGGTCGAGCCGCATGAAGGTGCAGGTGGCGAACAGCTCGCTGCCGAGGGAGAGCAGCAGGTCGTTGGTGCGGGCCAGGAGTTCGCCGGGCTCGCCGGTGACCGAGGCGAGCGCCCGCAGCCCGGCCCGGACCTGGCCCATGAAGGCCGCGGCCTCGATGTTGTGGCCCTGTACGTCCCCGACGGTCAGTCCGATCCGTCCGTCCGGCAGGGTGAAGGCGTCGTACCAGTCGCCGCCCACGTTCAGACCGAGGTTGGCGGGGCTGTACCGCACCGCCAGATGCAGGCCGGGCGCGGCCGGCAGGTCCCGGGGGAGCATGCCGCGCTGCAGGGCGAGGGCCAGCTCGACCTGGGTGCGCTGCACCTCCGCGCGCTGACGCGCCTGGGCGGTGAGCGAGCCGAGTCGGGCCAGCAGCTCGTCGCCTTCGTCCGTGGAACGCTTGCGGGGCATCGATCACCTGCGTTTCTGACAAACGCCTCGATTTTACCCAGAAAGGGTGATCGTGCCCCAAGAGCTGACCCGGTCCCCGGTCACCGGACCTCGGAGTCGATGCCGGTGATCACCGCGGGTCCGAGCGGTGCCGTGCGCTCGTCCAGTCCCGCGTCCTGGAGCGCGGAGCCCGCGAGCCGGCGTGCCTCGTCCTCGGCGTGCCGACCGGTGTCCGCCTCGACGGTCAGGCGCAGGGTGAAGGTGTTGTCCTCGTTGACGCTGAGCACGTCCAGGTCCTCCTCGCTGCCCATCCGGGTGCCGTGCGGATCGGCGGGCCGGAGCGCCCGGGCCAGCCGGGTGCGGGTGTCGGCCTCGATCCCGGTGGTGAAGGTGCCGGGGACGCTGATCACATAGGTCGTCATGAGACGGTCCTTTCCTCGGGCGTCCCCTCGACTACCCCGATTCGGGGGCTTCGCACAGCGGGCGTCCGGCCGGCGGCACCCCGCGCCCCGAAGCCGCCCCCCGCCCCCAGTATCGTCGCGCGCCCCGCTGTCGTCCCCCGGACGGCGGACGTACCCGTGTCGGCGCCGAGGTCGGGCGGGGCGGGAGTGGGACATTACCGGTGGCCTCGTCCACTTCCCTCCCCACTCTGTTCAGGAAGGACACGCCATGCGCCTGTGCCGTCCGCTCGCCGCCGTACTCGGCGGTCTCGCCCTCGCTCTGACCACCGCGGGTTCCGCTCTCGCCGCCGACGGCACGTTCGCGTGGGTCGGGCCCCAGGGCAAGGCGTACGCCATCGACAACCCGCCGGACAACAAGTGCTTCGACATGGGCCAGGAGGCGCGCGCCGCCCGCAACGGGACGAAGAAGCCGCTCGTCGTCTACGCGCAGAAGAAGTGCAAGGGCACCGCGCTGCGGCTCGCGCCGGGCCGGTCCGCGCCCGCCGGCACCAGGTTCGCCAGCGTGATCTTCAACCCGCGCTGAGACGTACGGCGGGACGACGCGGGGGCACGCGCGCCCCCGCGGTTCCCCTCAGATCCAGCCGTCGAGCGCGCCCATGAAGCCGTCGAAGTCGTCGCGGAACAGGGTGTGCCCGGCCCCCTCGACGGTCCGCACCTCGAAGCCCCGCCGCGCCAGCTCCCCGCCGAGACCGGGCCGTACCAGGTCGCTCCCGCCGGCCAGCAGCACCAGCGAGGGCACCGCCGGGCGCTCCGGTGTCCGGCTGACCGAGTAGACGGCCGGCAGGACGCGGGCCGTCGCGGGGTCCCAGTCGGCGAGCGTGGCCAGCTCGATGTCCACGTCCGTGTCGTCCCAGCGCGGGTTGAGACTGCTGATCATGGTGCGGTTCGCGTTCTTGAAGACGGTGAAGTACGCCGACGCCCCGACCGCCCTGCTGCTCAGCTCCCAGGCCGGGTCGCAGTAGACGGCCCGTGCGGGCACCAGCCGTTCGACGGCACCGGAGAGCGCCAGGGCCCCGAGCGAGTGTCCGATCGCCAACTCCGGCCCCGCGGGCAGGGTTTCGACGAGGTCGTCCGCCCAGGCCTGCGGGCTGAACTCGCCCCGCCCGCTCGCTCCGTGTCCGCGCAGGTCCACGCCGACGACCCGGTATCCCTTGTCCACGAGGACGGCCGCGAGCCGGTGCCAGGTGCGGTGGTCGGACATGAGGCCATGGACGAGGACGGCGATCCGGTCGCCGCTCCCCCACTCGTGCGTGTGCAGCCTCATCGGCGGCATCTCCCCCGTTCTGGTCGACCGGTCGACTTGTCGCGGCCGGTGCCCGGCCCACGCCCGGCGGCCGGCCGGTGTCCATCGTCGCGCGCCGGGCGCCGGAAAACCGAGTGGCACGCGCCCGTGTCCGCCCGTTAGCGTGCCGGGCATGTCCAGCCCCGAGGCTTGCAGAGGCTAGCCGCCGGCCGTCCGGTGGCTGCTCTGTCGTACGCACGCCATCACCGGGCTGCCGGGACCGCACGCGCTGCGTGTGCTCGCTTCCCGTCCGCGTCACGGTGTGTGGAGTCTCATGCCTTTCCCTCTCTATCTGCTCGGGCTGGCCGTTTTCGCCCAGGGCACGTCCGAGTTCATGCTGGCCGGCCTGGTGCCGGACATCGCCCGCGACCTCGCGGTCTCCGTCCCGACGGCGGGGACGCTCACGTCCGCCTTCGCCGTCGGGATGATCGTGGGGGCGCCCCTGATGGCGCTGCTCGGCCGGCGTCGGCCGAGGCGGCAGTCGCTGCTGCTGTTCCTCACGGTGTTCCTGGCCGTCCATGTCGTCGGTGCGCTCACCGCCGACTTCACCGTCCTGTTGCTGACGCGGGTGGTCGCCGCCTTGGCCAACGCCGGTTTCCTGGCCGTCGGCCTGGTGGCGGCGACCGCCATGGTGGGACCGGACGCCAAGGGCCGGGCCACCGCCGTCCTGCTCGGTGGCACCACGCTCGCCTGTGTGGTGGGCGTGCCCGCCGGTGCCGCCTTGGGGCATCTGCTGGGCTGGCGCTCGGCGTTCTGGGCGGTGGTCCTGATGTCCGCCCCGGCGCTCGTCGCGATCGCCCGGTCGGTGCCGCGCGGCCCGGCGGACGACGGCTGCCCGGCCCCCGGGGCGCGCGCGGAGCTGCGGGCGCTGCGCAGCCCCCGGCTGCGGTCGGTGCTCTGTCTCGCCGCACTCGTCAACGGCGCCACCTTCTGCACCTTCACCTATCTGGCGCCGCTGGTCACGGAGGTGTGCGGGCTCGCGGCGGGGTGGGTGCCGGCCGTGCTGGCGCTGTTCGGTGCCGGTGCGTTCGCCGGGGTGACGGCGGCCGGCCGGCTGGCGGACCGCGGGCCGGGGCCGGTGCCGCCGGCCGCCGGGGCCGCGCTCCTCGCCGGCTGGGCCGCCCTGGCCGTGACCGCCGGCCGGCCCGCGGTGGCCCTCGCCCTGGTGCCGGTGCTGGGCCTGCTGGCCTTCGGTGTCGGTTCGACGCTGGTGACCCGGGTGCTGTACGAGGCGGTGGACGCGCCGTCCCTCGGGGGCGCGTTCGCGACCTCGGCGCTGAACGTGGGCGCCGCGCTCGGTCCGGTCCTCGGTGGCGCCGCGCTCGACGGCGGTCTCGGCCACCGCTCTCCCGCGGGGGTCAGTGTGCTGCTCATGGCCGTCGCGGGACTGGTCGCCCGCCTTCCGGCGCACCGTCGGGAGCGGGCCGCGTAACCGTGGTGGTACGGGTGCGGGCCGGCGGTGGCTCACAGCGGGGAGTGGGCCACCGCCACCACGTAGGCGCCGGACAGCAGGGAGACCAGGGCGAGGGCGCCGTACACGACGACCGCCGGGGACCGGCGCAGCCACCAGGTCCGGGCCAGTGCCCGTGCCGCCGGGATGAGCAGCGGGAAGGCCGGCAGCAGGAACCGTGGCTTGGAGGAGAAGGAGCCGGAGCCGCCGATGACGAGCAGCACCAGCACGCCGGAGAAGACCACCAGGGCCAGCGGGGCGCGCTCCAGGCACAGCAGTGCGAACAGCAGCAGGTACGCCGTCACGATGAGGAGGGCGACCGGGTAGACGACGCCTCCGCCGTGCAGGAACAGGGCCTTGAGGAAGCGGACCGAGCCGGCGCCGAAGTCGAAGCGGGAGTCCCAGGCGCTCTGCACCGTGAAGTACCCGCCGAGGACGTCCCCGGTACGGCTGCCCACCCACAGCACGTAACCCAGCCAGCCGAGCGGGGCCACCAGCGCGCCGGCCCACAGCCGTGCCGGGGCCCGGCCGCGCTGCCGCAGCGCCTCGTGGCCGGCGGCGAGGGAGACGGCGACCGCCACCGCGAAGCCGCTGGGCCGGGAGAGGCCCGCGAGCGCGGCCAGGGTTCCGGCCCACACCCAGCGGCCCCTCAGTACGCAGTACAGGGCCCAGGCGGCGAGCGCCGCGAACAGCGACTCGGTGTAGGCGATGGTGAGTTCGACCGCGTGCGGCAGCGCCGCCCACAGGGCGACCAGCGCGGTGGCGACGCCCCGTCCGTGGAGGTGGTGGCCGACGAGGTAGACGCCGTACGCGGCCACGCACCCGGCCGTCCAGGCGATCAGCAGGGCGGACTGGCCGGGGGTGAGCGGCAGCGGGAGGGTCAGCGCCCGGATGAGCGCGGGATAGAGGGGGAAGAACGCCCAGTCGGTCTGGACGGCGCCCCGGGGGGTGATCCAGATCAGGTGGCCGTAGCCGTGCGTGGCGATGTGCAGGTACCAGCGGGAGTCCCAGGAGTGGGCCAGGTTGCCGGCCGGCGGCCGTCCCCGGAGTGCGTTGGCGACGATCACCGCGAGGATCCCGGCGACCCGGAGGCCGGCGAACAGGGCGAGGGCCGGCAGGAAGTCCCGCGGGGAGCCGGACCCGCCCGGACGGGGCAGCCGGAGGCGGCTGAGGGGCCCGGAGGGGGCCGCCGGCTCGGGCCGGGGGACGGAGGAGGTACTCACGGTCCCGACCTTGGGCGGGGCCGTGCGCGGGTGCAACGCGCGACCCGGGTTTCTCACGCGGTTCCACCCTGATTCAGGAACCCCTCGCACGCGTCTCACCCGGGTCGAGGGCCCGCGTGCCGCGCGGGAGGGGCCGCCCGCCGGACCCCCGGAGAGGTGTGGTTATCATATGAGCGCTGCCTAGCTCGAAAGATGGATCCGTGACTGTCAACGACGACTCGTTCACCAACTGGAAGATCCGCGAGGAGATCGCGGAGTCGATGATCCCGCTCATCGGGAAGCTGCACCGCGAGCGGGACGTGACCGTCCTGCTGCACAGCCGCTCCCTGGTGAACAAGTCGGTGGTCAGCATCCTGAAGACGCACCGCTTCGCCCGGCAGATCGCGGGTGCCGAGCTGTCGGTCACCGAGACCATGCCCTTCCTGGAGGCCCTCACCGCGCTGGACCTCGGGCCGTCCCAGATCGACCTCGGCATGCTGGCCACCATGTACAAGGCCGACGAGCGGGGCCTGAGCGTGGCCGAGTTCACCGCCGAGGCGGTCGCCGGTGCGACCGGCGCCGACAAGATCGAGCGCCGCGAGCCGCGCGACGTCGTGCTCTACGGCTTCGGCCGCATCGGCCGGCTCGTCGCCCGCCTGCTGATCGAGAAGGCCGGCTCCGGCAACGGCCTCCGGCTGCGCGCCATCGTGGTGCGCGGCGGCGGCGCGCGGGACATCGTCAAGCGCGCCTCGCTGCTGCGCCGGGACTCCATCCACGGCCAGTTCCAGGGCACGATCACCGTCGACGAGGACACCAGCACGATCGTCGCCAACGGCAACGAGATCAAGGTGATCTACGCCGACGACCCGTCGCACGTGGACTACACCGAGTACGGCATCCGGGACGCCATCCTCATCGACAACACCGGCAAGTGGCGCGACCGCGAGGGCCTGTCCAAGCACCTGCGCCCCGGCATCGAGAAGGTCGTCCTCACCGCGCCGGGCAAGGGCGACGTCCCGAACATCGTGCACGGCGTCAACCACGACACCATCAAGCCGGACGAGCAGATCCTGTCCTGCGCCTCCTGCACCACCAACGCGATCGTGCCGCCGCTGAAGGCCATGGACGACGAGTACGGTGTGCTGCGCGGCCATGTGGAGACCGTCCACTCGTTCACCAACGACCAGAACCTGCTGGACAACTACCACAAGTCCGAGCGCCGCGGCCGTTCCGCGCCGCTGAACATGGTCATCACCGAGACCGGTGCCGCCTCCGCCGTCGCCAAGGCGCTGCCCGACCTCAAGGCGAAGATCAGCGGCAGCTCGATCCGCGTCCCGGTGCCGGACGTCTCGATCGCGATCCTCAACCTCCAGCTGGCCCGCGAGGCCACCCGCGAGGAGGTCCACGACTACCTGCGCGAGGTCTCGCTGACCTCCCCGCTGAAGCGGCAGATCGACTTCATCACGGCGCCCGACGCGGTCTCCAGCGACTTCATCGGCTCGCGCCACGCCTCGATCGTGGACGCCGGCGCGCTGAAGGTCGACGGGGACAACGCGATCCTCTACCTCTGGTACGACAACGAGTTCGGCTACTCCTGCCAGGTCGTCCGGGTCGTCCAGCACGTCTCGGGCGTGGAGTACCCGACGTACCCGGCGACGGCGGTCTGATCCCCTCGCCCTCCGTACGTGTGCGGCCGCCGACCGGGGTTCCCGGTCGGCGGCCGTTCCCATGGGCGCGGGTGCGGGTCAGGCCGAGGCCGGCCTGCCGCACGCGCCCGCGGCGCACGCCGTGAGCCACTGGTCGAAGTCGGCGTCGTAGCGGGTGCCGATGCCGTCGTGGTAGACGGCGTATCCGCCGGCGTAGTCACCGACGCGGAAGCGGGCGAGCATGCGCTGGACGTCGTCGGGATGACGCTCGACCATGTAGCGCGCGGCGAGGTAGCCCCAGGGGTAGGTGCGGGTCACGTCGCTGTTGTCGTAGGTGTTCTCGAAGAGGGTGCTCAAGCGGTACGTGTGCTTGCCGGCCTCCTGGACAGCCTGGTCGTCGGCGAGACCGCGGTAGCTGTAGGAGACGTACTCGGCGATGCCCTCGATCCACCACACGTCCGGCACGGAGATCTGCCGGGCGAAGTCGCCCTTCATGTCGTCACGGGCGTCCAGGAAGTGCGTGTACTCGTGGTTGAGGTTCCAGATCCGGGCCGGGAAACCGTCGTCGTAGCTCTTCTGGTACATGACCGACATCGGCTGGTTGGCGGGGTCCGACGGGTCGCCGGCCAGTGTCATGCCGCCGTTGTCGGTGCTGATGCCGTACATCGCGCCGGCGTACGTCTGGTAGTCGGCCCGGCTGCTGAACACCACCAGGCGGAGCGTGGCCGCGTACTGGCCGGGTATCGCGCCGTCGGCCTTCACGACCGAGCGGAACCAGGCGTCCTGGCGGAGCACGCTGGCGCAGGCCGCGTCGAGGTCGGCGGCGGTGAGCGCCTGGGCGCGGACGGTGATGTTCGCGTCGCAGTGCCGGGTGACGGGCAGGACGGCCCGGTCGAGCTTCCCCGGGAGGTCGCAGACGTCGTAGTAGGCGCAGTCGGCCGTGTCGTAGGCGGCGGCCTGCGTGGCCACCGCCACCCACAGCGCGGCCGTCGGGCCGGTGATCCCGGTGCGGTCCAGCAGGTCCTTGGTCAACGGCTTGACGTCGTCCCGAAGTTCGGCGTGCTCGGTGTAACGGGCGAGGTTCATCCCGGCGTTGGAGTCCAGGAAGGCCAGGTCGGTGCCGAGCTGGTCGGTGTTGGCCAGGGCGAAGTCGTAGAGCGTGTCGATGATGCGCGGGTCGGCCTCGACCGCCTGCACGTACCGCGGGTTCCAGTTGCCGCGCCACAGGGGGGTGTAGACGTCGTTGACGGCCCGGACCATGCTGTCGATCGCGTCGTACGAGCTGTCGTAGGCGTTCAGCAGCCGCCGGTAGACGTACAGGTAGCGGCCCTGCTGGTCGGCGCTGTCGGTGAGGATGACGGTCTCGCCGAGGATCTGGCCGTTGGCCGCCGTGACGTCACGGGAGTGGGAGCGGGCGAAGAAGGTGTCCATGCCGCTGGTGACGGCGGTGGTGAGGCGGGAGGTGTACGGGCCAACGTCGCCGGGGTGGTTGAACTGCACGTAGTAGCCGGCGCGCAGGAAGAGCACCAGTTGCAGCACGCTGCCGGAGTTGTCGCCGCGGTACTTCCCGGCGGTGCCGGTGAAGGCGTTGGCGACGGTCAGCATCTGGGACTCGCGGAAGACGGCGCGCGCATCCGTACCGGTGACCGAGAAGAGGGTGTTGACGCAGTCCGGGGTCGCGGCCTTGACGTAGGAGACGAGGGCGGAGCCGGTACGGCTGCCGAAGTCGGCCGGGGCGCAGGAGGCCGCCTTCGCCGCCCGCGGTCCGGACTGGCGGGTGAACGACGGCGACCGGGGCGGGAGTTGGGACGGACTGAGCCGCCTGGCCTGGGCCGCGGGGCGCTCGGTGGCGGCGGTCGACGCGGCGGCGGGCGACGGCACGGCCGGGTGCGGGCGGGGCACGGTGGCCGTGACGGGGTGCGGCCGGGGTGCGGCCAGCGCCGGCGTGGACAGCAGACCGGCCAGGGCGGCGCAGACGGCGGCGGTGCCGGCGATGCGGCCGGCCGTGCCTCTCGGCACGCGTCCGGGCAGCGCGAAGCGATAGCGCATCGGGATTCCTCCAAGGGATGCGCCTCTGTGGGGTGTTGAGGCGTGTGAGGCACTGTCTCAGCGCGCCACCCGGGCCAACAATGGCGTGTGACATAGCACATGGCACTGACCGCTCATAACATCGCGGCGCTCCCGTGACCCGCTGCTACGCCCCGGCGGCGCTCCAGGTGCGCGAGGCCCAGGTGCGCAGGTGCGGTGCCTGGGCGACGAGGTCGCGGTACGCGTCCACGGCGGACTGCAGCACCGTCTCCACGACCTCGTCGGCGACGGCGTCCGGGCGCCAGGCCAGCACATAGCGGCACCACAGCGGGGAGCCCGCCAGCGGTTTGACCAGGACGTGCGGGATCGGCCGCAGCGTCGGCTGCACCAGGGACACCCCGACACCGTCGGCGATCATGCTCTGCAGCTGGGTCTGGTCGCCGAGCCACTCGTGGACGGTGACCGGCGTGAACCCGGCCGCAGCACAGGCGTCGTAGAACACCCCCGGCCAGCCGGCGCCGTCGTCCGGGGTCACGAACCAGGCGTCCTCGGCGAGATCGGCGAGCTGCACCTGGGTGCTCTGCCGGAGCCGGTGCCGGGCGGGGAGGGCGACGAAGGTGGGTTCGGTGACGATGCCGCGGTGCCGCACGGCGGTCGAGTGCCGCAGCTCCATGCCCGGGTAGTCGGCGGCGATGGCGGCGTCCACCGCGCCCTCCTCCAGCAACTCCACGATCCGCGAGGAGGCGTAGACGCTGGTGACCGAGAGGGTCAGCTCGGGCAGCCGGGTACGGACGCGGGAGACCGTGCCGGACAGCACCGGCGAGTTGGTGGCGGCCACGCGCAGGGACCGGTGCGGGCGGGCGGATGCCGTGCGGTGCCCGATCGCGGCGGCCCGCACCAGGACGTCCCTGGCCTGCTCGACGACCTCGGCGCCGTACCGGGTCGGCCGGACCCCGCTCGGCCCGCGTTCGAAGAGCGGCTCGCCCAGGTGGCGCTCGATGCGGCGGAGCTGCGTGCTCACGGCGGGCTGCGAGTAGCCCAGCTGCGCGGCGGCGCGGCCCACGCTGCCCGCGTCGGCGATCGCGCACAGCACCCGCAGGTGCCGCAGCTCCAGCTCCATCGGTCCACTCCCGGCTCGTTCCCACGACCGGCCCGGCGCCCTGCCCCCGCACCCCGTGCGTGACCGCGCCCGCCGCCCGCGCCGGCCCTGGTGAGGGCCGGCGGACCGAGCGTTCCATGGCCTCCCCCACGGCACAAGTCGCAGGTCCGCCAGGGTGCGGGCAGTCACATCCCCTGGTCACGTCACCGGGTCACGTCGCCCCGGCCGGCCCCCGGGGCCCCGGGCCTCAGTGGCGCCCCAACATCTCGGCGACCCGGATGAACCCGTCCGTGCCGTGCCCGAGGCCGATCACCCGGCGGGCCATGCCCTCCGCGGCCCGCATCACGCCCGTGTCGATGCCGTGCGACTCGGCGACCTCGACGACATGGGCCATGGTGGAGGCGGCCGAGGTGATCGGGTTGATCTCCCCGGAATAGGTGCCGCTGTCGGCGTCCTCGGCGAACTGCTCGAAGAGCGGCGGCAGGATCGCGCCGATGCCCTGGGCGAAGGGAGCGAGTTCGCGGGCGGTGACGCCCTCCGCGCGGGCGATCGCCACGGCGTGCGCGTAACCGGCCATCGCGGTCCAGAAGAGGTCCAGCAGCGCGATGTCGAAGGTGGCGGCGCGCCCGGCGTCCTCCCCCAGGTGGGTGTGCGTCCCGCCGAGCACCTCCAGCACCGGCCGGTGCTCTGCGAAGAGGTCGCGCGGGCCGCTGTGCAGGAAGACCGCCTCCGGTGTGCCGATGCTGGGAGCCGGAGTCATGATCGCGCCGTCCAGGTAGCCGATGCCGTGCGCCGCCGCCCAGTCCGCGGTGTCCCGGGCGCGTCGCGGGGTGTCGGCCGTCAGGTTGACGACGGTACGGCCCTTCAGCGCGCGGGTGACGTCGTCGCGGCGCAGGATCGCGTCGGAGGCGTCGTAGTTCACCACACAGACGACGATCAACTCCCCTGCCTTCACTGCCTCTTCGGCCGTGGCAGCGCTCGTCGCGCCCTGCTCGGCCAGCTCCCGGTCCCTGCCGGGCGTGCGGTTCCAGACCGTGGTGCGCACGCCGGCGGCGAGGAACGCGCCCGCCAGCGAGCGGCCCATCGGGCCGAGACCGAGCACGGTGACGGCAGGAAGATCCAGAGTCGTGGACATGTTGCAACTCCCATAGGTGGTGGACGAGTCGGCCGGACGGCCGATGGTGAACAGAAGAGGGACGACGATGACGCGCAGCCGTGCCCAGGACCCGAACGTCTGTGGGGTGACCGCCGCGATCGCCGTGATCGACGGCAAGTGGAAGACGTCACTGCTGTGGCTGCTGGAGTCCGGGCCGCACCGGCCCGGTGAACTACGGCGCAAGCTGCCGGGGTTGAGCGAGAAGGTGCTGACCCAGGCGCTGCGCGAGATGACGGACGACGGCCTGGTGCACCGGGAGGCGCACGACGTGCTGCCGCCGAAGACCGTGTACTCGCTGACCGGGTTCGGCCGCGACCTGGCCGCGGCGCTGAACCCGCTGGCCGAGTGGGGCCACCGCCGTCTGGAGCTGCTCCGCGAGCGCGAAGCGGCGTCCTGACCGCTGCCGCCGACACCTCCCGTCCGTTTCCCGGCAGCCCCTGACCTCGAGAAACAGCCTCTCCCGGCAGACGGGAGCTGCCAAGTACCCACAAAAAAGTGGGTGTCCGCCGGCCCCGTCATGCTCTCTCGCCCACCCCTGGGTGCGGGCGGTCGAGCGGTTCCCTAATCAGAGGTTCTGTTTGCCTAAAGCCTTTAGGTAATTGCATAATGGCTTTGGACAAGCGGGAGGGCATACGGGAGGAGCGAGGATGGCGCGTGTGGGACTGACCACCGAACGTCTGGTCCGCGCCGGTGCGGAGCTGGCCGACGAGGTCGGTTTTGAACATGTGACGGTGTCCGCGCTGGCCCGGCGGTTCGACGTCAAGGTGGCGAGCCTGTACTCGCACCTGAGGAACTCGCAGGACCTGAAGACCCGGATCGCGCTGCTCGCCCTGGAGGAGCTGGCCGACCGCGCCGCCGAGGCGCTGGCCGGCCGTGCCGGGAAGGACGCGCTCGGCGCCTTCGCGCACGTCTACCGGGACTACGCCCGCGCGCACCCCGGCCGCTACACAGCGGCCCGGCACCCGATGGAGCCGGCGACGGCCGCCGGCAGCGCGGGAGTGCGGATCGCCCAGCTGACCCGGGCCGTCCTGCGGGGCTACGACCTCGCCGAGCCGGACCAGACCCACGCGGTCCGCCTCCTCGGCAGCGTCTTCCACGGCTACGTCAGCCTGGAGGCGGCCGGCGGCTTCAGCCACAGCGCCCCCGACCCGCAGGAGTCGTGGAGCCGGATCCTGGAGGCCCTCGACTCCCTCCTCCGCACCTGGCCACCCGCTCCCGACCCCCACTGAAGACGCAGGCAGACACGATGCACACCATCCCCCTGACCGCCGGCCTCATCCACGGCGCCCTCGATCTGGAGCGCACCGCGCACGGCCTGCTGCCGCACCGGCTGCCCGCCCGGGCCCGCGCCCAGTGCGCCGACCCGCAGTTGGCCCTGGCGGAGTCCCAGCCCTCCGGCGTACGACTGGTCCTGCGCACCCGGGCCACCGCCGTCGAGCTGGACACCCTGCCGACCAAGCGGGTCTACCCCGGCCTGCCGCCCCGCCCCGACGGCGTCTACGACCTGCTCGTGGACGGACGCCCGGCTGGCAGCGCCACCCTCACCGAGGGCAACACCCTCGTCATCGACCTGGGCACCGGTACCGTCGAGCACCGGCCCGGCCCGGTCGGCACCGTCCGCTTCTCCGGACTGCCGGACACGGTCAAGGACGTGGAGATCTGGCTGCCGCACAACGAGAGGACCGAACTCGTCGCGCTGCGCGCGGACGCGCCCGTGGATCCCGTACCGGACCGGGGCCGCCGGGTGTGGCTGCACCACGGCAGTTCGATCAGTCACGGCTCCGACGCGGCGAGTCCCACCGCCACCTGGCCGGCGCTCGCCGCGGCCCTGGGCTCGGTGGAGCTGGTCAACCTGGGGCTCGCCGGCAGCGCGCTGCTCGACCCGTTCACCGCCCGCGCGCTGCGCGACACGCCCGCCGACCTGATCAGCGTCAAGCTCGGCATCAACGTGGTCAACACCGACCTGATGCGGCTGCGCGCCTTCGGTCCCGCGGTGCACGGGTTCCTCGACACCGTCCGCGAGGGACACCCCGGCACCCCGCTGCTCGTCGTCTCGCCGGTGCTGTGTCCGATGCACGAGGAGACGCCCGGCCCGACCGCCATGGACCTGGAGGCCCTGGGCGAGGGCCGGGTGCGGTACCGGGCCACCGGGGACCCGTCGGAGCGGGCGGCCGGGAAGCTCACCCTGGGGGTCGTCCGGGAGGAGCTGGCCCGGATCGTGCGGGAACGGGCGGCCGAGGACCCGTGGCTGTACTTCCTGGACGGCCGGGAGCTGTACGGCGAGGCCGACGCCGCCGAGCTGCCGCTGCCCGACGGGCTCCACCCGGACGCCGCCGGCCACCGCCGGATCGGCGAACGGTTCGCGGCGCTGGCGTTCGCCGCCGACGGCCCGTTCGCCGACCGCGCCGCCTGACCGGACGCCCCGGCGGCTCACACCAGGTGGGCGAAGACGACCAGGTTGTCGGTGTAGTCCCGCACCGTGCGGTCGTAGTCCCCGGCGCAGGTGATCAGCCGGACCTCGGGACGCGAGGCGTCCGCGTACACCCGGGTGCTGGGGAAGTCGTCCTTCGCGAAGGTCTCGGTGTCGTCGACGACGAAGTCCGCCGTGCGCCCGTCGGCCCGCTCCACGGAGAACCGGTCGCCGGGCTCCAGGTCGTCGAGGTTCGCGAAGACGGCCGCGGAGGTCACCGTGTCGACGTGCCCGGCGATGATCGCGGTGCCCTTCTCACCGGGCGAGACGCCGTCGGCGTACCAGCCGACGAGATTGGTGTCGCCGGCGGGCGGCGGCTGCAGCTGGCCCGTGGCACCGATGGTGAGGGAGGTGAAGGGGGCGTCCACGGAGATCTTCGGGATGTGCAGGCGGGTCGGCTCCGACCGGGGCAGCGCATCGCCGGGCTGCTGCGGCTCGGCCGGCACGGCGGTGCCGCCGCCCGAGGCCAGGGGCGCCCGCGGCGTGTCCTCCGGCGTGTGATGACCGCCGAACAGACTGACGGCGAGGAAGACGGCCGCCACGCCCCACAGTGTCAGCCGCCCGCCACGGCCGGCGCGCGGGGCGTCCGCCGGTCCTGAGGACGTCGGGGAGGAGGGATCTGCTGCCATCGGACACCACCTCACTCGGGCACGGCAGCACGGGGATCAGGGCGGAAGGGGAACGGCGCCGCTACCGGCGACCTGAGCGGTGCGGTGCCCGGGGAGCGCGGGCCGCCGACACGATGCGCGCGCCGACGGCGTCCGCAGCCCCTGTGGGACGCACCGGCCGTCAGGACGCCGGCTCGGCGGCCTTCCTGCGGCGCAGCGCGTACGCGCCGGCGGCGCCTACACCCAGCACGGCGAGCCCGCTCGCGGTGACACCGGGCGTGGCGAGCGCACCGCCACCGGTGTGCATGCCACCGCGCGGCTTCTCGTGGTCGTCACCCCATTCGCTCTTGTCACCCTTGCCGCCGCCCTTATCGCCCTTGTCGCCCTTGCCGCCTCTCTCGCTCTTGTCCTCGTCCTCGTCCTCACCGCTGTCGCGGCCCTTGTCCCGGTAGGTCTCGGGGTCGAACCGGCTGTCGCCGCCCGAGTCCCAGCCGTCGGCACGCACCGCGGCGAGGGCTCCGCCACCCGTGTGCATTCCGCCGCGCGGGCCGTCGTGTTCCCCGCCGCCGCCGCGCTTGTTGCCGTAGTCCTTGTCGTGGTCGCCGCCGGACCCGTTGTCCTCGCGGTCGGAGTCGCTGTCGTGCTCCTTGCTGTAGGAGGAGTCGTCATGGCCGCTGTCGTGCCCGGCCGGCACGGCGAACGCGGCGCCGGGCGTGGCGAAGGCCAGAGCGGCGGCGGCAGCCGCCGTCGCCAGGAGCATGCGGGCAGAGCGCATAGTGATGTCCTTCCGCCGGGACCGGGCAGCGGATACCTCATCAGCTCGGTGGACCCGGCCTCGACATGAACCACCGTCAGTGAGGCCTCCGTCTCCCACCATCCGAGCCGTCCAGCCGGGGCACCACGCCACCCGTCTGCCCCAGCGCGCCGGGCCCGGGGCCCCTCGTCCGGCTCAATCCGCGCAGCGGCCGTACACCTGCCGCAGTGATCGGCACCGAGCCGCCGGGCCGGTGTGACGTCCGCCACCCACCCGTGGTGACCGCCGCCCTCTTGTTATGACCACTGTCATAACGCAGGCTGGTCCCGACAGCACGGCAGGCCGACGTGGCGGGAGGACGCAGTGGCGGACGGGATGGCTCGGGCGCTGTGGGAGCGGTACGAACCGGTGCACGGGCTCGTGTACTTCGCGCCGGAGGCGCACCGGGCGGCGGGCGGGCTCGGGATGCGGGGGTTCTGGATGGGGTACTTCGCGCTGCGGGCCGCCCCGCTCGGCGCGGTGGCCCCGTCCGTGGTGACGAGCTGTTTCTACGTCTTCCACCCCGCGCGGGTGGCACGGGCGCTGCCGGACGCCTGGACGTACGCCGCTCCGGCGGACGTGCTGGCGGCGCGCGCGGAGGCGATGGACGCGGCGATGACCCGGCTGTTCGGGGCGGACACCGTGGGCTCCGCCGCCTTCACGGAGACCGCGGACCTCGCCTGGGAGGCCGCCGCGGCCGCGGACACGACGGGCAGGGTGCTGGCCGCCACGAACCAGGCGATCGAGCGCCCCGAGCGGCCGGCCGTGCGTCTGTGGCAGGCCCTGACGACCCTGCGCGAACACCGGGGCGACTCCCATGTGGCGGTGCTGGTCGGACTGGGGATCGGGCCGGTCGAGGCGATGGTGCTCAAGGCGGCGGCCGGTGAGTCCGACGAAGCCTTTCTGCGCGAGACACGCAAGTGGCCGGAGGAGGACTGGGCGGCGGCCGTGGCGCGGCTGCGCGCGGACGGCCGGCTCGCGGTGGACGGTTCGCTCCCCCCCGCGGGTGCGGCGCTCCGCGCGGAGGCCGAGGCGCGGACCGACGCGGCGGCCGAAGGACCGTGGACCGCGCTGGGCGCCGAGCGCGGCGAACGGCTGGCCGCGCTGCTGGAGCCACTGGCCCGCGCGGTCGAGGCGTCGGGGCTGCTGCCGGCCGGGAATCCGGTGGGGCTGACCCGGGGGACGTACCCCGGGAGCCGCTGAGCCAGGCGCCTCCGGCGGCATCCGGGCCCGGGGTGCCGGCCTGGCGCACCCGCCCGGGGTACTGACCTGGCGCACCCGCTCGGGGTCTGGCCCGGCCGCCCCCGGCCCGGGGTGCTGAGCCGGCGCACCCGGCCCGGGGTGCTGGCCTGTCCCCCGCTCGGTGTCCGGCCCGGCCCCTTGCTCGGGATAGTGACCTGGCGCACCCGTTCAGGGTGCCGTCCTGGCGCACCCGCTCGGGGCACTGATCTGGCGCCCCACTCGGGGTCTGGCCCCGCCCCTCGCTCGGGATGACCTGGCGCACCCGTTCAAGGTGCCGGCCCGGCGTCCCCGCCCGGGGTCTGGCCCGGCCCCCGGCCCGGGGCGCTGACCTGGCCCCACTCGGGGTACTGACCCGGCCCCTTGCTCGGAGTACTGGCCCGGCGCACCCGTTCAAGGTGCCGGCCCGGCGCACCCGCTCGGGGTACTGACGCAACCCCTTGCTCGGGATACTGACCTGACGCACCCGTTCAGGGTGCCGGCCCGGCGTCCCCGCTCGCGGTCTGGCCCAGCGCACCCCCGGGGTACTGACCTGGCGCCCCACTCGGGGTCTGGCCCCGCCCCTTGCTCGGGATACTGGCCCGGCGCACCCGCTCGGGGCGCTGACCCGCCGCACTCGCTCAAGGTCTGGCCCAGCCCCCCGGCCCGGGGTGCCTCGCGCACCCGCTAAGAGGACTGACCCGGCGCACCCACTCACGTGCCGGCCCGGCGCACCCACTCAGGGTGCCGGCCTGGCGCACCCACTCGGGGTCTGGCCCGGCGCGTCCGCCCCGGGTGCGGATATGGCTCCCCATCCCGGAGTACCGGCCCGGCCCCCGCCCGGAGCAGCGACCCGGCGCCCCCGCCCCGGGTGCGGGGTCGGGGGCGCCGTACGGAGGGCGGGGTCGCCGTGGTTACCAGGTCACCGGCAGCCGTTCGGGGATCCGCTTCATGAACCCGGTGCGCCACACCAGTTGGCCGGGCGGGACGGCGAGGGTGAGGTCCGGCAGCCGGTCGAGCAGGACCTCCAGGGCGACGCGGGCGTGTGCGCGGCCCAGCGCGGTCGCGGGGCAGTAGTGGGCGCCGCCGCCGAAGGAGAGGTGGTCGGCGGTGTTGTCGCGGTCGACGTCGAAGCGGTGCGGGTCGGGGAACTTCTCCGGGTCGAGGTTGGCGCCCTCCACCAGGACGAGGACGAGCTCCCCCGCACGGATCCCGACCTCGCCGAGCGTCACGTCCTCCAGGGCGAGGCGGGGCAGGGCGTCCCCGATGGAGAGGTTCACCCGCAGCAGTTCCTCCACGCCCGGGCCGATCAGGTCGGGGCGGGCGCGCAGCAGGTCGCGGGCGATGGGGTGGGTGAGCAGGTAGACCAGGGCCATGGTGAGGAAGCCGGAGGTGGAGATGACACCGGCGCCGAACAGGGTGACGCCGACGGTGGCCAGCATCTCGTCGGTGAGGTGCGCGTAGTCGGGGTCCTCGCGCAGGGCGGCGAGTTCGCCCATCAGGCCGTGTGTCGCCGGGTCGTCGAGCAGGGCCGCCATCCGGGCGATGTCCCGGTCCCAGTTGAGCCGCGCCCCGGTGATCGGGCACGGGGAGTTCATGAAGGCGATGTCCAGGCTGCGCAGGAAGGCCGGGGCCTCGGACTGCGGGATGCCGAGGACGCGGCAGTGCATCCCGGCGGAGTACGGCTCGCAGAACGCGCCGCGCAGGTCGGCCGTCGGTCCTTCGGCGGCGATCAGGTCCACCAGGCGGTGCGCCTCGGCGCGCAGCCACTCGGTCAGGCCCGGCGCCTTGGGGCTGAGCGCCTTCATCACCGCGCGGCGCAGTCCCGCCCCGGTGATGTTGCCCATGTTGTTGACGACTTCGGGCGGGATGGTGAGGGCGTACTGACGGGGCACGCCGGGCGCGGAGGTGTCCTTGAGGGAGAAGCGGTCGTCCTTGAGCACCTGCGCGCACAGCTCGTGGGAGGAGACCAGCCAGGCCTCGTCACCGGCGATGGTCCGCACGCGGCGCACGGGGGCCGTGGAGCGTAGTTGCGCGACCTCGGGGGGCACCCGGGTGCCGTCCCAGGAGAACGGGAAATCGGGCAAGGGAGGGTGGTCGGTGCGGGTGTCGGCGGCGGTGGTCATGCCGCGGCTCCTTCCAGGGCGGTGGGAGTGACGATGGCGTGGCCCTGGTTGCGGGAGGCGCGCAGGCCGGCGCCCCGGGAGTACAACAGCTCGGCCATCGGCAGGAGTTGGTGGTAGCAGTTGAGGGAGGAGGGCACCTTGAGGATGGCCGGGGTGTCCAGGAACAGCGGGGCCTCGGCGCACACGTACTCCAGGCACACGGCGCGCTGCCGCTCGGTCGGTGTCTCGCCGCGCGCGGTGAGGAAACGATTCACCAAGGCCTCGCAGACGGCGCGGAAGGCACCGTCGGAGGCCAGTCGCGCCTTCAGCTGCCGATGGATCTCCTGGTAGTCGGGGTTGGTGCGGAACTCCGACATCGGGTGCCAGTCCAGCCGGGTGCCGTCGGGATCGGCGGCCGACACCGCGTCACGGACCTTGGCCCGTACCCCGCGGAGGTTCTTCACGGCCTTGCGGCGGGCCTCGTCGGGTGGGTACCCGGAGGCTTCGTACATCTCGGCGACGTACAGGTCGGTGTAGACGAAGTCGACCCGGTCGAAGTGGCCCAGCCCCCAGCGGGCGAGGTCGTGCAGGCGACGGGCGGAGAAGTAGCTGTTGCCCGGGGACACACCGATCACGGCGTGCGCGCCCTCACGGAGGATGACCTCGCAGTGGGAGGTGTACGGCTGGACTTCGAAGACGTCGGCCATCAGCACGGATGCTGTGGTCACGGGGGGAGATCCTCCGCCGCGCGCTAGTCCCTGCGGGGCCCTGTGCCCCCGGTGTGGCGACGCGGCGGGATCACGCTAGCGGTACGAGATCACCACGGGTAGTTACCGCCGGTGTTTGGCTTGAAACAGTCGTATCAACGGGTGAAGTGTCCGGCGAGCGGCCTTGATTGCGGGTCGTACCCTGGGGCCGTGGTCACACGGGACGAGGATCCAGGGCAGGTGGCGGCCCGGCTCACCGGGCGCCCGGTGAGCCGGGCCGAGCGGGCTTCGGGCTCGCCCACCGAGGTACTGCTGGACGACGGGACAGCGGTGATGGTCAAGCGTGGCGATGGTCCGGGGGCGGTGCGCGCGGAAGTGGCCGGACTGCGCTGGCTGGCCGAAGCGGGCGCGGTGCGGGTACCGGCGGTGCTCGGGCACGACGAGCACTGGATGGTGACCGAACGAGTGCCGACCGGCTCCCCCGACCCTGAGGCGGCGATGCTTTTCGGCCAGGCACTGGCCGCCCTGCACGCGGCCGGCGCACCCCACTTCGGGGCGCCGCCGCCCGACGGACCGCGGGACGCCTACATCGGCCTCGCCCCCATGCGGAACGCGCCGGGCACCGACTGGCCCGGCTGGTACGCCGAACACCGGGTCCTGCCGTATGTGCGCGCCGCGGTCGACCGCGGCACGCTGCTGCCGGGCGAGGCGGCCGTGTTCGAGCGGGTCTGCGCCCGGCTGCCGGACCTGGCGGGCCCGGCCGAGCCGCCCGCCCGGCTGCACGGCGACCTGTGGAACGGCAACGTGCTGTGGGGTGCCGACGGAGAGGTTCGGCTCATCGACCCGGCCGCGCACGGCGGGCACCGGGAGACCGACCTGGCGATGCTCCAGCTGTTCGGCTGCCCCCACCTGGACCGGGTGCTCGCCGGTTACCAGGAGGCGGCGCCGCCGGCCGACGGCTGGCGGGACCGGGTCGCCGTGCACCAGCTCTTCCCGCTGCTGGTGCACGCCGTGCTGTTCGGCCGGGGATACGGGGAACAGGCACTGACGGCGGCGAGGACGGCGCTCGCCCGATGACCGCGGAAGGCTCCGCTCCGACCGTGCTCACGCAGCGTGAGGAAACCAATCACCCGTTCGACTCGTATAAGGACGTGAAAGCCTAATCAGGGAGAGACCATGCAACCGTTCACCCTCAACTACGCGCGGCCCGCAGTGCAGTTGGAGGTCAGCGCTCCGTACGCGTACGACTCCGGACTGCAGTTGAACGTCCTCCCGGACGGGCGGATCGCCGCCACCGACCACGCGACCCTGAGAGCCCTCGGAACCACGACGTCGACCGCCGGTTCCAAGACGCACTTCGACGACTGAACCGCGGGCTTCGAGAGATGACCGTGCTCATCCTGACCAGTGAAGAGGACGTGACGGCGGACATGGTGGTCCTCCGGCTGGGCGAGGCCGGGGTGCCCGTCGTCCGGCTCGACCCCGCCGATCTGACCAACGGGGTGGCGCTGTCGGGCGAGTACGTACACGGCGCCCGCCACGGACACCTGTCCGTCGGCGGGCGCCTGGTGAGCATGAACGGCCTCCGCTCCGTGTGGGTGCGCAGGCCGGGAGCCCCGGCCGCCCGCGCCGCCCAGCCGTCCGCCTGGCTGACGGAGGAGTCGTCGCAGGCGCTGTACGGCATGCTGCGGTGCAGCGACGCCCGCTGGATGAACCATCCGGACGCCGCCGGACGGGCCCGGCACAAGCCCTGGCAGCTGCATCTGGCCCAGCGCAGCGGCCTGCCGGTGCCGGCGACCCTGATCACGACGTTCCCCCAGGCGGCGCGGGAGTTCGCGGACCGCTTCCCGGACCTGGTGGTCAAACCGGTCTCCGGCGCGCATCCGCAGGAGCCGCCCCGCGCGGTGCCGACCAGCCGGGTGCCACCGGACGCCGACTTCGCCGCGGTCGCCTTCGGCCCGACCCTGCTGCAGCGGCGGATCGCCAAGCGCGCCGACATCCGGCTCACCGTCGTCGGCGACACGCTGCTGGCCGCGCGCAAGCCCGCGGACCCGGACGCCGATCCGGACGACGTGGACGTCCGGTTCGCCCCGTCGGTCTCCCCCTGGCTGCCCGCGGACGTGCCGCCGCGCGTCGCCGAGGGCGTGCTGCGCTACATGGCGGACGCGGAACTGGCGTACGGCGCCTTCGACTTCGCGGAGGACGCCGACGGGATCTGGTGGTTCCTGGAGTGCAACCAGTCCGGCCAGTTCGGCTTCGTGGAGATGGACACCGGCCAGCCGATCGCCGCCACCATCGCCGGCTGGCTCGCCCGTCGAGGCGATCGGGGGCACAGGTGTGCGGAGGGCGACCGGAGCACAGCATCTTGAGTGTGCGGGGATCGATTCGGAGAAGGGAACGCGACATGCGCATCGGACTGCTGGGAACGGGCCCCTGGGCACGGGCGGCGTACGCCCCCGCCCTCGCCGGGCACACCGGCCTGGAGTTCGCCGGAGTGTGGGGGCGCCGGCCGGAGGCGGCCACCGGGCTGGCGGAGCAGTACGGCGTCACCGCCTACGCCGACGTGGACGCGCTGCTGGCCGACGTGGACGCGGTGGCGGTGGCCCTGCCCCCGTCCGTGCAGGCCGAGGTGGCGGTGCGGGCTGCCCGGGCGGGCCGGCACCTGCTGCTGGACAAGCCGCTGGCGGTGTCGGTCGAGGACGGGCGGGCCGTCGCGGAGGCGGTGGAGCGGGCCGGAGTGGCGTCGGTGGTGTTCTTCACCGCACGGTTCCAGAAGGAGCCGGAGGCCTGGATCGAGGAGCAGGCGGCGGTGTCGGGCTGGTTCACGGCGCGGGCCCAGTGGCTGGGCGCGGTGTTCACGAGCGACAGCCCGTTCGCGGCCTCGCCGTGGCGCCGGGAGAAGGGCGCGCTGTGGGACGTCGGCCCGCACGCCCTGTCGGTGCTGCTCCCGGTGCTCGGCGACGTACGGCGCGTGGTGGCGGCGGCGCACGGTCCGGCGGACACCGTGCACCTGGTGCTCGACCACGCCACCGGTGCGTCGAGCACCCTCACGCTCAGTCTGGCGGCCCCGCCGGCGGCGGCCGGGGCCGACGTGGAACTGCGCGGCGAGGCAGGCGTGACGGTCCTGCCGGGCAGCTCCGAGGGAGCGGTTCCCGCGCTCATCCGCGCCGCGGACGCGCTGACGCACGCCGCCCGCACGGGCCGCCCGCACCCCTGCGACGCCGCGTTCGGCCTCCGGGTCACCGAGATCCTGGCCGCGGCGGAGTCCCGCCTGGCCGAAGGGAAGGACTAGGACCCGGGGACGGCGGCGGTCGCCGGGTGGGCTGTGAAATGTGGGCTGCGACTTGGTGCGGACCGCGGGCGCGGGACGGCCGGCCGCCGGTGCGGGGGCGCCCTGTCCTGGCCGTGGCACCGCAGCCGCCACTGCCCGGAGGCGCCGGCTGCCGATCCCTGGATCCACCCAGGTCTCCGGCAGGGCGCCTCCAGGCGGCCGGCCCCCGGTGCCGCACCTCCCGAAGCCGCCCGGCGACCGTCCCCTCCGCAAGACCGCGACAGCTCGGTCGGCCAAGGGGTGGCCGAGTCGGGGCTCGCCGGCTTTCCCGCGGTGTGCCGTGGGCGGCGTAACTTGGGGGTGTGGGATCGGTGCGCGACTGGGCGTCGCGCGGGCATCTGGAGGATCGCGGCTGGCTGCGGGGCGCTCCGCCGCCGTGGTGGGTCCGGGTGCTGCCCGTGCTGCTGCTCGTGGCCGTCGGCTCGGCCACGCTGGCCACCGCCCACGCGCGTGATCTCGGTTTCCTGCTGGGCGCCATCCCGCCGCTGGCGGTCCTGTCGTACGGCCCCCTGGCGACCGGACTGCTCGGGGTGGGCGTGGTCGTGGTGCTGAGCGTGCCGGCCACCCATCTGAACCGCCCCGGTGACACCGACCTGCTCACCATCGTGTTCGTGGCCGCGCTGAGCGTGTTCGTGTCGTTCGTGCGCAGCCACCGGGACGCCCAGCTGCACACGGAACGGGCGATCGGCGAGGCGGTGCAGCGGGCCGTGCTGCCGCCGCTGCCGGAGCGGGTCGGACGGGTCGGCTGCGCGGCGTTCTACCGGGCCGCCCAGGACGGGACGCTGGTGGGTGGGGACTTCTTCGACGTGCGGCAGGGGCCGTACGGCGTGCGCGCGGTGATGGGGGACGTGCAGGGGCACGGGCTGGCGGCGGTCGCGACGGTGGTGTCCCTGCTGGGGGCGTTCCGGGAGGCCGCCCTGGACCTGCCGGACCTGGAGTCCGTGGCGGCCCGGCTGGACCGCCGGCTGGCGGTGGACTCGGCGGACGTCCGGCACGCGGAGCTGTTCGCCACGGCCCTGCTGCTGGAGTTCTCCGCCGGGTCGGCCGCGGTGCGGGTGGTGGCCTGCGGTCATCCGCCGCCCGTGCTGCTGCACGCGGGGCAGGCCCGGGAGGTCGCCGTCGCGCCCGGGCCGCCGCTCGGCATCGGGCTTCTCGAAGTCGACCGGCCGAAGGAGATCACCGTGCCGCTCGGCCCGGGCGACCGGCTGTTCCTCGCCTCCGACGGCGTGTGGGAGGCACGGGACGCCTCCGGCACTTTCTACCCGCTGCCGGAGCGGCTGGCCGCCCTGGCCGGCAGCCCGTCCGCCGAGCTGCCCGGCGCCGTCTGGGCGGACCTGCTGCGGCAGCGGTACACGGTCCGCGACGACGCCACCATCCTGGTGCTGACCCCGGAGGCACCGAGGGCGCCGGACGCACCGTCGCACGCAGCTCGGGCATCGGAGGCGCGGGAGGCGCGGGACGGCTGACGCGTCCCTCTCCCCTGCCCCGCGGTCAGCCCACGTCTCGGTGGGCAGCATGGCGGTGGCCCCGCCCGGTTCGGCGTACCTGCGGTGCACCGCCTCGGCCACGGGCGCGGGCGAGTGGCCGGCCATGGCGCCCGTGTCACCGAGGCAGAATGGGAATGGGATCACGGGGAGGGCGCCGCACTGCTGGAGGCGGGTCGCTTCCGGGACGTGCTGAGCGTCCCGGACCGGCTGGGACTGCTCACCCTGGACCTGCTGTGGCGGCCGGCGCTGCCGGTGCCGGGGCCCACGCTGGTGGACACGGCGGCGGGCCGGATCGGCTTCCTCGTGCGCCCGGACCCGTCCGGGGGCTGGGTGGGCTCCGGGCTGCGGTACGCCACCAAGGGCTCCTGGGTCGCCGTTCCGCCGCCGTACCGGCCCGGCGGTGCCCTGGAGTGGCTCGTCCCTCCCGACGGCACGGGCACGCTGCACTCGCCCGGAACCCTGGAGGAGGCACTGTGGGAGGCCAACGGCACGCTGGCGGTGCTCGCGCCGCCGGGCGGGCGGTAGCCGGTGCGCCGCACCGCTGGGTGGGCAGTGGCTGGCGAGCCGCGCCGCGGGTGGGAGCCTGGCACTCGTAGCGGCTCTTAGAGGAGGGACGCGTGCTCACTCCTCAAGGGACGCGTGCTCGCTCCCATGGGGGGACAGGCAGCCGCCGCGCGCCGGGTACGTCCCGCTCCTATGCTGAGGAGGTCCGGCCGGGAACGTCCGGCCGGGCAGGCCGGCCGGGAAGGCCCGGCCGGGACGTCTCGGGCCCCGACGGCCACCCCGCGCACGGTCGTCGACTCTCACCGCTTGGAGTCAGCCCATGTCGCCTACGTCCGCACGCCTGCGCCGGGGGACCATGATCGCCGTGCTGTCCGGCACGCTGCTCGCACCGGTCACGGCGGGGCCGGCGCCGGCCGCCGTACCGGCCGCGTTCGCCGCCGACACCCCCGGCCCGTCGGCCTCGGAGCCGGACGTCCGCCCCCTCTCCCCCGACGTGACACGCCGGCTCGACGCGTCCGTACGGCGGGTGATGCGCGAGGCGCACGTGCCCGGCGTGACCGTGGGCGTCTGGACGCCCGGACAGCGCGACTACGTCCGCTCGTTCGGCGTCGCCGACAAGGCGACCGGCCGGCGGATGACCCCCGACCTGTACACGCGCATCGGCAGCGAGACGAAGACGTTCACCGTGACGGCGCTGCTCCAGCTCGTGGACCAGGGGAAGGTCGGCCTGGACGACACGATCGGACAGTACGTCGACGGCGTGCCCAACGGCGACAGGATCACACTGCGGCAGCTGGCCGGGATGCGCAGCGGGCTGTTCAACTACTCGGAGGACGACGACTTCTTCAAGGCGCTCACGTCCGATCCGCAACGCCCCTTCACACCACAGCAGTTGCTCGCCTACTCGTTCAGGCACCCCGTGCTGTTCCCGCCCGGCCGGAAGTTCTCCTACTGCAACACCAACCTGATCCTGCTCGGTCTGGTCGTGGAGAAGGAGAGCGGCCGGTCCCTCGGGGACTACCTCGAGCAGCACGTCCTCCACCCGGCCGGCATGAAGGACACGTCCCTGCCGAAGGGCAGCGAGTTCCCCACCCCCCACGCACAGGGCTACACCGACCAGACGGCGAACGGGAAGACGGCCGAGACCGCCGGCTGGAACCCGTCCTGGGGCTGGGCGGCCGGGGCGATGGTGTCCACACTGGACGACCTGCACATCTGGGCGCGCACGGTGGCGACCGGTGAACTGCCCGACGGCAAGCGGATGATCAGCGCCGCCACGCAGCGGCAGCGCCTCACCACCCCGGCGACACCGCTCCCGCACGTCGGCTACGGGCTGGGCATCTTCAACGTGCAGGGGTGGATCGGCCACAACGGCTCCCTGCCCGGCTACGAGTCGCTGACCATCTACCTCCCGTCGACCCGGACCACCGTGGTGGTGCTCCTCAACACCGACATCGACCATGCCGGCGAGGAGCCCAGCACACTGTTCGGCCAGGCGGTCACGCGGATCATCTCCCCCCGGCACGTGTTCGACCTGCCGGCCGCGCCGGCGGCCAGATGAGTGCCGACTCGGCCAGTTTCCAGGCGATATCAGCCCGGACAGGTGCGTACGTACGATGACGCGGTGTACTGAACGAGGACCTCCTTGGAAAGGCCGACCGTCTGGAGACCGTCGTGACCGTCACCGACCGTATCGCCCTGGACCCCTTCGGCTCCGACCTCGTGGCGCAGAGCGCCCGGCTGCGCACCCTCGGCCCCGTCGTCCCCGTCGAGCTGCCCGGCGGCATCCCGGCCTGGGCGCCCACCGGCTACGACCCCCTCAGGGAACTCATCCTCGACCCCCGGGTCAGCAAGGACGCGCGCCTGCACTGGCGGCTGTGGCCGGAGCTGGACGAGCACCCCGCCTGGAGCTGGATGGCGAACTGGGTGGGCGTGGTCAGCATGCTCTCCACCTACGGCGCCGACCACGCCCGGCTGCGCAGGCTGGTGGCGCCGAGCTTCACCCACCGGCGCACCGAGGCGATGCGGCCCCGCGTGGCCGCCCTGACGGCCGAGCTGCTGGGCGCGCTGGAGGCGGCGGGGGCCGGCGGCCGCACGGTCGATCTGCGGGCCGGGCTCGCGCATCCCCTGCCGATGCGGATGATCTGCGAACTCCTCGGCGTACCGGAGGAGTTACGGCCCGGCGCGGCTCGGCTCATCGCCGACTTCATGGACACCTCCGACCCGAGCCCCGAGTTCGCGGCGTCCGTGCACGAGCGGATCGGCACGGTGCTGGGTGCGCTGATCGAGCACCGGCGGGGCCACCCGGGCGACGACATCACCACGGAGCTGATCCGGGTGCGGGACGAGGACGGCGACCGGCTCTCCGACGAGGAGTTGCTGCACACGCTGCTGCTGGTGGTCGGTGCGGGTTTCGAGACCACCGTCAACCTGATCGGCAATGCCGTGGTCGCGCTGCTCACCGGCCCGGAGCAGTTGACGGCGGTGCGCTCGGGAGCTGTCGGCTGGGACGCGGTGGTCGACGAGACGCTGCGGGTGCACCCGTCCATCGCCGCGCTGCCCCTGCGGTTCGCGGTGGAGGAGCTGACCGTCGCGGGCGTGACGATTCCGGCGGGGGACGCGATCATCACGACGTTCGCCGCGGCGGGCCTGGACCCGGCGCACTACGGTCCGGACGCGGCCGTCTTCGACGCGGCCCGGGCGGCCGAGGACCACCTGGCGTTCGGCATCGGAGTGCACCGCTGCATCGGCGCCCCGCTCGCCCGCCTGGAGGCCCTGACGGCCCTGCCGGCCCTGTTCTCCCGCTTCCCCGCGCTGCGCCTCGCCGTCACGCCCGACGAACTGCGCCGTGTGCCGTCGTTCATCGCACACGGGTGGGAGGAGATCCCGGTGCGGCTGGAGGGCTGAGGCGGGAGCGGGGCCTGCGGACAAGGCTCCGCCGGCGGCCCGGGGGGGATGGGCCGCCGGCGGAGACGCCACGCACGGGGCGGGGGGAGGGCCCTGGGTGGCTCACGGGTCGCTTGCCCCGGAATCCGGGACGTACGCACGCGACTTCCGGCCGGTTCGGGGAAGCGGCCACGGCCGGCCGGGCGCACTCGCACGACCGGCCCGGACACACGGCCGAGCTGCCAGGCCTCGCCGGACGAAGCCGCCGGACCAGCCCGGACCCCGGCACCCCCTACGGCAGGGCGCCCTCCGCAACGGCGTACACCCCTCAGCCGGCCCCCTGCCGCAGGCGTGGCCTGTAGTGCTCCACCAGCGTCTCGGCCTCCGGCAGGTGCGTCGGCCTGAGCGGGTACGGTTCGGCGGCCTGTGGCCCGTCCGAAAGTGTCCGCACACCGCCCAGCGCCCCCGCCCGCCCGCACCCCGTCACTTCACCCCCCACGCCCCGCGCCCCGCGCACCCGGCACCCGCTTGGTGCCCCCCGCGCGATGGTGCGACGCTTGGTGGAGAGGTGTCCGACGAGGGGACCTGGAGGGCCGATGGGGCGTGACGTCCCGGCGCTTGTCTTCACCCGCGAGGACCGCCGCCGGTACCGGATCAAGATGCAGGAGTGCCTGGACGCGTTCGCACTGATGCTGCGCGAGGCGCGGTTCGAGTCGGAGCGGCCCCAGGTCGGTCTGGAGATCGAGCTGAACCTGGTGGACGACACGGCCGAGCCGGCGATGCGCAACAGCGATGTGCTGGAGGCGATCTCCGACCCCGCCTGGTCCACCGAGCTGGGCCGGTTCAACCTGGAGATCAACGTCCCGCCCCGGCGGCTGACGGCGGGTGGTCCGGACTCCTGGGAGTCGGAGATCCGGGCCGCGCTGAACCACGCCGACGAACGGGCCCGGACGGTCGGCGCCCGCCTGCTCATGATCGGGATCCTGCCCACACTGCGGCAGGCGAACATCGACGAGGACGCGCTGTCGGAGAACCCCCGGTACCGGCTGCTCAACGACCAGATCTTCGCGGCCCGCGGCGAGGACCTGCGCATCGAGATCGACGGCACCGACCGGCTGCGGACCTACGCGGACACGATCACCCCGGAGGCGGCGTGCACCAGCACGCAGTTCCATCTGCAGGTGTCCCCGGAGGAGTTCGCCGGCTACTGGAACGCGGCGCAGGCGATCGCGGGGGTGCAGGTGGCGCTCGCGGCCAACTCCGCGTTCCTGTTCGGCAAGGAGCTGTGGCACGAGACCCGGATCCCGCTGTTCGAGCAGGCCACCGACACCCGCCCGGAGGAGATCAAGGTGCAGGGGGTAAGGCCCCGGGTGTGGTTCGGGGAGCGGTGGATCACCAGTGTCTTCGACCTGTTCGAGGAGAACCTGCGCTACTTCCCGGCCCTGCTCCCGCTGTGCGACGAGCAGGACCCGGCGGAGACGCTGGACCGCGGCGACGTCCCCGAGCTGTCCGAACTGACCCTGCACAACGGCACGATCTACCGCTGGAACCGGCCGGTCTACGCGGTGGCCAACGACCGGCCGCACATCCGGGTGGAGAACCGGGTGCTGCCCGCCGGCCCGACCGTGGCCGACACCCTCGCCAACGGCGCGTTCTACTACGGGCTCACCCGGGCCCTGGTGGAGGAGGACCGGCCGGTGTGGTCCCGGATGTCCTTCGCGGCCGCGGAGGACAACCTGCACGCCGCCGCCCGGCACGGCATCGACGCGCTGCTGTACTGGCCCGGGATGGGCGAGGTGCCGGTGCCGGAGCTGGTGCTGCGGCGGCTGCTGCCCCTCGCGCACCGCGGCCTGGAGCACTCCGGCATGGACGCGGCGTGGCGGGAGCCGCTGCTCGGGGTCATCGAGCAGCGCTGTGTGACGGGGCGCAACGGAGCGGTGTGGCAGAAGGAGATGTTCCATCACGTCGCCGGCACCACGCACGCCGGCCGGCACGAGGCGCTGCGCCGGATGACCCAGGTGTACATCGACTACATGCACCTCAACGCCCCGGTGCACACCTGGCCGGTGGACTGACCCCGGTACGGCCGCGAGCCGGCACGACCGCGACCCAGGCCGACCCCTCACCCGGTCACCGACCGCCTACGGCCACTGACCGAGCCTTCGGCTTGCTCGTCCGGCTCGGAGTCGTACTCGCGTCATCACACACCGGCTCCGCCGGGAGACCGACGAGATAACGGGAGCTCTCGGCGGGGGTGAAACCGCGCCCGAGCGCGCCGCAGATTCGGCGGACGGCCTCGTCGGGATCGGAGAGCACCACACCCGCGTCCCACAGGTGTATGTCGCTCGAACCACCCGTGGCGTCGAGAGCGCCCTCGCCGACAGGTGCCGCGCTCACCAGTGTGTCGCCGTCCGGGCTGAACGCCACCAGCGACGGCATGCCCACCTCGCCGGAGAAATAGGCGCGTTGCCGGTGAGTGGGTACGTCCCACAGGCGGATCCCGCTGCCGGCCAGCTGCGGGAGAGAGCCGTCGTCCGGGTTGGCCAGGGAGCCGACACTCGCGAGTGTGTCTCCTTCCGGGCTGAACGCCACCGCCCATGTCAGTCCGTCGTCGCGGGAGAGATCGGCCTGTCGCCGGCCTGTGCGCACGTCCCAGAGCCGCACCTTCCCCCCGGCGGCGTCCGTCAACGCGCCGGCGAGCAACGTGCTGTCCGGGCTGAACGCCACCGACCGCACCTCCCCGTCCACGGTGATGGCGGAGCCTCGCTGTCTGCCCGTCACCACGTCCCACAGACGCAGGGCGCCGGCGCCGGCGCTGACGAGCGTCCTGCCGTCCGGGCTGAACGCCACCGACTCGACTTGCGACCACGGCGGTCGCCCGTGGACGAGCGGGTCACCTCGCGGTCCGGCCTCCGCCACGTTCCACAGCCGTACCCTGCCGTCCTCACCCCCGTAGGCGAGCGTCTCGCCGTCCGGGCTGAACGCGAACGCGCAGACGGAGTCCTGGCCGCCGGTCGGGAGGCCGGCCCGGACCCGTCCCGAGTCCGCGTCCCACAGGCGTGCCTTGCCGTTCCCGTCACCTCCCGCGATCAACTCGCCGTTCGGGCTGAACGCCCCGGCGCAGAGGTCGGAGCCACCGGCGTCGCGGAGAACGCTTCTGCGCTCGACGTGTGCGCTCATGTCCAACCGCAGAAACTCGCCGTGGCTGTCGGCGCTCAGCAGGGTGCGCCCGTCCTGGCGGAACCTCATGGCGACGACATGTCCACGTACGGGTCGAGTCCTGCCGGACGACTCGCCACCGTCCGTGTGCCAGATCCGTACCGAGTCCCCACCGCCGCCGGCGAGCGTCCTCCCGTCGGGGCCGAACGCCACCGACCGCACCTCGCCGCCATGGACCAGGGGGTCGCTCCGCTGCCGGCCGGAGGCGGTGTCCCAGAGCCGGACCCTGCCGTCCTCACCGCCACTGGCGAGCGTCTTCCCGTCGGGGCTGAACGCCACCGACCACACCTCGCCACCGTGGACCAGGGGGTCGCTCCGTTGCCGGCGGGAAGCGGTGTCCCAGAGCCGGACCCTGCCGTCCTCACCACCGCCGGCGAGTGTCCTGCCGTCGGGGCTGAACGCCACCGCCTCCACCTGGCTGCCGGGATCGGTGATGGCCCTGCCACGCTGCCGACCGGTGGAGACGTCCCACAGCCGTATCTCACCGCCGCCGGGGGCGCTCGTGCTCGTGCTCGCGAGTGTTGTGCCGTTCGGGCTGAACGCCACCGACCGCACCTCGCCGTCGTGGGCGGCGTCGGAGCCGTTCCGGTGCTCACCTGAACGAACGTCCCAGAACCGCACCTTCCCGTCGTGTCCTCCGGCGGCGAGTGTCCTGCCGTCGGGGCTGAACGCCACCGACCAGACCCATCCCTCGTGCACGTCGAGTTCACTCCGCGACCGGTTGTCCGGCAGGTCCCACACCTCGAGTGTGCCGTCGTCACCGCCGCTGGCGAGGGTCCTGCCGTCCGGGCTGAACGCCAAGGAGCGCACCTTGCTGCCGTCATGGGTGACAAGGACTCGTTCCCGCCTTCCCGAAGCGACGTCCCAGAGCCGGATCCTGCCGCCCTTGCCGCCACCGGCGAGCGTCCTGCCGTCCGGGCTGAACGCCACCGACTGGATGTCCTCGCCCTGGGCGCCGAGGAGGTGGGTCAGCCCGAGGTCGGCCGCGCGGAGGAGGCTGGCGCGCGCCTCCTCGGTGGCCGAGGTCTGGTACGCCCGAACCGCCATCAGCGATGCCAGGTCGGGATCGCTGCCCAGGAGGGTGTCGGACTGTGCGGCGAGCTGCCGGGACTGTGCCTGGAGCCGCGCGTCGACAGCCTCCTGGCGCAGCTGGAAGGCGACGCCGGTGACCAGCAGGGCGACGGCCAGGAGCGACGCCAGGAGAACATTGACGCGTCGAGTGCGGCGGAGGGCTGCTTGCTGGCGGCGCTCGCCGGCGGTGAGGAAGGCCGCGATCTCGGTGGGAAGAACACGTTGTCGGGCCCACTTCAGCCCGTCCGCGAGGTCGGTGCCGTCGAGCAGGTCGGCGGGAAGGCCGGTACCGGCGTAGCGGTGGTGACGGTCGGTGACCTGGTGCAGCCATGTCTGGAAACGGCGGTCGCTCTCGATCCACTCGCGGAGGTCGCTCCAGTCACGTATCAGCGCGTCGTGGATGAGCTCGGTGACCGGCTCGCCCGGTCGGCCGTCGGGCCGCGTCGTCCTGCTGGTGATGATGACCCGGTCACGGGTCAACGCGGCGACGACCTCGTCGAACACCGCGTCCGTGGCGGAATTCGCGTCCTCGGCGTCGTACGCGTCCTCGGCGTCGTTCGTGTCCTTGGCGTCATGCGCGAGAATCCGCAGCCGGGCAAGGGGCACCTGCTGGCGGGTGGCCGGTATGCCGTTGGCGTCGTCGGAGGGGCGGACCAGCGCGGTCAGGATGCGTTGGGCAGTGGGACGGTGACCGGCGGGCAGCGCGTTCAGGGAGTTGTTGCACCACGTGGTCAGGCTTCCGGTGACCGCTCCGATGCGCTGGTAGGAGTCGTGGGTGATGCGACCGTCGACACGGCGTTCCCACAGCTCGGACAGGGCGAGCTGGAGAGGTGGCAGGAGGGTCGCCGGTGTGCGGCCCAGGGAGTCGGCGGCTCGGAAGTCCTCGATGATCCGGTCCGCCAGGCCTTCCTCGAAGCGCGCACCGGCGTCCAGCGCGGGCTGGACGATGATCTCGCGCAGTTCGGGGAGGGTGAGCTCGGCGGACACGTCCAGTGATCCGGGCCTGGCGGCGTTCAGCAGGTCGGGACACAGGTCGGCCAGGCGCGGGTAGAAGTCGTTGCGCATGATGAGGATCACGCTCAGTCGGCGGTGGGCATCGATCGCCGCGACAAGATCCTGAGCCGCTGCGGGGTGCGCGGGGGAACACGGGCTGTCGTCCGACGGCTGGGCGAGGAGTTCCTCGAACTGGTCGACGACCAGAAGCAGCCGGTCCGTCGGTTCCCCGGCGAGGCGACGGTCCACCGCCCCGGCGATGCCCTGTGTCCCCGCCCCAGGCAGCCCCGACCGCTCCAACTCGTCGCGGAGGTCCTGTCCGGGCCGCGTCACGAGACGCACCCACCGATCGCTGCCCGGCAAGGCGCCGTCGGACAGTGCGGGAATCACCCCGGCCCGCACGACGGAGGACTTCCCCGCGCCGGAGGGACCCAGCAGCAGCACGAGCCGGTGCCGGCGCAGACGCTCCAGCACACGGTGCACGACCGCCTGCCGGCCATGGAACCATCTGGCGTCGTGCTCGGTGAACGGCGCGAGTCCCCGGTAGGGGCGCACCTTCCGCTCCGTCAGTCCGGGCACCACCGTCCGCAGCACCTCCACGGGTGTCGCGTAGGCGGTCCCGAGTCCTCTGTGCAGCAGGTCCGGCTTCACGACCGCCGAGACCATGCCGATGACGAGGCCGCTCACCTCGTCGAACACGGGTGCGCCGCTGAAACCCGTGGTCAGGTCGTTCGCGTCGGTCAGCTGGAGAAGCGGGCCCGTCGCTTCACCGGGCAGCAGGTCACCCGCCACGCCGTAACCGAAGTGGCCGCCGTCGGGTGCTTGACCTGGAAACCCGAAGGAGGAAACGCGGTGCCCCGAACTTCCGGCGGCCGAACCCAGCGGCACCTCGCGGGCTCCGGCGGGCACCCCCGCCACACGCACGACGGCGATGTCCTCCGCGTCCGGCTCCCGCCACGCGCCGGTCAGTACGGTTCCTTCGACCACCGGCTGGACGGGCAGGTGCCGGAAACGCAGCCGCAGGCTGTCCCCCGGGCCGCTGCCGGCCGCGCGCACCACGTGGGCGCAGGTGACGACCACATCGCCACTGGCCAGGAAGCCCGCGCCCGCCACCCTTCCGTCGGGGGCGAGGATCTGCACCACAGCGGTGGAGACCCAGGAAGCGCGGGTCGAGGCGGGGTTGTCGGTGCCGGTTCGTTCCGGACGCCGTGCCTGCCCGGAGCCGGGATCTTCCTCTTGTGCCGGCACGCTTCAGCTCACGCCTCGCCGCCTGCGTCCGCGTCCTTGCGCCAGAGCATCCTGATCTTCAGGTGAGCGGCTGCCTCCCCCTTGTTGACGATCACGCCGACCTGGCCGGAAAGATTCACGCCGAATTCGATCTCGACCTCCTCCGGTCCGACGTCCCGGAGCTGGTCCACCACCGTACGTGCCATCTCCCGCACGGGTTCCAGGGCGTTGTGCAGCGTCTGCGGCATTCGCCGGACCGCGTCGCCCATTCTCCCGGCTTTCACCGGTCCCTCGCCGACGGGAAGTCCGGCTCCCGCCCCCACCGCGAACGTGATCTCTGAGCCGTCCGGCAATACCATCGTGCTGAGGGATTCCATCAACTCACTCCGGATTTCGCGCTGTTGGCCATCGCTCACACTGTTGTAACCTCTTGAGCGCCCCGGTGACAGTGGAGTGTGAGATCCGGTACCCGAGCCTGCCCGGCCGTCGGCCACGGCACGTCCGTGGGTTCCGGGTTCCCGGGACGTCCCGGCGAGGAGGGCGAGAGGGGCACGTCGTCCCGCGGAGACGTCCTGTGTCGGCAGCCCTGAGGAAGCGGTCACTTCTATGCGCGGAACACGGCCGGTGGGGCTCTCGCCCCGCAACGTGACCCCGGGGCGCGGACCGAGGACGAGGTGCCGCCCGGCCAGGACGACGGGGGCGGCCGTCCTGGCCGCCGTCCTGCTGCTCACGGGCTGCACGAGTTCACCGAAGCGACCGGACCCCTCCCCTCCGTCCACACGGCACTCCACGCCGGGGCACCGGTCGGACCGAACGGCCGAGGTCCGTTCCTGCAAGGTGACCGCCCCCTTCAGCGTGCCGGCCGGCGACCCGCTGCCGAGGACCGTACGGCTGCCCGACCCGCTGACACTGCCGTCCGGAGCCGTCGTCGCCGGAGTCCGCCTGGGCCGTGGCGAGGCCGTCCACTACATCCTGGGACCCGAGGGAATGTGCGACACGTACCTCGGGGCCGACGGCGCCGGCCGCCTCGGCCTGGGGCCCGCCGACGGGAGCTCGGGCATCTGGGAGGTCTTCGCCCCCGGTGGAGCCGCCATGATCGCGGTGTACGGCTGCCCGTACATCCCCGAGGTGGCCCTGCTCGTCCCTCCGGGAGAGGACTGCTCGAAACCCCAGGGCACCGAGGTGCGGCCCGTACCGACTGGCGTCTCGGGTCTCTACGCGTCGCTCGTCTGGGCCCGGCATGCCGGGGCCGGGAGCTGGCGGGGGGAGCTGTGGGGCCGAGGGGATACGGAGACCGACGACGTGGCCACGGCGCGCTACGGCACCGTGGTGTTGTTCATGTCCCATGTGACGACGTACCTGGGGCATCGGAACTCGACCGGGCTGTCCATCTCCTGCAGCCTGCCGGACCGAGAGGACGACATCTGCACCGCGAGCCTGGGCCTGTTCCTCACGCAGATGGAGGGAGCGGCCACCATGAGGGCGAGTGACCGCGCTCGCCTGGTTCGGGTCATCCGCGTGTTCGTCGAACGGCATCGCTCTTGACGATCGCCGACGGGGAGAGGCCCGCCGGCCACGGTTCGCGCGCGTCCGCCGGGCGGCCGAGTTCCCCTGCCCGCCGGCGCGGTCCTGCCGCACCGGACGTCTTACGCCCACGGACCTGGCCCTCGGCCGGCACCCGGCCCGGAGACACCTCCACAGCGCTTCTAGGCCCGCACCGCGCCCGGCCGTTCCAGGCTCGTCTCGGGGCAGGCCGACGCCTCCGGCAGATGGGACTTGGCCCACTCGGCGAGTGCGCGGAGGGCGGGTTCCAGGGCCGCGCCGGCGTCGGTCAGCCGGTAGGACACGCGCAGCGGGGGTCCCTCGTCGACCTCGCGCAGGACGAGGCCGGCCGCTCCGAGTTCGGCGAGCCGGTCGGACAGCATGCGTTCGCTGATACCGGGGACGGCCCGCCGGAGATCGGTGAAATAGGCGGGCTGTTCCACCAGGACGGCCACGATCGGGCCGCTCCAGCGTTTGCCGAGCAGCTGGAAGACCCGGGTGATGCCATCGTCCACCCGCTTGCACGCCGCGCTGTCGTGGTTCTGCTCCGCCGCCATGACCTCAGGGTACTACTTCACCGTATGGGGCTGAGAAAAAGTAAGTCGATGTGTTAAACATAGTCCAGTACGGAACGTGAGCCGACGCGCCGCGGCGTGCGGCTGCCAGCTGCCCAGCCCTTTTACGGAGACACCCATGGCCACCCTGCTGCACATCGATTCGTCCGTGTTCCCGACCCAGGCGTCGGCTTCCCGCGCCGTGACGGAGGCCTTCCGCAAGCACTGGCAGGAGCAGCACCCCGAGGGCACGGTCGTCTACCGCGACCTGGCGGCCGAGCCGGTCCCGCACATCACCGCCGACGCGCACCTCGCCGGCTTCGTCCCCGAGGCCGCCCACACGCCCGAGCAGGCCGCCGTCTTCGCCGAGCGGCTGAAGCTGATCGAGGAGCTGGAGCAGGCCGACGCGATCCTGATCGGCGCTCCGATGTACAACTACACGGTCCCGTCGACCCTGAAGGCCTGGCTGGACAACGTGATCCTCATGGGCCGCACCGCGGGCGAGAACCCGTCCGCCAAGGGCACCCCGGTCACCGTCGTCGCCAGCCGGGGCGGCTCCTACGCGCCGGGCACCCCGCGCGAGGGCTACGAGTACGTGCAGAACTACCTCAAGGCCGTCCTCGCCGACGCCCTCGGCCTGGACGTGGAGTTCATCGTCCCGGAGCTGACGATGGCGTCGAAGAACCCGGCGATGGCCGAGCTGGTCCCGCTGTACGAGGCCTCCCGCGACCGCGCCTTCGAGGCGGCGGAGGCCAGGGCGCGGCAGCTGGCGGAACGCCTCGCCGCCTGACGCATCCCGAGCGCCACACCTCGACCCCGGGCCCTCTCACGGGCGGCCCGGGGTCGCACCCGCACCCGGGAGGCCGCGGCCGGGCTCAGGCCAGGACGAGGACCAGGGGCACGCCCCGGCACGGCACGAGGCGCAGTCCGTCGTAGGTGCCGGGCCGCGCTGCGGTGAGGAGTTCGCCGAAGTCCGGGCCCCGGGTGAGGGAGCCGGCCAGGTGGGCGGGGTCGGCGGAGGCGGCGACCCGGCCGCGGGCGTTCACCAGCCGGGCCGGCCGGGACAGACGCCGCAGCAGTGGCAGCACGGCCGCCTCGAAGTGCCGTAGATACACGTCGGCCGCGGCGACCCCGGCGAACCGCCCCTCGATCCGCACCGGTTCGGACAGGGTGAGGCTGTACTCGTCGGAGCAGAGGTAGTCCACGTACGGACCGGCCACGGCCCGGCGCCCGGTGTCGCGGGGCAGGGCGAACCAGTCCCAGTGCGTGTAGTCGGAGTAGGCCGACCGGCGGGGATCGAGATCGAGCAGGAGCGGGTGTACGTCGCCCTCGGCACCCGCCTGCCACCATTCCAGCCAGGCCGGCACGTCGGCCAGCAGCCCGGGGGCCGCCACGAAGCCGACGCCGGAGACGAGTTCCTCGTGGCGCAGCCGCAGATGCAGTCCGGGGCGCAGGGCGGCGAGGTCGCGGCTGACGGGCCGGCGCCCCTCGGCGGCCACCCGGTGCAGCAGGGCGGCGGTGTCGGCACGGGTGGCGGCGACCGTCTCGAAGACGGCCTCCAGCGCACCGCACACCTGCGCGGCGACCCGTGCCTCAGGCTCCGTGGCGAGGGTGGCGACGGTGGCGGGCCCCGTGCTGACGCCCATGGTCTCCTCCAGCGGACGGGAACCGGACGCGGTGCGGTCAGAGGGTGAGGCGTACGGCGACGAGCCGCGCCGCCGACTCCCTGACGCACCGCTCGGCCAGCGTGCCGGCCGTTTCGTGAGCCCCATCCTGCACGGCGGAGATGACGCGGCGGTGACGCTCCGCAACTTCTTCACGATATGCGTCGTCGGCCAGGACGAGACAGAGCAGGGCGCCCACCTCGCTCTGCAGGACGACCTGTTCGCGGGTGAGCCGGGCGGACTGGGCGGCGGCGGCGAGTTCGACGTGGAAGCGGCCGTACAGCCGGCTGCGTGCCGCCGTGTCCCCGGCGGCGGCCAGTTCCCCGGCCGTACGGTTCAGCGGCTGGAGGTCGGCGGGTTCGGTGCGGTGGGCGGCGAGCCGGGCGGCGGCTCCGGACAGGGCGGCCCAATGGTCGCCGAGGTCGCGCAGCTCCTCGGTGCTCCAGCCGCGCAGCCGCGTCCTGAGCCGGTCGTCGGCGGGGACCTCGGGCAGCGAGACGAAGCTGCCGCCGCCGCGGCCGCGGCGGGTGGTGACCAGACCCTGCTGCCGCAGCGACATGAGCGCCTCGCGCAGGGTCACCGTGGAGACGCCGAGCTGTCCGGCGAGCTCGCTCTCGCCGGGGAGCTGCTCCCCGTCGGCGAGGAGACCCAGCTCGATGGCGTCCCCTATGCGGCGGACGACCGTGTCCACGCGGGCCCGGTTGTCCACCGGGGCGAAGAGGGCCTTGCGGGCGCCTCCCTCGGTCTCGTGCTGCCTCACGGCCACCACCTCGTGCGTTGACTCAAGCTTTACCTTAAGGGGACCTTGAGCTATGACCTATGACTTCATATGTTTGCGGGCAACGTTCAGCGCGCCAGAAAGGTTCCCCCATGGCGGGAATTGCGATCCGGCTGCAGGGCCTGCGGAAGGCGTTCGGCGAGACCACCGCCGTGGCCGGCGTCGACCTGGAGATCCGGGACGGCGAGTTCTTCTCGATGCTCGGCCCCTCCGGCTCGGGAAAGACGACGGTGCTGCGGCTCGTCGCCGGCTTCGAGACACCGGACCAGGGCCGCATCGAACTCGCCGGGCAGGAGGTCACCGGCCTCGCCCCGTTCGAGCGGGACGTGCACACCGTCTTCCAGGACTACGCCCTCTTCCCGCACATGACGGTCGAGCAGAACGTCGCCTACGGGCTCAGGGTCCGCAGGGTCCCGAAGGCCGAACGCCTGGTCCGCGCCCGCAAGGCGCTCGCCGAGGTCCGCCTCGAAGGCCACGGCCAGCGGCGGCCCGCCCAGCTGTCCGGCGGGCAGCGCCAGCGCGTCGCCCTGGCCCGCGCCCTCGTCGGCCGGCCCCGCGTGCTGCTGCTGGACGAACCGCTCGGCGCCCTCGACCTCAAGCTGCGCGAGCAGATGCAGGTCGAACTCAAGGCGATCCAACGGGAGGTGGGCATCACCTTCGTCTTCGTCACCCACGACCAGGAGGAGGCCCTGACGATGAGCGACCGCATCGCCGTCTTCGACCAGGGCCGGATCGCCCAGGTCGGCACCCCCGCGGAGATCTACGAGCGCCCCGCGACCCCCTTCGTCGCCTCCTTCGTCGGCACCTCCAACCTCCTGGAGGGCGAGGCGGCCCACCGGATCACCGGCTCCCCGGGCACCTACAACATCCGCCCCGAGAAGATCCGCGTACTGAAGGACGCCGCCGAGCCGGACGAGCCCGAACAACCACCCCCACCCGACACCCCACCGAAGGCCGCCCACCCGGCCACCGCCACCCGATTCCTCGTCGAACTGGACGGCGGCGGCCGGCTCACCGCGCTCCAGCAGAACCTGGAGACCTCCTCCGCGGACGTCGCCGCCTACCGCGGCACCCGGGTCCGCCTCCAGTGGCACCGCCGGCACGCCGTCCGGTTCCCCTCCTGACACCGCCCCCCTCCCCCTGGAGAACGCCGTGCGCCTCACCCGTACCCTGCGCGCCTCAGCCGTCTGCGCCGCCACGCTGCTGCTCGCCGCCGCCTGCGACTCCTCCGGCTCCGGCGGTACGTCCGCCACCGGACTCAACCCGCCCGACCTGAAGGCTCCGACGAAGCTCGGCAGGACCGAGGGCCAGGTCAACCTGATCGCCTGGGCCGGCTATGTCGAGGACGGCTCCAACGATCCCAAGGCGGACTGGGTCTCCGGCTTCGAGAAGCGCACGGGCTGCCAGGTCCACTCCAAGGTGGCCGCCAGCTCGGACGAGATGGTCAAGCTGATGAAGACCGGCGAGTACGACGCCGTCTCCGCCTCCGGCGACGCCTCCCTGCGTCTGATCGCCTCCGGTGACGCGGCCCCCGTCAACACCGACCTGGTCCCCCACTACAAGGACGTCTTCAGCGGTTTGAAGAACGGCGCCTGGAACTCCGTGAAGGGCAGGATGTACGGCATCCCGCACGGCCGGGGCGCCAACCTGCTGATGTACGACACCGCGAAGGTGACGCCCGCGCCCACCACCTGGTCGGCCGTCTTCGACGACGCCTCCCGGTACAAGGGGCACGTCACCGCGTACGACTCGCCGATCTACATCGCCGACGCGGCCCTGTACCTCAAGGCCGCCAGGCCGGAGTTGGGGATCGAGGATCCGTACGCCCTCGACCAGAAGCAGTTCGACGCCGCCGTGGCGCTGCTCAAGCGGCAGAACGCGAACGTCGGCGAGTACTGGAGCGACTACCTGAAGGAGGTCTCCGCCTTCAAGAGCGGTGACTCGGTGGTGGGCACCACCTGGCAGGTCATCGCCAACCTCGCCGCCTCCGAGGGTGCGAGGGTCAAGGCGCTGGTCCCGAAGGAGGGTTCGACCGGCTGGTCGGACACCTGGATGGTCTCCGCGAAGGCCAAGCACCCGAACTGCGCCTACAAGTGGCTGGACTGGATCGTCTCGCCCAAGGTCAACGCGCAGGTCGCCGAGTACTTCGGCGAAGCACCGGCCAACTCCAAGGCGTGCGCGCAGACCTCGGACAAGAACTTCTGCACCGTCTACCACGCGGCCGACGAGAACTACTGGAAGAGGATCGCCTTCTGGAACACGCCCATCGAGCAGTGCCTCGACGGCCGCAAGGACGTGACGTGCGTGCCGTACGCCAAGTGGGTGCAGGCCTGGACCGAGATCAAGGGCTGAGCGGTGACGACCGATCCGCCGCCCGCCGCCGGCCGGGGCACCGCCCGGCGGCTCGCCGGAACCCTGCACCGCAGACCCCGGCTGCGCCTGGCCCTCCTGCTCACCGCCCCGCTGCTGTGGCTCGCCGTGCTCTACCTCGGCTCGCTGGCGGTCCTGTTCGTCTCCGCCTTCTGGACCACGGACTCCTTCACCTCCCAGGTGGTGAAGGTGTGGTCGACGGACAACTTCCACGCGCTGTTCACCACACCGGTGTTCCGCCAGGTGATCCTGCGCAGCGTCGGGGTCGCCCTCGCGGTGACCGTGCTGTGCGCGGTGATCGCCTTCCCGGTCGCCCTCTACACCGCCCGCGTGGCCCGGCCGAAGTGGCGCCCGCTGCTCGTCGTGGCCATCCTCACCCCGCTGTGGGCGAGTTACCTGGTCAAGGTGTACGCCTGGCGGCTGATCCTCTCCGAGGGCGGCCTCGCCGACTGGATGCTCGCGCCGTTCGGACTGAGCGGCCCCGGCTACGGCCTGCCCGCCACCGTCCTCACCCTGACGTACCTCTGGCTGCCGTACATGATCCTGCCGGTCCACACCGCGCTGGAACAGCTCCCGGCGAACCTGCTGGACGCGTCGGCGGACCTCGGAGCCCGGCCGGCCCGCACCTTCCGCTCGGTCGTCCTGCCCCTGGTCCTGCCCTCGGTGGCCGCCGGCTCCGTCTTCACCTTCTCGCTCAGCCTCGGCGACTACATCACCGTGCAGATCGTCGGCGGCAAGACCCAGCTGATCGGCAACCTCGTGTACTCCAACATCGAACTCAACCTGCCCATGGCCGCCGCGCTCGGCACCGTGCCCGTGGCCGTGATCGTCCTGTACCTGCTGGCGATCCGCCGCACGGGCGCCCTCACCAGCCTGTAGGCCCCACGGCACGCGAACCCATCGGCACCCGGAGGAGAAGAGCGCCATGCATCTCAGCCGCACCGCGCGGACCGCCCTGCGCATCGGCGCCGGGCTCGGTTTCGCAGTGATCTACGTCCCGCTGCTGCTGGTCCTGGTCAACTCCCTGAACCCGGACCGCAGCGCGGGCTGGCCGCCGCCTGGGCTCACCGTGCACTGGTGGTCGGTGGCCGCGCGCAACTCCGGTGCCCGCGACGCCCTGTGGGTCTCGGTGAAGGCGGGGCTGGGGGCCACGGCCGTCGCGCTGGTCCTCGGCACGCTCATCGCCTTCGCCGTGGCCCGCCACCGCTTCTTCGGCCGCGACACCGTCTCCTTCGTCGTCGTCCTGCCGATCGCGCTGCCCGGCATCGTCACGGGCATCGCGCTCAACTCGGCCTTCAGCACGGTCCTGGAGCCGCTCGGCGTGGGCCTCGGACTGTTCACGGTGATCGTCGGGCACGCCACCTTCTGCATCGTCGTCGTCTTCAACAACGTGGTGGCCCGGCTGCGCCGTACCTCCCGCTCGTACGAGGAGGCGGCCATGGACCTCGGCGCGAGCACCTTCCGCGCCTTCGCGGACATCACCTTCCCGCTCGTCCGCTCGGCGCTGCTGGCCGGCGCACTGCTCGCCTTCGCGCTCTCCTTCGACGAGATCGTGGTCACCACCTTCACCGCGGGACCGGGCATCGAGACCCTGCCCATCTGGATCTTCGGCAACATGACCCGGCCGCAACAGGCCCCGGTGGTGAACGTCGTGGCCGCCGTACTGGTCCTGCTGTCGGTGATCCCGATCTACGTCGCCCAACGGCTGTCCGCGGACACGGCGACGTCCAGCCGGGTCTGAACGGGCGTACGGCCGCACGACGTTCCGCGTTCGGCCGGGCACTACGGTGCCGCCCTTGCCGGAACGGAACCGCCGGGCCGCCGCGGGGGTGCGGTGGAAACATGATCGACGGTTGGCCCCGCGCCATCCGGCCCACGCCGCCCTCGCCGCGTACGAAGCGGCCGGGGCGGAGGACGACCGCCGTACACCGGGAAGTAATCGGATCCCGTCCGGCCGGCACCGCCGTTACCATGCGCGGGTGGGCCGTACCGGCCGGACGCGAGCGGACGGCGACACGCGCGCCCGCACAGTCGTCGAGCCCGGCGTGCCCGGCCACCCCGCTCGCCGCCGTGGCGGGTGCCACGGCCGGGCGGCACCGGGAGACCGGCCTCGGTCCCCGGTCGGCGGGCGTACCGCGGAGCCCAGCCGAGGAGACCCATGAGCCCAGTGAACGCCACGAATCCGGCGCGCGTCCTGCGCGCCGCCTACGAGGCCGTTTCGGTCGTCGTCGCGGGGCTGGGGGACGAGGAGTCGTGGCTGCCGACGGGATGCACGGGCTGGGCGGTGCGGGATCTGGTGTTCCACTGTCTTCAGGACGCCCAGCGCGGTCTGGTGGCCCTGCACACGCCGTCGGACGGGCCCGTCGACCGGGACGCGGTGAGCTACTGGCAGGGCTGGCGGCCCGACAGCGCCGGGGCGGCGAACGGCCGGCGCTGGGTGCGGGTGAACGGGAGCATGTTCCTGGTCTTCGGCCAGATGCAGGAGCTGTATCTGGAGACGCTGGCGGCGGCCGTGCACGCGGCGGAGGCGGCCGATCCCGAGCGGCGGGTGGCCACGCAGGGGCACGTGCTGACGGCCGGGGATCTGATCACCACGCTGGCGGTGGAGGCGACCGTCCACCATCTCGACCTGACCGTCCACCTCCCGCACGCCCCCGGCCCCTCCCCCGAGGGCCTGGCGGCGGTGCGTGCCACGCTGGACGGCCTCCTCGGCCGGCCCGCCCCGGCGGAGTGGAGCGACGAGCGGTACGCGCGTGTGGGCACCGGGCGGGCGGCGCCCACGGACGCCGAGCGCGGCGCCCTGGGAACGGCGGCGGAGCGGCTCCCGTTGTTCGGCTGAAGAGCGGCCGGTCCCGCGGCGGCACCTCCAACGCGGCGACAGCCGTGCGCGCCGCCTGCGCGGTGCGGGGCATCCCGGTCGGGTTGGTGGAAACCTGCGCCCCATGAACAACCCTCCCAGCATCAACCGTTACGTCGACCGGGTCACGGCCGGTCCCGGCGGGGCGATGACCGACGAGGTCGGCGTCATCACCGGCGATCTCACCGTCGCGACGATCCTCCTGCCCGACGGCCGCAGTGTGCGGGTCGCCATTCAGCACTCCGGGGGTGACACCTGGTACACGCTGGCCGGGAGCCCCGCCCCGGTGCCGGCCGGGCAACTCGCGGCCTACCACCGGGACCTGCTGGGCCGCATCCGCCGGGGCGGCGGGACACGCGCCACCTGAGCCCGGTGCCCGGGGCGGGGCGGACCGACACGGGGCGCCGGGTTTCGACGCCCCGCTCCGGGGGAGTCGGTGCGCGTGGTGTCGTATGGACCCCGGCAGCGTGTGCGCGTCCCGGCGCTGCGCGCCGGCCGGCTGACCCGGACGTTCGTGCACTGGGCGTGGCCGCCCGCCCGGGTCCGGCCCCCGCTGCCGCGCGGGCCGGCCGTGGACACGTACGACGGTTCGGCCTGGGCGGGCCTCACGCCGTTCCCCGTGTCCGGTGTGCGCCCGCCGGGGCCGCCGGCGGCCCTGCCCCCGTTCGCGGAGACCGATCTGCGCGCCTGTGTCCGGGGGCCGAGCGGCCGGCAGGGGCTGTGGTTCCCGACCGTCGAGGTGGCCTGCCCGGTGAAACCGGCCGCCCGCGTGGTGGGGGTGTCGTACCACGTCGGGCGTCCGGAGCCGGCGCGGCGCGAGGACGCGGTGCACCACTCCGGCGCCCGGCGGCGCGTCGGTCCGGGGTACCGCATGGCCGTCCGGCCGGGCGAGCCGACCCGGCCCAGCCGGCTGGACGTGTGGCCGACCTCGCGCCGGCGCGCCTTCATCGGGCGCCGCGGCGCGCTCCGGGAGACGCCCGTCGAGCGCGCCTCCTGGCCGTTGCGCGAGGCGCGTCCCCTGGCTCCGGAGGAGACGTGCACCCGGGTGGTGGGGCTGCCGCCGCCCGTGACCGAGCCGCTCGCGCCCTTCCCGGACGGGGTGCGGAACGTACGGCTGGGCGTGGTGCGTCCGGTGGGGCTCGGCGGCGGGGTCCGCGACCGTGCCGCCCGGGACGGATGAACGCGTCCGCGCGGGGCCCGGCCCGGGCCGGCCGGCTCCGCTTCGACGGCTGGATCGCCGGCATCGGGACGGCGTCCGGGACCCGGGTGGTGCTCGGGCACTGGCCCCGCTCGCCGTTCGGCCCGTTCAGCGACGTGATGCTGGAGCGGGAGGACGGTCACCGTCTGCTGCTGGCCCCGACCCGGCGCACCGCGGACTTCATCGCCGGCACCTACGCCTTCGACGAGGTGCGGATCGTACCGGTGCGGGTCCGCGTCACCGGGGACCGGTGGGCGGTCACGGCCGGTTCGCTGTTCGAGCTGCGCCTGACCGTCGGCCGCAGGACTCTCCCGGGGGTCCTGCTGCGGGCCGTCCCCGGCGCGCTGGCCGCCGCGGCCCGCTGGACGGTGGTGACCGACCCGCCGGCCCGGATGCTGCTCGGGGTGCGGACCCGCGGCAGTGCCGGTGGTGGCCGGCGCGAGTGGTACGGCGCGCGCGATGTGCACCGGATCGCCGCGGCGAGCGCCGTCCACGAAGGGCGGGACCTCGGCCCCCTCACCCCGGTCGAGCCCGCCGTCCGCTTCGGTTTCGGCTCGACGCCCCGCACGCCGAGCCTGGTACGCGTCACGACGACGGTCGGCGCACCCCGCGCGGCCGGACGCCGCGGGCGCCGCCCCCGTCCCCTGCCGAGGAAGCCACGAAGGAGGCCTGCCATGAACGGACCGGAACGCTCCGGTACGCCGGGGCCCGAGTCCACCGGCGGCACCGACACGAGACTGCTCGGTGTCTATCTCAACGACCACCTGGCCGGCGCCACCGCGGGCGCCCAGCGGGTCGGCCATCTGGCCCGCGCCTCCCGCGGTTCCGCGCTCGGCCGGGCCCTCGGTCCCGTCGCCGTCGAGATCGACGAGGACCGGGAGACGCTGCTGGAGATCATGCGGGACCTGGACGTCCCGGTGCGGCACTACAAGGTATGGGCGGGCTGGACGGCCGAGAAGGCGGCCCGGCTGAAGGGCAACGGACGCCTGGTGCGGCGCTCTCCGCTCAGCACCGTGCTGGAACTGGAGGCGCTGCGGCTCGGGGTGGAGGGCAAGGCGGCCGGCTGGGCGACCCTGCGCCGGCTCGCCGCGACCGACGGGCGCCTGGACACCGTGCTGCTCGACACGCTCCTGGACCGGGCCGAACACCAGCAGGAGACCGTGGAGGAGTGGCGCGTGCACGAGGCGGAGGCGGCCCTTCGCCCGGCGGCCCGGAACTGAGCGGTGCGGCGGTGCCTTTCGTAGGCTGAAGGGACCCGATCCTCCTCCCGGAGGTCTGCCGGCAGGCGGGAGATGGTCGTGATCGAACTGGCCGCGGCGTTCGCCGTCGCGGGGGCGGCGAGCAACGCCGTGGGCACCGCGTTCCAGCGCAAAGCCGCCTCGGTCAGCAGCCGCGGCGGGGTCCGGCTGCTCGCGGAGCTGGTGCGCCGGCCGTTCTGGGTGATCGGCATGGCCGGCGTGGTCTGCGCCGCGCTGTTCCAGAGCCTTGCCCTCGTCAACGGCCCGCTCGCGCTGGTCCAGCCGCTGTTCATCCTGGAGTTGCCGTTCGCGCTGCTCGTCGCCGCGCCGTTGATGCACCGGCGGCTGCCGCGCTGGGGCTGGTGGGGTGTCGGCGGCTGTGTCGCGGGCCTCGCCGTGCTGCTCGTCGCGGCGGCCCCGCACGGCGCGACCGACCAGGCCCCGCTCGGCCGGTGGATCCCGGCCGTGTGCCTGTGTGCCGGCGTGATGGCCGTGGCCGTTCTCCTGGCGGGCCGGGGGCGTCCCCCGGCCCGGCGCGCCGCGCTCCTGGCCGCCGCCTCCGCCACGGGCAACGCCCTGACCGCCGCCCTGCTGAAGTCGGCCAGCGGCACCTTCTCCGACGAGGGTTTCACGGCGTTCCTGCGGTCCTGGCAGACGTACGGCTTCGCGCTCGCCGGCGTCTGTGCCGTGCTCCTGCTGGAGAACGCGCTCCAGGCCGGTCCGCTGGCCGCGGCGCAGCCCGCGCTGACCATCGGCGACGCGGTGGTGAGCCTGGCCCTGGGCATCACCCTCTTCGACGAGCGGATCCGCACCGGCTGGTGGCTCGTGCCGGAGGTGTGCGGTGCCCTGCTGATCTTCGGGGGTGTGCTGGTCCTGAGCCGGGCCGTCCAGCGCATCGTCGTGCTGCCGGTTCCGGCGGAGGAGCGGCAGCACGCGACGTGAGGCCGTTCAGGGGGCGGCGACGAGCGGGGGCGCACCCCAGTCGGAGGCCAGAGCGTCGCGCAGGGCGCGGGCCGGGCCCGGCCCGATGCGCTCGACCAGGGCCGACTCGATCACCGTGATCGTGGCCTGGGCCCGCTCGTGCACCCGCCGGCCCTCGGCGGTGGTACGGATCAGACGCCGGCGTGCGGACTCGGGGTCGGGCGCCTGCTCCAGCAGCCCCATGCCGATCAGCCCGTGCACCGCCTGGTGGGCCGTCTGCCGGGTGACGCCGATGCGCCGGGCCAGTTCGGAGACGGTGGTGCCCTCGGCGTCGAGCATCGCGAAGACGGAGGCCTGCGCGGTCGTCACGGGCTGCTCGCCCGCCGCCTCCATGCTGGCGAACAGGGCGTCCTCGAACCAGCGGCGGGCCTCGGACAGCAGCTGGGGCAGGTTGGCGGCGCGATGACTCATGGCTCCTCGGGTGATCGGGGACCCGGTGATTATCCTCCGGCGCAGTGGCGGGCGAGGTACCCGGCCGTCCTGGCGAAGCACCGCTCGACCCCGTCCTCGGTGAGCCTCGCCCACAGGTGGTTCTCGCCGGGCATGGGCGCGTGGTCGAGGGGGACCCACGCGGCCCGCAGGGCTTCCGCGAGCCGCTCGCCCTGGGCGCAGGGCACCCGCTCGTCCCGGGTGCCGTGCGGGACCAGGAACGGCGGTGCCTGCGGGGTCACCCGCAGGGCGGGGCCGGCGTCACGGGCCTGGCCTGGGGCGTCGGCGGGGGCCGCGCCGGGCAGCCGGGCCTCGAAGGTGGCGGGGCCGTGCGGGTCGAAGCGGCCCGGTGGGTGGTCCTCGGCGAGGCGGCTGAGGTCGGTGGGCGCGTACCAGGTGACGCGTCCGTGTACGGTCACCGGCCCGGCGGGGTCGTGCGGCACGGTGAGCGCGGCGAGGTGGCCGTCGGCGGACTCGCCCCGGAGGACCACCCGCCGGGTCGGTGCCGAGGTCGCCGGCCCGGTCGCGCAGCCGGACCGGCAGCGCGCGCAGGTCGTCGAGCTGGGCCGGGTGGCGGGCTTCGCTGAGCCGGTAGTCGGCGCAGACCACGGCCGGCCCGGACAGCGCCGGCCGGGCGAACGGTCCGGGCCGCCAGTGCCGGAACCGTGGCTCCGGTCGTCGCGGAGTCCGGTGCGCCAGGCGCCACCGTGCACGAAGACGGCGACCGGCACCGGTCCCCCTGCCGGCTCGGGCAGCCACAGGTCGGTCTCCAGGGGCCGGGCTCCGTCGGGCACGGCCTGGACGGCACCGCGCAGCAGCCGTACGCCGGGGCGGGACGGGCGACGGCAGCGGCAGGTGACCGGGGTCCGGCGGTGCGAGCAGGTCCCGGGGGAAGGCCGGGCCGCGGCCGGGATTCACGGGTACGTCGTCTTCGGGGATGGGTCTTCAGGGGCGGGGGGCTGTCAGAGGGGGCATGGTCCGTCCTCGGGCGGGACGGGCATCCGTCAGCGGGGCGGGGGCATGGGCCCGACAGCAAGCCGAGCAGACCGAACAGCGCGACGGCGGTGGCGCCGGCGATCCGACCCGCGGCGGTGCGTGCAGCGCGCCGACCGGGGCGCCTGCCGACAGCGCCTCGACGTACGGCACGGGTGTCAGCTCCCGGTGCGCCACTGGTGGCCGGGCAGGAAGCGGACGTCGTACTGTCCGGGCACGGTCGCGAACCTGTCCGGGTCGGGGACGAACGGCCGGGCCGGCAGGCCGAGTTCGTCCGCCGGTGTGCCGAGGGTCTCGAAGAACCGCTCGAACGTGCCGCCGGGTCCGGCGGCGACGCCGACGATCTGTGAGTGATGGCGTTCCATGCGGTAGGCGTGGGGGCAGTTCTTCGGGACGAAGCCGAAGTCCCCGGGCGTGAGCAGCTTCTCGTGCTGCTCCCCCGCCAGGTCCTCCACGAAGAGCCGCACGGCGCCCTGGGTGATGAAGAAGACCTCGTAGGTGTCCGCGTGGGAGTGGGCGGGGATCAGATCCCCCTTCGGGCCCTCGCAGGTGAAGAAGTTGAAGGTGTTCTCGGTCTGCTCGCCGCCCGCGTAGATGGTGACGAGGTCGCCGAAGAGGTGCGCGCGGTCGCCCAGACCCTTCTCGACGAAGTAGGGCTTGCCCGGCTCCGGCGGGATGAAGGAGCGGGGACGGTGGCGGGTGGCGTACTCGATGGTCATGCGGGGGCCTCCGTTCCGACGCGGCAATGTCAGGTTACCTGACACTAAGGTCGTGACCAACGGCGCGCCCCGCCGGCCCTCCTCACCGGCGCGTCCGCGTGAAGCACACCTCCTCCGCGCCGGCAGCCCCAGCAGCGGCACCCGGCCCACCCGCCGGCCGGGATCGACCACCGGCCCGGAGTCGCGGACAGGTCCAGCAGCGGTTCGGCCGGCGGCACGACCATGCGCCACCCCCGGCAGCGCTCCGAGGAGTGCCCGAAAGGCAGGTAGCCGGGAGTGGCGTCGGGGTCCAGGCGGTCCCGGCGTCGCGGGCGGAAGGCGTCGGGGTCGTCCCACAGGGTGGGGTCCCGGTGGGACGGCTGCGGCAGCAGCAGGACATCGTCCCGCTCGCCGATGCCGCCGTCGACGGCCGGGCACTCGGGTGAGGCGTTGCGCAGGACGTTCGGTGATCGGCGCTCCGGTTTGCCGCGCCGGCAGGGCGGGTGGCAGCCGGCCCGGCTGCAGGGCCCCCTGCGCTGGTGCCGGGCGGCGGTGACCGCCCGAAGGCCGGACGGCCGGTGACCGGGCGGACAGCCGTCACACTCGGCATCAGGGAACGGCCGCGCGACATCGGCCGGAACGCACCGCCGTGATCATCGCCGCCGGGCGGGGTCGCGGCATTGCGCCGCGGTGCACGGAGGGACCGCGGGCGGTCCGGCCCCGGGAGCGGCTCCGCCCCCGGGCGGGACGTGGCTCAGCCCACGGTGGGGCGGCGGGCGTAGACCTCGATCTCGATCTTCATACGGGGGTCGGCGAGGCCGCACTCCATCATGGTGGCGGCCGGCCGGACCTCGCCGAAACAGCGGCGCAGCACCGGCCAGCAGGGCTCGAAGTCCGCGCGGTCGGGCAGCATGTAGCGCACCCGCACCACATCGGCGAAGCCGCACCCCGCCTCGGCCAGGGCGGTCCCGATGTTCCACAGGCACTGCTCGGCCTGCTCCACCACGTCGTCGGAGATGGTCATGGCGGCGTAGTCGAACCCGGTGGTCCCGGAGACATGCACCCACTCCCCGTCGACCACGGCGCGGGCGTAACCGATCTGGTCCTCGAAGGGGGAGCCGCTGAGTATGGCGCGTCGTTCCGTCATACGTCGAACGGTAGAGGCCGGCGCGCGCGGAAGTCGACGCGCAGCCCCCTCACCCCTCCGCCCGCACCGGGTGACGGCCCATGATCGAGACCCGGTTGAACGCGCTGATCGTGACGGCCACCCCGGACAACCGCCGATATCCGGTCGTCGGCGAACTCGTCCCGCGTCACCGCGACCGCAGCGCGGCCCGAACATGTATGAAGTCGCAGGCAGCAGGCGCAGCCGTTGAGCTGCGGAACACGGAGGTTGACGAGTCCCACCAGGGATGCTCCGAGGGCACCGGCCGAAACGGGAACGGCCAACCCGGACTCCCCCGGGTCGTTTAATTGAATGCGAAGGCATCGCGGCACGTCCGGCGTCGTCAGGCGTCTCGCCCGGCCCCGACACCGCGGTCCGCCCCCATGCGAAGCCCGACGACCCCGCGGGCGCCCGGCCGGAGCGTGGACGGGCGACTCGGTGACACCCTGCATAGCATCCAGGTATGACAGACATTCCGGACGAACTGCTCAGGCTGGAACGTTCCGCCGAAGCGGAGCGCGCCAGGCTGGCCGGCCTGTGCGGTGACGAGTACGACGCCCAGTGGCAGGCCTGGCGGCGGGCGTCCGAGGCGTTCCAGGCAGCGGTGACCGAACAGTCGGCGCGCGAGGGGGTGTCGCGGCACGATGTGGAGCAGGCCGTGAAGATGGCGGTCCGACGTACGGAGGAGGATCCGGCGCAGTGACCGGGGACCACGGTGCGGACGTCACCGCGGGCCGTCCGGCGGTGTTCCGGGGGCGGGCGCCTCGGTGGCGCCGACGAGGTGGCGGAGCCAGCGGTGGGCCGGGGTGTCCGACCACGAGCAGGTTCAGGTCGGCCTTCCTGAATTCGGTTTCGTAGATGTCGATCATCACGGACATCGGCTTGCTCGATGACCGACCGCGTTCCTAGCCTCGGTGCCATGACCTCGCCGAGCCCCGCCGTCGCGTCCTCCGCGTCCCCCGCGTCCGCGGTGTCCCCCTCCACCGTCGCGGCCCCCGCGGCCCGTCGTACCGTGACCGCCGCCGTCGTCCAGGCGTCGGCCCCGCTGTTCGACACGCCGGCCGCCCTGGTCCGCGCCGAGGAACTCGTCCGGGAGGCCGTCGTCGGCCGGGGCGCCGAGGTCGTCGTCCTTCCCGAGGCGTTCCTCGGCGGCTACCCCAAGGGCCTGGACTTCGGCATCAGCGTCGGCAGTCGCACCCCGGCCGGCCGCGAACTGTTCCGCCGCTACCACGCCGCCGCCATCGACGTCCCCGGCCCCGAGGTCGACACCCTGGCCGCCGTCACGCGGGAACTCGGCTGCCACGCCGTCGTCGGCGCCGTCGAGCGGCAGGGCGGGACCCTCTACTGCGTGGCGCTCTTCTTCGGCCCCGACGGTTACCTGGGTCTGCACCGCAAGCTCGTGCCGACCGCCGCGGAACGCTACCTGTGGGGCCAGGGCGACGGCTCCACCCTCCCGGTCGTCGACACCGGCACCGCCCGCCTCGGTGCCGGCATCTGCTGGGAGAACTACATGCCGTTGTTCCGTACGGCGATGTACGCCAAGGGCGTCGACCTGTGGTGCGCCCCGACGGTGGACGACCGCGACTCCTGGCAGGCCACCATGCGGCACATCGCCCTGGAGGGCCGCTGCTTCGTCCTCAGCGCCGGCCAGTACCTGCGCCGCGACGCGCTGCCCTCCGACGTCCACCCCGTCCAGGGCGACGCGCCCGACACCGTCCTGATCGGCGGCGGCTCGGTCATCGTCTCCCCGCTCGGCGAGGTGCTCGCCGGTCCGCTGCGCGACGGTGAGGGCATCCTGACCGCCGAACTCGACCTGGACGACCTCGCCCGCGCCCGGTTCGACTTCGACGCCACCGGCCACTACGCGCGCCCCGACGTCTTCACCCTGCACGTCGACGAATCGGCCCGCACCCCCGTGCGCGCCGGCTGACCGGCACGGGCAGGGATCAGGAGGCGTCCGGTGCGCGGGTCAGGAGGAGAGGACGACCCGGCGGCCGCTGTCGCCCGTGTCGACGCACTCCTGGTAGGGGTTCGGGTCGCCCTGACGCTCCTGGCAGGTCCACGTGCCGCTGTCGACACGGAGCGTGACGGGTGCGCGTTCCGTACCGGACCGGGCCTTGGCGTAGGCGCTCGCCACCTGCAGGGCGGTGGCGCAGGAGTCCGCCGGTTCGGCCCAGACCGCCAGCCCGGTGGCCTTGTCCGGTCCGCAGTACGTGGCCGAGGACCGGGCGGTGCCGGGGCCGGCGACGGTCCGGACCGGGCCTGCGACGGCCTGGACCGGGGCCCAGAGGCACAGCGCCACGGCCCCTGCCAGAGCTGCGGCAGTGCCCCTTCCGATCGAGCGCATCGAGCGCGTCGGGGTCGTCAGGGTCGTCGACGGCTTGGGGTGTCTGGGGCTCATCGGGTGTGCCGGGCGCGTCGAGTGCCTTGGGCGCATGGCGTGTGCCTCTCTCGTGGCGATGACGGGTGGTGCGTCGGGTCTGCGCATCCGCTCCTCCGGTGGGTGACGGGCCGGGTGTGCCCTGTACCCAGCGTGGCCCCGCCGCCGGCGGCTCGCTCCGTGGCACGCCCAAGTGGGGTCAGCGGTTGACGAAGGCGAGGCTGTTCGCGTCGTACCGGCTGCCGGCGATCCGCTCCGGTGGGGCGGCGGCCTCGATCGCGGCGAGGTCCTGCTCGGTCAGCTCCACGGCCAGTGCCCCGAGGTTCTCCTCCAGGTACCGCTGCCGGCGGGTGCCGGGGATCGGCACCACGTCGTCGCCCCGGTGCTGCACCCAGGCCAGGGCGAGCTGGCCGGCGGTGACGGACTTGGCGGCGGCCAGCTCGTTCAGCTTCGCCACGATCGCCAGGTTCCGCTCCAGGTTACCGTCGGCGAACCTCGGCTGGCTGCGCCGCACGTCGGTCTCCGCCATCGCGTCGAGCGATTCATAACGGCCCGTCAGGAACCCGCGCCCGAGCGGGGAGAACGGAACCAGGCCGATGCCCAGCTCACGGCAGACCGGAACGATCTCCGCCTCCAGGTCCCGGGTCCACAACGACCACTCGCTCTGCAGCGCTGAGATCGGGTGCACCGCGTGCGCCCGCCGGATGGTCTGCGCGCCGGCCTCGGACAGCCCCAGGTGACGCACCTTGCCGGCGTGCACCAGCTCGGCCATGGCACCCACGGTCTCCTCGATCGGTACCCGCGGGTCGACCCGGTGCTGGTAGTAGAGGTCGATGTGGTCGACTCCGAGCCGGCGCAGCGAGGCGTCGCAGGCCTGCCGGACGTAGGCGGCGTCGCCCCGGATCAGGGTGGGCTCGCCCAGACGGTTGGCGAAGCCGAACTTCGTGGCCAGCACCACCTCCTCGCGCCGCCCGGCGACGGCCCGGCCGATCAGTTCCTCGTTGTGTCCCGAGCCGTAGAAGTCGGCGGTGTCGAGGAGGGTCACGCCCAGGTCGAGGGCACGGTTCAGCGTGGCGATCGACTGCGCGTCGTCCGCGGCGCCGTAGCCGTGGCTCATGCCCATGCAGCCGAGTCCCTGGGCGGACACCGCAAGTTCGCCGAGATACCGGGTGGGGACGTTGGTCATGTCGCTGCCTCCTGAGCTGGTCGAACCGTTTCCCGGGACGCTAGGTGTTGGAGCGCGCTCCATGTCAAACCGACGGCGGGTGGGCGGACGGCACATGGCGGGCGTGGCGGTGGGCGGGCGGCACCGGGCGAGCGTGGCGGAGGCCGGGGGGACGTGGCGGAAGCCGGGGGACGTGGCGGAAGCCGGGCGGACGTGGCGGTCCGGAGCGCCTCGCCGGCCTTGCCCTCGGTGCCGAGGTCGACGATCACGGTGAAGACCGTCAGGCCGATGGCGTTGCCGAGGTTCAGGGCGGTGGAGGCGACGCCGTTGGCCACCCCCTGTTCCTGCGGGGCGGTGCCGGTGGAGGCGGCGATTCACATCGCGGTGCAGACGATGCCCTGGCCGACGCCGGAGACGACCAGGCCGGGCACCAGCAGGCCGTAGCCCGCGTCGGCGTCGAAGCCGAGGGCGAGGACGACCGTGCCGAGCACGCCGATGACGAAGCCTGTGACGTGAGGACAGGGCGTACAGGGACACGGCGAGGAAGAACATCCCGCGGCGGCCCAGCAGATCGGCCGCACGCCCGCCGAACAGCAGGAAGCCGCCGGCGAAGACGACGTAGGCGCTGACCACCAGTTGCCGGGTCTGCCCGGGGAAGCCCAGGCTTGCGTACACCTACTGTTCGGCAGTCCACGTACAGTTGAGCCGTCGGTATGAATGTCGCGGTACGTTGGGACCATGAGCCGTCACCCCGACCGCGACCGGATCCGGATCGAGAGCGTGCTGTCCGCGCTGGGCAGTCCCGTACGGCTCGCCGTCATCCGCATCCTGGACGCGGGCGGGGAACACAACTGCGGCAGCGTGCTGCAACTCCTCGGCATCACCGCCAAGTCGACGATGACGCACCACTGGCGCGTGCTGCGCGAGAGCGGCGTCATCTGGCAGCACCCCTCCGGCAGGGAGAACCTGTTGTCCCTGCGGCGTGAGGATCTCGACGCGCGCTACCCCGGACTGCTGGACGCCGTCCTCGCGGGGGCCGCCGCCGACGAGGCCCTGGAGGTCGCCCCGGGCGCCGCGATCAGGTGACCGGCCCGTACGGGGCCTGCTCCGGACGTGTGAGGGGGAGACAGCCGCGTTCGCACGGAGGGCATATCGGGGTTGTCATCCCTCGTACGAGAGGAAGGGTCCCGATGAGAAGGTTCGCCATCCCCGCGCTGGTCGCCCTCGCGGTGCTCGCCCCGGGCGGAACGGCCGCCGCCCGGGGCGCAGCCGACCAGCCGGGCGGGAAGGGAACAATCCCGCGGGCCGAGGACTACACGTGGGCCGACGGCAGGCACGTCGTGATCCCACCGGGCGGGACCGGCAGTTCCGAAGCCATCTGTCCACCCGGGCAGGTGCCCACGGGCGGCGGCTACAACGCCTTCGACGGGGGCGTCATCGACCTCATGGTGCGCACGAACTCGCCCACCACGGACGGATGGCACGCGGTGGCCCGTAACACCAGCGCCACGAACACCATCGAGTTCTGGGCCGTGGCCGTCTGCGCCCCCGGCACCCAGACCCAGGCCCCCCGCCCCGCACCGCTCGCCCCGTAGGCGTGAGCCGCATCAGCGCGGCGGCGAAGGCCGTACGCGTTCGACCGGGGCAGCTCCCGGCGGCGGCCAAGCGTGCGCCGTGCGGATGTCGCAGAGCGGCAGGCGGAAGGGACGGGCGGGCGGACAGGCGGACAGGCGGCCAGGGACAGCGACAGCGACAGCGACAGCGACAGGCGATCGTCAGTGGTCCGTGGGCAGGACCTGGACGGTGTCTCCGACCGCGCGTTCGCCGGCGGCGTCGGACGGGTGGTTGACGAGCGTGCCGTCGACGGCCATCGCGGTGGACCCGCCGCCGTCGAGGTTCATCGCCTGGACGGCACCGAGCGACTTCATGAACACGGCGGCCTCGTGGAGGGTGAAGCCCTCGCTGCCGTTCTTCAGCCGTCCGTCCACCGTCGCGAGGATCAGCCGGCCCCGCTTGTCGACACCGGCCAGGGTGCGCGGCTGACGGACGTCGGCCCAGGCGTACCCGAAGGAGGTGTACTCGGGGTCGACCACGCCTTCGGCGGCGGCGTCGATGTCGACGCGGCCGTCCTCGACCAGCGTCGGGGCCGCGCTGACGAGGGAGTCCCCGGCGCCGAGCACGACACGCCGGCCCTCCGTCGTGCGGACGTCCTCACTGACTCTGATACGGCCGTACGGCTCGGCGTGCGCCGTCAGCCAGTCGGCCGCCCGGCCGATGCCCTGCAGCACGTACCCGCCCCCGGGGACGCGACCGCCGCGCGCGCCGACGGACACGACCCGGCCGGCCGCGTTCAGCACGACCTGCACTCCCGGACCGGTCGGCAGACCGGTCCCGAAGGCGTCGGTGAACCGGACCATGTCGTCGGCCAGCCGGCAGGTCACGTCCTGCCAGGGCAGTTCGCTGGGCGTGCTGCCGGGACGGCCGCAGTCCCGGACCGTGCCGGGCACCCGGTTGACGCCCTGGACGCCGTATGCGGCCTTGCCCGCCCGGGCGGTGACGGTGCTGCTCAGGTCGGCGATCCGGACGCGGTGGCCACCGTCCTCGATGAGCAGGGCGGAGCGGGAGCCGACCGCCATCGACTCCAACTCCCCCTGGTAGGCGCCGATCCCGGACATGGTGCCGGGCACGCCGTCGCCCGCTGACAGCACGAAGAAGCCGCCGTTGACGCCGACCAGCGAGTTCAGCTTCCGCGCGACCGCGGAGGTGGTCTCCCGCTGCGCCACGTTGCCGTCGTGGGTGGCCTCGATCCGTCCGCCGAAGGTCCTGGGGTCGATCACCGCCACATGGACGTTCTCCTGGTCGGCCGGTTCCTGGACGTCGTATCCGGTCCAGGAGACGGTGGGGTGGAACCCGGCCGCGGTGACCGACGACGCGGTGGTCCTCGCCTCCTGCTGGGTGGCGAAACGGCCCACACGCACCCGGTGTCCCATCGACCCGCGCGGTGTGTCGGCGTAGTCCGGCCACTGCACGCTCTCCACGCGGGGCGTGAGGCCCGCCCGGGTCAACGCGCGTGCGGTGTCCTCGGCCCAGGCGCGGGGGGCTACCTCGGCCCAGGTGACGGGCGCGTCCGGATCGTTCGTGGTCCACCGGGTGTCGGCCGGGGCCTGCACGGTGACCGTCCATGCGTGCTCGACGCCGGGGTGCCGGAGGACACCGGTACGGACCGTGACGCCGGGGGCGAGGGTCCGCGTCGTCCAGCGCTCGGTCGCCGTCGTCCGCTGCCCGGTCGCCTTCGACCTTGCCACGGTCGCAGCCGACCGCCCCACGGTCGCCGCCGTTCGCTGACCCGCCACCGCGGTGTGGGCGGGGCGCGCCTGCGCCGGGCCGGGCAGCAGCGCCGGAGCCGTCAGGGCGAGCACGAGGGTCGTCGCGAGTCTCGTACGGACGCGAGCGGACCGCCGTTCGGCGGAGCGGACGAGGGGACGACGCATGTTTCACGCACCTCACGCATGGTCGGGGGCGGCCGGCCCGGCCCACCCCGCGGCGGCCCGGAACGCACACCTTGGCACTGGTGGGCCACTCCACCCTGCGTAGGTGACGCCCACCGCTGCGCGAACATACGTAATCCCGACAGCCATGTGAACTCGGCAGAGCCTCGCCCGCGACTATCGTCCAAGGAGCGTCCTCCACCCAAGGGACGCCCCCGGTCCTGCAGGGCCGCGTCCCACCCGGGGGTTCACGCTTTCATAGGGCGAGCGTGAGCCCGGCCCCGAGGCCGGCCAGGGCGAGGGCCACGGCGGCCGCTCCCCAGCCGCCCCTCCCCCACGGGAAGAAGCGGTCGACGGCCAGGCGGCCCGGGCCGACGGCGGCGACCGCCAGGGCCGCGGCCGCGATGCACAGGTTGTACTCCACGCCGCCGTTCGCGTCCCACAGGCCGTGGGCGGCGGTGACCGTGGCCATCGCGTTGATCATGACGCCGATCAGGGCGGCGGCGGCCAGCGGGGTCAGCAGCCCGAGGGCCAGTCCGAGGCCACCGAGCAGCTCGGACAGGCCTCCGATCAGGGCGAAGAGCCTTCCCGGGCGGAAGCCCAGGGACGCGAAGGCCTTGCCGGTCGCCGTCAGGCCGTCGCCTCCGAAGAGGCCGAAGACCTTCTGAGCCCCGTGCGCGGCCATGATCAGACCGACGGTCAGCCGGAGGACCAGCAGACCGCAGTCGGCGGCGGTCAGGCGGGGCTCGGCGGCGGGCTGTGCCGCCGGTGGCGCCGGGCGCGCGGAACGGTTCGGAATGCGCTTCGTCATCATGGTCTTGCTCCGGTCGGAACGCCGGACGGGCGTGTCCCCCAGCTCGGACGGGTACCGAGCGACCGGTGACGGGCGGCCCCGCGGCGTCGTGGGCGCCCTCCCTTCCGATCCTTCCGCCGCGGGCGGTGTCCTGCATCCGGGCGGCGGAACACCCGGCGTGCACGCCGGACGCACGGCCATCCCGCCGTTGCGCGGGCCTCCGCGCCCCGCCGTGTCCCAGGCCGCCGAAGGAGCCTCCCGTTCCCTCGTCCGGGCCCGGCTTCACCGCAGGAGGCAGCGGCCTTGATCGCCGACGGAGACGCCCTCGACGGGGACGGCACCCCCGCGGCCGACGCCTACCGGGGCCGCGACATGCGGCTGACCGGGGCGCTCGTCTTCCCGGCGACGCCGGAACGGCTCGCCGGCGGACCCCGGCCGGTCGGCCCTGGACGTCGGGTGCGGCACCGGCGCGGTCGCGGCGCTGCTCGCGGGGACCGGCGCGTGGACGGTCCGGGGGTCGCCCCCCTCCGCGGACGTGCTGGACATCGCCCGGGCCGACCGGCCGCACTCCCGCGTCTCCACCGCCTCTTCGACGGCCGGGAACTCGACCGGCTCGCCGCCGGCGTCGATGCCGCCGTGTGCTGCCTGGTGTACTGCACGGCCCCGGACGACGACCGGCCGGCCGGCCTCATCGCCGAGATCCGCCGGGTCCCGCGCCCCGGCGCCCCGTACGTCCTGGCGGACCTCGGCCCGGCGGCGACCGGCGTGGCCTTCTCCACTCCGCGCCACGGCGAGCCGGACACCGTGTACGACGGCGGCGACACCGTGGCCACGCGACTGCGGCTGTGCGACGGCTCCGCGATGACCGGCACCACCTACACCGCTCCCTCGACCGGCACCGGTCCCTGCCCAACGGGGCCGGCGTCCCCTCCCCCGACGTGGACCTGCCCGCCCTTCCGGCCGACGGCTCCGGTTCCGAGGCCCCGGCGGAGACGAGGACCGCGCCGTACATGATCCTCACGACGCACGCCTGACCCGACGGACCGCGCGCGGTCGGCGGTGGGCGCGGCGCCGGAGGCGGGGGCAGCGCAAACGGCGGAAGCGGCGTGAACGGGGGGCGGCATCACGGGAGGAGGCGTGAACGGCGAGTGCCGCCGTGGCGGCGCGGCCTGCGCCGGCCGGCCGCCCGTACGCGACGGCAGAACGGGGGGCGGCCATCGGCCGTCGCGTACTACGGCCGTCCCTGCCAGGCGTGACGGAGGCCCGGTGGCACCCCGGGGACACCCGGCGCGGCACCGTACCGCCCGGCGGTCAGCCCTGGGCGCACTCCCGCGCCTGCACATCGTCCTCCGCCGTCGGCAGCGGCTTGTGCCCCTCCGTCCACGGATTCACCCATCCGCAATTCCCGCAGGCGTAGCGGCCGTTGACCCCGGCGATCTCCGAGTAGCACTGCACGCACTGGGTCCGCGTGATTTCCTGGCCTTCGAGGAACGCCGCGGCGGCAGCCGCCTTCTCCGAGTCCGCCACCCGCCGCGCGCGCTTTCGTGTCCCGCTCACGACGCCGACCCTATCCCCGATACCCACGCGCCACCGGTGCCCGAGACGAAACGGCACTTCACCGGGCATGCGCCACGGTGACACATTTTGTCCATGGTAGGTTCACAGAAAACTCGAAGCCGTCCCGGGGCCGCCCGGTAATGGGGAGCGCACGTACATGCCCGGTGCCACTGTCTCGGTCGTCATAGCCGCGTACAACGCGATGCCCTACCTGACCCGGTGCATCACGTCCGTCGCCGAGCAGAGTATCGGCCGTGACCGCATCGAGGTCATCGTCGTCGACGACGGTTCGACGGACGGCACGGCCGCCGAGCTGGAGCGTCTCCAGGGCGTCTACCCCACCATGCTGCGCGTCTTCCGGCAGGAGAACTCGGGCGGCCCGTCGGCTCCGCGCAACGCGGGACTCGACCACGCCACCGGCACGTTCGTGTTCTTCCTGGACGCCGACGACAGCCTCGGCCCCGAGGCGCTGGAACGCATGGTGGCGATGGCCGAGGAGAACGGCACCGACATCGTGCTCGGCAAGATGGTCGGGGTCGGCGGCCGTGGTGCGCCGACGTCGATGTTCCAGCGCAACCAGCCGCGCACGGACGTGTTCTCGTCCCGGGTGTACTGGACGCTCAACCCGATGAAGCTGTTCCGCCGGGAGCTGCTGGAGCGGCACCGGCTGCGCTTCCCCACCGACCTCGCCATCGGCGAGGACCAGTTGTTCGTCGGCGCGGCCTATCTGCACGCCTCAGGCATCTCCGTGGTCGCCGACTACGACTGCCTGTACTGGGTGCAGCGCGAGGACGAGGGCAACATCACGCGCCGGCTCAAGGGTTCCGAGCGGCGACTGCGGTTCCTGCCCCGCATGGTCGAGCTGATCCTGGAGAACGTGCCGCCGGGTCCGGGCCGCGACCACCTGGCGCACCGGCATCTGACCGTGGAGGTCCAGCAGTTGCTGGCGTACCACCTGGTCCACGAGCCCCGCGAGAGCCAGTACGAGACGCTGGACCGGCTGGCCGAGATCATCGACCCGTTGTGGCACGACGGGATGAACGAGCGGCTCTCGGCCATGGCCCGGCTGCGGCTGTACCTCGTACGCCACCGCATGCTGGACGAGCTGCTGGAACTCATCGCGTTCGAGAAGCAGTTGGGCCGGACAAAGGTCGCCACGCCCGTCCTCGTGGACGGCGGCCGGGCGCTCGCCCGCTACCCGTTCCTGCGCGACCCCGGGCGTGCGATCCCCGACGACTGCTACGACGTCACCGCCCAGCTCGGCATCCGCCACCACGTCAGCCGTGCGGAGATGACGGGCGGTGTGCTCCGCCTGGCCGGGCACGGGTACCTGCACCGGGTGGAGACCCGGGACGTCGCCACCGAACTGGTCCTGCGGGAGCGTGACAGCGGGACCGAGTACCGGCTGCCGGTCACGCACACCGCGACCCCGGGACTGGGAGCGGGCCAGGACGAGGGCCGGTACGTGTACGACCTCGCCGGGTTCGAGGCGACCGTCGACCTCGCGACCGCCGCCGACGGCAAGCCGCTCGCCGACGGGCTGTGGGACATCTCCCTGGCCGTCGGCGCCCAGGGGCTCACCAAGGAGGTGCGGATCGGCAGCAAGCGCGCCGACGGCGTCTCCGGTGACGCCGAGACGCGGATCGTGGCCACCGACGAGGGCCTGCGCGCCGTCACCCTGTACACCACCAAGCCGTACGGCAACTTCACGCTCGACGTCGGCGAGAACAAGCACGGGGTGCTGCGGCTTCTGCACGTCGACAAGGACATCCGCTGGGCCGACGGCGCCCCCGCGGCGCTGCTCGTCAGCGGCCGGTTCGACGCTGCCGAGCACCCGGAGGGCACCCTCGTACTCGCCCTGGAGGACGGCGCGGGCGGCACCGTCTCCTTCCCGGTCCGCCCCGCCTCCCCCGGCGGCGCCTTCCGCGTCGCCGTGCCGGTCGGCGCCCTTCCGGCCGGCGTCTGGACCGGGGAGCTGCGGCTCGGCCCGTGGACCCTGCCCCTGCCCGCGCTTCCGGCGGACCTGGCCCCCGCCAAGTGGCGGCGCCTGGCACTGCCCTGGTACGCCCGCCCCCTCCCCGGTTCCGACGACCGCTTCGCCCTCAAGGTCGCGAAGACCGACCTGGTCAAGGCGCTCGCCCAGCGTCTCAGGTAGACGTCGGTCGGTCGCCCTGGTCCCCGGCCGTGGTGGGGCGCGGACAGGTCAGGTCCCGGACCGGCAGGCGGCCGGTCGCGAGGTAGGTGTTGACGGCGGTGTCGACGCACGTGCTGCCGTACACGCCGTAGACCGCGTGCTGGTCGGCTCCGCGCAGGGTGACCAGGCGGGAGCCGGGCCAGTTCCGGCGCACCGTCCGCGCGCCCTGGTAGACGGTGCGGGGGTCACCGGTGGCGTTGACGAGCAGGGCCGGCAGGTCGTCGCGGATCGTCGTGGGGCGTTCGCGCGGCGGGTCCCAGAAGGCGCACGCGTTGATGTCGTTCGTGACAGGGGCGAAGAGCGGATCCGCCGTTCCGGCGCGCCGCAGGTCCCGCCAGTACGTCTCCGGGTCGCGGGGCGCGGCCACGTCCCCGCACAGGATGGCCGTCTGCGCGCTGCCGTAGGCGGATTCCCGGCCGGTCAGCACGAAGTCCAGCAACGAGGCGAGCCACGGGGACGGGGTGACCGCACGGCCCGCGGCGGCGCGCCGCAACTCCCGCACGCCCTGGGCGAAGTCGCCGTAGGCCGTGGGGTTGTCCTGGGAGAGTCCGTTGAACACGATGACGGGCAGGACGTGGTCGTCCACCCGGTGGCCGCCCAGGCGCAGGGGTGTGCGGGCGGCGGCCGCGCGGACCGCGTCGACCGTTTGCAGCACGGCGCCGCGGGTGCGTCCCAGCCGGTACGTCGCGTCGTGCGCGGCGGCCCAGTCGGCCCAGCCGCGCAGGGCGTGCCGGTTGGCCTCCTCGGAGCCGCGCAGCAGCCGGGGGTTGTAGCGGGCGGGGTCGGCCACGCCGTCCAGGACGAACCGGCCGGTGTGCCGGGGGAACATCGTCGCGTAGACCTGGCCGAGGTAGGTGCCGTAGGAGTAGCCGAGGTAGGCGATCCGTCGCTCGCCCAGCGCCGCGCGGATCACGTCCATGTCGCGGGCGGTGTTCCGGGTGCCGGCGTACGGCAGCAGGTCGCCGGCGTGGGTGCGGCAGCGCTCGGCGAGGTCCGCGGAGAAGGCGGTCATGCGGTCGAAGCCGGCCCGGCCGGTGCCGGCGCCGCGGGTCATGGTGCCGGTGGGCCAGTGGCAGTCCAGCGGGGTGCTGCGGCCGACGAAGCGGGGGTCCACGCCGACCACGTCGTAGCGCGCGCCGACGTCCTTCATGGCCTTGCGCACCCACGGCGGATCGCCGATCGTCTGTCCGCCGGGGCCGCCGCTGTTGAGCAGCAGCGCGCCGGCCCGGTGGGCGGTGTCGGTGGCCCGGATCCGGGATATGGCGACGGTGAGGGTACGGCCGTCGGGGCGGGCGTAGTCCAACGGGACGGTGGCGTCGGCGCATTGGGCGCCGGCCTGCTGGAGTTCCCTGCCGGTGGTGTCGTCGGGACCGAGCAGGCAGCTCTTCCAGCGGAGGTGCTGGTGATGGTAGCGGGAGAGGGGGTCGGCGGCCGGCCGGGCCGTGGCCGGGGAGGCGGGGGCGGCGCCCAGGGCCAGGGCGCCCGCGAGGGACAGGGCGACGGCTGCCGCGGCCCGGGGGGTGGGGCGGCGCGGCAGGGCGGGCCGGCGCGAGGAGGTGGCCTGGGTCATGCCGGGGTCCTTTCGGTGGGCGGGGCCTCGCAGAGGGCTGTGTCGACGACGTCGAGGAAGTCCCGTTCGGCCCGGAGGGTGGTGGGCACCTCGGTCAGGGCGACCGCGGCGGTGCGGCCGTCGGGCCCGGTGGCGACCAGCGCGCGGTGGCCGCCGGGCACGGTCCCGGCGTGGCCCCACCAGCGGCCGCCGCAGGACAGCGGTGAGGAGATCAGGCCGAGCCCGTAGCGGGCGCCGGGCCAGAGCCGGTCGGGGTCGGCGGCCACCGTGCGCCGCATCTCGGCGCGTTGGGGTGCGGGCAGCAGCCGGCCGGTGGACAGCGCGCAGGCCAGCCGGGTCAGGTCGGCGGGCGTGGACACCAAGGCGCCGCCGACACCGCCGAAGGTGGTGTTCCAGGCGGTGCCGTCCGTCCGGCGGCCGTCCTCCGCGGTGAAGTAGCTGTGCGAGTGCGGGCCCCGGATACGGGTCTCGTCGCCCGGCCAGTACGTGTCGTGCAGCCCCAGCGGTGCGATGATGCGGCGGGTGATCTCGGTCTCCGGGCTGCGGCCGGTGACCGCGCCCACGATCAGCCCGGCGACGAGGTAGTTCGTGGTGGCGTAGTGCCAGGGGTGCTCCGGACGCGGCAGCCGCAGGGCGCGGGCGATGAGCCGGCGCGGCTCGAAGTGGCGGTACCGCACGCTGTCGGGGTGCTCCCATTCGGGGGCTTCGAGGTAGTCGGGCAGACCGCTGGTGTGCTGGAGGAGCTGCCGTACGGTGATCCGGCGGCCGTCGTGACCGCCCGCGCGGATCAGTCCCGGCAGGTAGCGCTCGACGGGCGCGTCCAGGGAGAGCCGTCGCTCGGCGGCGAGCTGGAGGACGACCGTCGCGGTGAACGTCTTGGTGACGCTGCCGACGCGCAGCCGGTCGGTGCTGTTCATGGGGCGGCCGGTGCGCAGATCGGCCACGCCGTCGCTCACCGTCCGGCGGGCGCGGGGGGCGTCCGGGCCGGCGTCGGTGACCAGGACGGCGGCGCCGGCGATCCGGTTCCTCGTCACCAGGCGGTGCACGGACCGGCTCAGCGCCGTGCCGGGACCGCACGGGCGCGGAGCGGCCGGAGGCGGCTGCGCGGCGGTGGCGGTCGGGGCGTCGGTCAGCAGGCAGGCCAGGGCCACGGCCGTGAGGCCGGTACGTCGGCGGAACGCGGAAGTGGGTAAGGGGCTCAACGGGTTTGCCATGTGACAGAACGCTAGGCACCGCCGGGATCGCGCTCACTCCGGCAGGCAGGCGGACCGGTGCGGGGGTCAGCCCCAGCGCGCGACCGGAGGCGAGCCCCCGTGTCCGCCCTGCCGCCCGTCGCGCGGTCAGACAGCAGTACCAAGGGTGAACCTCGGGCGCTCCAGCCGTTCCCGGATCAAGGAACTGCCACTCTGGGAGGGTCGAAGGGTTCGGCTCGGTGCCGCTGGGGGGCAGGCGTGACGGTTGGGGAGGGCACCCGCGGTTCCGTCCGTGGGGTGCCGCAGCACGTGGCGTGCGTGATGGACGGGAACGGCCGCTGGGCGGCACGGCGGTCGTTGCCGCGTACGTCGGGTCACCGTGCCGCGGAGACGACGGTGATCGACGTCATCGAGGCGGCACGGACGGCCGGCGTGGAGTGGCTGAGCCTGTACGCGTTCTCCACCGAGAACTGGCAGCGACCGAGCACCGAGGTCGACTTCCTGATGCGGCTGGTCCGCCGAGTGGTGCGCAAGCACGCCGCGTTGCTGCACGCGCGCGGGATCCGCTGCCGGTTCCTCGGCGTGGCGGATCCGCGTATTCCCCCGGCGCTGGCCCAGGACTTCGCCGATCTGATGACGCTGACCGGCGAGAACCGGGGCATGACGCTGACCGTCGCGTTCGACCACGGCGGGCGCCGGGACATCGTGGCGGCGGCCCGCTCCCTGATCCGCAGCGGGGTGCCGGCCGAGGCCGTGGACGAGCGGAGTTTCGCCGCTCATCTGCCGTTTCCCGACACACCCGACGTTGACCTCGTCATCCGCACCTCCGGGGAACAGCGCATCTCCAACTTCATGCTCTGGCAGGTCGCCTACGCGGAGTGGATGTTCCCGCCGGTGCTCTGGCCGGACTTCCGCGCGACGCACTTCCTGGAGTGCCTGCACACCTATCAGCAGCGCGACCGCCGCTTCGGCGGCGTCACGCCGTACACGAACGGAGAACGACACCCGTGACGGACACGGCCCGCAACGAGCCCGACGGCACAGGCGACACCGCCGACATCGGTGACACCTCCGGCGCCGAGGGTGATCGGCTCTTCGGCCCGGGCAGCCGGTTCGAGGCGTTCTTCAACGATCCGCGCTGGGCGCTGGCCGTCGTCCGGGCGACGGTGCTGGAGGCCGCGCACCCGCAGGTCGGCGCGGCCCTGATGGACAACTCGACGTTCGTCGTCCACCCGTGGCGGCGGCTGCGCAACACGGTCGTGAGCCTGCAGCGGATGTTCGGGGCCGACGACGGGGTGCGGCGCAAGGAGGCGGCGCGGCTGAACCGGCTGCACGCGCGGATCAGGGGCACGGACGCGCACGAGAGGTCCTACGACGCGATGGATCCCGTGGTGCGGGCCTGGGTGGTGGCGACGCTCTTCGAGAGCAGCGTCACGATGTGCCGTCTCAGCGGACAGCCGCTGGAGCAGTCGGACATCGAGCGGCTGTACGCCGAATTCCGGGCGTACCTGGCCGCGTTGGAAGGGGACGCCCGTCATCTGCCCGCCACAGTGCACGAGTTCTGGCCGTACTACGACCGGGTGGTGGAGGAGGAGCTGGAGAACACGGAGGCGATGCGCGTCATCCTGTACCGGCTCTTCGACCATCTGCCCGCGCCACCGCTGCTGCAGGGTCTGCCCACCCTGTGGGCGGCAGGCCGGGCCGTCGCCGGGCCCCTGGCCGGCGTGGTCACCGTGGCGTCCCTTCCGGAGGCGTTCCGCCGCCGGGCGGGGCTGCCGGAGCTGCCCGGCGCCCAGACCCTGATGCAGGGCGCGTATCTCGGTGTCGGCCTCGCACGGTTCCTGCCGAGCGGCTGGCTGCGCGCCGAGGCCCTCGCCGACCTGCTCACCGTCTCCCCCGACAGCGACGACCCCCGGGCCCGGACGATCGGCGCGCTGCGGGACCGGATGAAGCGGGCCGGGGCCCTGGTACGGCTGATCACTCCCCTTCCGCCGGAGCCGGACCCTGATGCGGGAGGCACCGCGCGGCGCGGCGCGGAGGAGTTCTTCGCGGCGGTGCTGGACCAGACCGGGGACGGGTACCTGGACTGGCCCGACCTCGCCGCCATGGCCCGGGAGATCGCGGGCCGCCTCGATCTGGACGAGCCGGAGGAGACGCGGCTCTACGACGCCTTCGCCGGCTGGTGGCGGGAGCTGCAGGCGGCCCTCGACACCGACGGCGACGGCCGTGTCAGCGGCCCGGAGTACGCGGCGGCCGTGCCGTCGCTCGCCGGTCCCGCCTTGATCCGGGTGGCGGGGGTGCTCTTCGACGTGACGGACGCCAACGGCGACCAGCGCATCGACGCGGACGAGTACCGGGCCCTGTTCCGCAGGGGCTTCCGGCGGGACAGGGCCGACGCGGACGACACGTACGAGCGGGGCGCGTTCGTGCGGGACTTCCTGGCCTTCATGGCGGGCCGGAAACGCTCGTCCCCCTACGACCCGCTGCTCGCCGACGCCTGACCGGGACCCCGGCGGGCCGCGCGGTCAGCCGAGGCCGAGGACGCGCAGGGTGCGTTCGGCCATGCGCTGCTCCCCGAGGGCGTTGGGGTGGACCGGGACGACGTTCCGCCCGAACAGGAGCGGCTCGATCCACCGGGTGCCGACCGGCGCGCAGGCGTCGCGCCCGGTGGAGGCCTCGGCGAAGTCCACGTACGTCGCCCCGGTCTCCTCGGCGGCCCGCCGGACCACGGCGTTGAGGTGCGCCTGCAGCGCGTGCAGGTACGGCACGTCGCCGGTGGCGACCGGGAGTTTGACGAAGCAGGACGGATCGGCCGTGGCGGGCGTGATCCACGGGTAGCCGAGCACCGCCACCCGGGCGTGCGGGGCCTTGGCGCGCACGCTGCGGAGCGCGGACGTCAGCGCGGGGTAGGTGGTGGCGTCGATCTCGTCGTCGAAGGACGTGCCGTACCGGTCCTTGCAGGGGCTGCCCTTGCCGCCGCTGAGGACGCCCGCGGTTCCGCAGGCGGTCACGGCGTTGATGAAGGTGCCGTTGTCGTTTCCGCCGATGGTGAGGGTCACCAGGTCGGTGTCTTCGGTGAGGGCGTCCGTCTGGGGGGCGACGCCGGGGTACTGGGCCTCGGTGAAGTCCTTGGTCTGGGCGGCCCCACAGGTGACGTCCGTCAGCCGTGCGGCGGTCCGGGCGGCGACGACGTGGGGGTAGTTCGCCGTGGAGCGCAGGCAGAGCGGGCTGGTGACGTCGACGGGGAGGACGCCCGAGGCGGCGCTGTAACTGTCGCCGAGGGCCGCGTAGTCGAGGGTGGCCGTGGCCTGGGCGGGGACCGCGGTGAGGCCGAGGGCCAGTGCGCCGACGGCCGCGGAGGCGGCGGTGAGGACTCGGCGCAGAGCGGGCATGGGCATGTGGTGCTCTCCGTTCTCGGGCATGGAGACTGCTCGGGCATGGGGGTGTCTCGGGCATGGGGGTGTCTCGGGCACGGAGGCTGCTCGGGCATGGGGGTGCCGTGGGGCGGGCGGTGCTGCGGGGCGGGCGTGCGGGAGCGCGGGGACGGCGTGGCTCGATCGAGCGGAACGGCGTGCGGGCCACGAGATGGCGGCCGGGAGAGCGGCGGGGTTACCGCGGGGTACTACCGATAGGTAATGTGAGGCCGCCGACACGCGGAGTCAACAGCGGCGACAGAACTTCTTTGAAAGTCGGACCGCACCTGATAGGGCGCGCGAAACCGGGGCACTCGTAGAGCAGGACCACCGTCAGCAGCTGGAGGCCGCCATGATCGCCCTCGGCATCATCCTGCTCATCATCGGCTTCATCACCGGAATCAACATCCTGTGGACCATCGGCATCATCCTGCTGGTGGTGGGAGCCATCCTGTGGATCATGGGATCCATGGGGCACGCGGTCGCCGGCCGCCGCCACTATTGGTGAACGGCGACGTGTGATCCGTCCCGGCGGGCGCCTTCCGGCGCTCGCCGGGCAGTTCTGTTCCCGGAGCAGCGCGGTCTCGCCATGGTGCGGCACCCCCTGCTCGACCCGCCCCGGCGAGGGGCCCGTCCGATGTGATCGGCGCGCAGTACGAGCATCCCGGTGAGACGGCTCAGGCGCCAGGCGATCGTGGTGGCCGGCGTCGGGGCCCAGTCGCCGGTACCGGACGGGAAGGTCACCCCCGGCCCCGGCCCTGCCGCCCGCGGCCGGAGCGACCAGCAGCCGGCCGGCGCCGGCTCCCGACGCACTCGTCGTCGGTCAGGGGCGACTCCTGCTCTTCACGCCGTCGCCGCTGCCCATGACCGGGCCGCGCAGCCGGCCGAGGAGCCGCTCGCACGCGAAGTCGAACCGGTCCGGCAGCGGACGCGGGCGGAGCGGTGTCGTCGTCCGCTGCCCTCCGGGAGGGTGGGCGGTCACCGGCCGGCCCGCCCCGCGTACGTGTCCGTGGCCGCCACCAGCGCCTCGGTCACACCGGGGGCCCTGGCGTTGTGACCGGCGTCGTCCACGATCACCAACTCGCTGTCCGGCCAGGCGTGATGGAGCCGCCAGACGATGCCGAGGAGGTTGCCGAGGTCGAGGCTGCCCTGGACCAGGGTGCCGGGGATCCCCTTCAGCCGGTGGGCGTCGCGCAGCACGACACCCTCGCACCGGGCGTCTCCGTTTCCGTCGCCGTCGCCGTCGGTCAGGAAGTGTCCGTTGCCCCAGTAGTGGGTGACGGTGCGGGCGAAGCCCTGGCGGAAGACCGGGTCCTCGAAGCGCTCGACGGAGCGCGGGGGCGCGGGGATGGTGGCCGTCTCCCAGTCGGTCCAGGCCCGCGCGGCCCGCTCCCGCACCTCCGGGTCGGGGGATTCGAGCAGCCGGTTGTAGGCCGCGGCGAGGTTGCCGTCCCGGTCGTCGGCGGGGAGCCCGGACAGGAACGCCTCGAAAGCCGCCGGGAACAGCCTGCCGAGCCCCCGGGTGAGCAGCTCCACCTCGGCGTCCGAGCCGGTGGCGACCCCGGTGAGGACCAGTTCGGTGACGACGCCGGGGCGGGTCTGGGCGTAGCGCAGCGCGAGCACGGAACCCCAGGAGACGCCCCACACCAGCCAGCGTGCGATGCCGAGGTGCCGGCGCAGCAGCTCCAGGTCGGTCAGGAGACGGTCCGTCGTGTTGACGCTCATGTCGGTGTCGGGCCGGCCGGCGTGCGGGGTGGACCGCCCGCTGCCCCGCTGGTCGAGCAGGACGATCCGGTAGGCGGCCGGGTCGAACAGGCGGCGGGCGTACGGGGAACTGCCGGATCCCGGTCCGCCGTGCAGGACGAGGGCCGGCTTGCCCTCCGGGTTGCCGCACGTCTCCCAGTGGACGTGGTTGCCGTCTCCCACGTCGAGCATGCCGTGCGCGTACGGTTCGATCTCCGGATAGAGAGGCATCCGGGCACCGTAGCGCGCCCCGCGCCGCGTTGCCCGCGGGATTGCGGTCCGCCGGAACGCGGGCGACTGTCGCGGAAGCGCCGCGGAATTGTCCGTGATCGGTAACAGCGGGATCCCCCGCTCGTTCCCCACCGTCCTGCCAGGTGCGAAGCATCGGCACGGCAGATGCCAGGCACCGGCACGGCACGGACAACAGACGCAGGGGGCGGGACGGACATGGCGCGGCATGGCGGACGGGGATGGTACGGCCGGGTGATCGCGGCGGCGGTCGGGGTCACGGCGGTGGCCGCCGCCACCTCGGTGTGGACCGCGCAGGCCGGCCAGAGCGGCGGCCAGGCCGCGCCGGCCAGGCCCGCGAAGCCGAAGGCGGCGGCCGTGTCCACGGCCATCGCCCACGCCTCCGACCGGGGGGAGCACGCCGTCAACATCACCATCGACGACGGCCCGGACCCGGTCTGGACCCCGCAGGTCCTCCAAGTGCTGCGGGAGAACGGGGTGAAGGCGACGTTCTGCATGGTCGGCACCCAGGCCCAGGCACACCCGGACCTGGTCCGGCAGGTCGTGGCCGCCGGGCACCGGCTGTGCGACCACACCGTGTCGCACGACACCACCATGGACACCAAGTCCCAGGCCTACCAGGCGCAGCAGATCGTGGACGCGGAACGGCAGATAACCAAGGCCTCGGGAGGTGTCCGCCCGATGTACTACCGGGCGCCGGGCGGCGCCTTCACGCCGTACAGCCGGAAGCTGGCGGCCTCGCACGGGATGCGGCCCCTCGGCTGGAACGTCGACTCCAAGGACTTCGAGCGGCCGGGCAGCGACGCGATCGTCAACACCGTCAGGAGCGAGGTGGCCAACGGGCCCACGATCCTCTTCCACGACGCGGGCGGCGACCGCTCCCAGACGGTGGCGGCACTGCGGACCCTGCTGCCCTGGCTGAAGCAGCAGGGGTACGACTTCGGCTTCCCCGTGCGCTGAGAAACCGGCGCCGGTTCGTTCCGCCCCTCTTGTGGGCGTGTTCATGCAGCAACTAGCCTCCGAGGCGTTGTGCACAGCGAAACAGTCATTGCGCATGCTGCAACGCCTCATCGGAGGAAGACTCCATGAACCTGTCCGTCCGTCTCACGGCGTTCACCGCGCTCGCCGCCACCCTGGCCACCGCCTGCGCGCCCCGGACCGCCGGCACCACCTCCTCCGCCACGGACGAGAAGAGCGGCACCCTGCGGGTGTGGCTCTTCCAGGAGGTCGACAACCAGCCCAAGCAGCACGTGGTCGACGCCGTCCTCGCCGGCTTCGAGAAGGCGCACGAGGACACCGAGGTCAGCGTCGAGTACATCCCCGTGGAGACCCGCGCCCAGCGCATCAAGGCCGCCTTCAACGACCCCAAGTCCGCGCCGGACGTCGTCGAGTACGGCAACACCGACACCGCCGGCTACGTACGGGACGGCGGACTCCTGGACGTCACGCGGGAGTTCGACGCCTGGAGCGAGGCACGGGACACCGACCCGACCGCCCGGCGGTCGGTCACCGTGGACGGCCGGGTCTACGGGGCGCCGTACTTCGTCGGCGTCCGCGCGCTGTACTACCGGACCGACATCTTCCGCGAACTCGGCCTCGCCGTACCGAGATCGCAGGCCGAGCTGATCTCGACGGCCAGGCGGATCCACGCCGAGAAGCCCGGCCTGTACGGCCTGGCCGTCGGCGGCGCCTACACCTACGGCGCGCTGCCGTTCATCTGGGCCCACGGCGGTGACCTGGCCACCGGCGAAGAGGGGACGTACGCCTCCGCCCTCGACCGCCCCGCCGCCCGGAAGGGCATCAAGGCCTACACCTCGCTCTTCGGCGACACCAACTGTCCCGCCGCCCGTTGCGCCGGCATGACCGGCAACGACACGGTGACCGCGTTCGCCTCCGGCAAGGCGGCCATGGCGATCGGCGGCGACTTCAGCCACGCCGCCGTGGAGGCGGGGAAGGTCAGGGGCACGTACGCGGTGGTGCCGCTGCCCGGGGTGAAGCCCGGCTCGATCGCACCGGCTTTCGCGGGCGGCAACAACATCGGCGTCCTGAAGAGCACCGCGCACCGCACGCTCGCCGTGGACCTGATGAAGCGGCTCGCCTCGAAGAAGACGCAGCTCGGCCTCTTCGACGCCATGGGCTTCCTGCCGACCTTCACGGACGTACGGCGGCAGGCCGCGGCGAAGGAGCCGTTCGTCAAGCCGTTCGTCCAGACCCTCGCCGCCGGCACCGAGTTCGTGCCGGCCTCACCCGCCTGGGCGCGGATCGACTCCTCGCTGGTGCTGCCGACCATGTTCCAGGAGATCGTCAGCGGCAGGAAGGGCGTGGCGGCGGCGTCCGAGGACGCGGCGCGGAAGATGGACGACGCGTTCGGCTCCGCCGGATGAGCCGGGCGGCGGCGCCTTCCGGGCGGGCGGCCGCGCAGCGCCGCGGAGGCGGGTGGACGCCCTGGCTCTATATGGCTCCCGCTCTGCTCGTGCTGGCCGGGCTGCTGGTCTACCCCGTCTACCAGCTCGGGCTGATGTCCTTCCTGGAGTACACCCAGGCCCAGGTCAGCGGCGGGGAACCGACCCGCTTCCGGGGGCTGGCCAACTACACCGAGCTGTTCGCCGACGACCAGTTCCGGCAGGTGCTGCTGACCACGGTGGGCTTCGCGGCGGCCTGTGTGGTCTCCACCCTGGCGGTGGGCTGCGCGCTCGCCGTGCTGCTCACCCGCGTCCGCGCCCTCCCCCGGCTCGCGCTGATGCTGGCGGCGCTGGGCGCGTGGGCGACCCCGACGGTCACCGGCTCGACGGTCTGGCTGTTCCTGTTCGACCCCGACTTCGGCCCGGTCGACCGCCTGCTGGGCATCGGCGACTTCTCGTGGACCTACGGCCGGTACAGCGCCTTCCTCCTGGTCCTGCTGGAGGTGGTGTGGTGCTCCTTCCCGTTCGTGATGGTCACCGTCTACGCCGGCATCCGCGCCGTACCGGGCGAGGTGCTGGAGGCCGCCGCGCTGGACGGCGCCTCGCAGTGGCGGATCTGGCGCTCGGTGCTGGCGCCGATGCTCCGGCCGATCCTGGTCGTCGTCACCGTCCAGTCGGTGATCTGGGACTTCAAGGTCTTCACCCAGATCTACGTCATGACGGGCGGCGGCGGCACCGCCGGCCAGAACCTGGTCCTGAACGTCTACGCCTATCAGCAGGCCTTCGCGTCCTCGCAGTACAGCCTCGGCTCGGCGATCGGCGTCGTGATGCTGCTGGTCCTGCTCGGTGTCACGCTCGGCTACCTGCGGCTGCTGCGCCGCCAGGGGGAGGAGCTGTGAGTCCCGCACGACGTCCCCTGCCCCGTCGCCGGCCACGGCTCACCTGGCGCCCGGCGGCCGAGGCGACCGCGCTGCTGGTCGCCGCGGTCGTCGCGTTCCCCCTGTACTGGATGCTGCTGAGCGCCGTGCGACCGGCCGGGGAGATCGAGTCCACCGAGCCGAGGCCCTGGACGTCCTCGCCCTCGCTGGACTCCTTCCGGCGCGTGTTCCAGCAGCACGACTTCGGCCGGTACTTCGTCAACAGCCTCGTCGTGGCGGTGAGTGTGGTGATCGCCTCCGCGCTGATCGCCTTCCTCGCCGCGACCGCCGTGACCCGCTTCCGGTTCCGCTTCCGGACCACCCTGCTGATCATGTTCCTGGTGGCCCAGACGGTGCCCGTGGAGGCGCTCACCATCCCCCTGTTCTTCCTCATGCGGGACCTCGGCCAGCTGAACACGCTCGGTTCGCTGATCCTGCCGCACCTCGCCTTCTCGCTGCCGTTCGCGATCTGGATGCTGCGGGGGTTCGTACGCGCCGTCCCCGAGTCCCTGGAGGAGGCCGCGTACCTCGACGGGGCGAGCCGGGCGCGCTTCCTGTGGCGGATCCTGCTCCCCCTGGTCCTGCCGGGCCTGACCGCCACCAGCGTGTTCTCCTTCATCTCCGCCTGGAACGACTTCCTGTTCGCCAAGTCGTTCATCATCAGCGACACCTCGCAGTCGACGCTGCCGATGGCCCTGCTGGTCTTCTACAAGCCGGACGAGCCGGACTGGGGCGGGGTCATGGCGGCGTCCACCGTGATGACGGTTCCGGTCCTGGTGTTCTTCGTCCTCGTCCAGCGCCGGCTGGTCTCCGGACTGGGCGGAGCCGTGAAGGAGTGAACCGGCTGTCACGAACGCAGCCGATGCCGTGTCCTGGAGGGGTGCGCGTCGGCGCACCGGGCCCGGTGGCGGTCGCCGGTACCCGTGAGGCCGTGGAACGGTGAAGGAGAGAGCCATGAAGATCGTGGTCGTCGGAGGTACGGGGCTCATCGGCTCCCAGGTGGTGACGCTGGTGCGGGGGAACGGGCACGAGGCCGTGGCCGCCTCCCCCTCCACGGGGGTGAACGCCCTCACCGGCGAGGGGCTGGCCCAGGCGCTGAAGGACGCCGACGTGGTCGTGGACGTGTCCAACTCCCCGTCCTTCGACGCCGGGCCGGCGCTGGAGTTCTTCACCCGTTCGGCGGAACACCTGTTCGGCGCCGAGCGGGAGGCCGGCGTCCGCCACCACGTCACGCTGTCCATCGTCGGTGTCGACCAGGTGCCCGACTACGGCTACTACCGGGCCAAGGTCGCCCAGGAGGAGGCCGTGCGCGCCGGCGGTGTGCCCTACACCATCGTGCGCGCCACTCAGTTCTTCGAGTTCATCGGTCCGGTGATGGACATGTCGACCGAGGACGGGCGGGTACGGCTGCCGTCCACCCGGCTGCGTCCGATGGCCTCCGCCGATGTCGCGGCCGCCGTCGCCGAGGCGGCCCAGGGCGAACCGGCGAACGGCGTCCGCGAGATCGCGGGACCCGAGGTGCACGGGCTCGACCGGCTCGGTGAGATCACCCTGGCGCTCAGGCCGGACGGCCGCAGCGTCGTCAGGGACGAGAGTGCCGGCCTGTTCGCGGGCATGCCGGACGTGCTCACCGGCGACGACACCGCACACCTCGCGTCCACCCGGTACGAGGACTGGCTGAGACGGCACTGACCGTGTGGCGGAGGGAGCGGGCCGCCTGAGGTGGGGGGTGCCGGGCCTGTCTGCGAGCATGGCCGTGTGGACGGGTATCCGGCCGCCGGCGGGGCCGAGCCGGTGGACGCGCTCGAGGTGGCGCCGACGCCCCGGACGGCGGTGGCGTGGCTGCCGCCGCCGGAGCTGTGGGCGCCGATCCAGGACATCCGCTGGGAGCACGATCCACAGGTACGGCGGTGGCCGCCGCATGTGAACCTGCTGTTCGGGTTCGTGCCGGAGGAGGCGTTCGAGCGGGCGCTGCCGCTGCTCTCCGCCGGGGCGGCGCGCAGTACGGCGTTCACGGCGCGCCTGTCCGGAGTACGCAGCTTCCGGCATCGGCACTACGCGACGGTGTGGCTCGACCCGGCCGCGGCCGACCCGGCGCCCTGGGCCCGGCTCCGGCGGGAGCTGAGCGTGCGGTTCCCGCTCTGTCACGGGCGCAGGGGGAGCTTCACCCCCCACCTCTCCCTCGGCCGCGCCCGGGACCCCCGGCCCCTGGCCGCCGAGTGCGCCGCCCGGCTCGGCACGCTGACGGCGGAGGTCGAGGAGGTGGTGGTGCTCTCCCGGCGCGACGAGGAGCCGATGCGGCCCCGGGCGGTGATCGCCCTGGGCACGGGCGAGGTCCGGCGGACGCGGGAGTACTGAGCTGATGCCGTGACCGGCCGGCCCGGCACCGCGCCGCGGCCCGTGACCGCTCCGTACGCGCCCGACGGGCTCCCTGCGGCCGTCCCCCAGCACCGGGAAAACCGCTGGCCAGGCTGTTGGTGCTCCTGCTGGGATGCGGTCATGCACATGGATGACACCACCGCCGTGGACCGGGGCCGCTTCCCGGACGCGGTGACCCCGTGGGAGCGGGAGTCCTGGCGTACGGAGGCCCTCGACTGGGTGGCCGACCGCCTCACCACGCACGGGTTCCGCCCTCACGGCGCCCTGCGGGTACGGCTGAGACCGTGGTCGGTGCTGGTGCGGATACCGGTCGCGGGGCGGGGAGCCGGCGCAGAGCACGTACGCGGGGCCGGCGCGGGGCACGGGACCGGCGCGGGTCGGAGGTCCGGCGCGGGGCAGGGCGTCGGCGTGGGAGAGGCGGTCGTCTGGTTCAAGGCGAACCCTCCGGCCAGCGCGTTCGAGGGGCCGTTGACCGCCGCGCTGGCCCGTTGGGTGCCGGAGCACGTGCTGCGGCCGCTGGCCGTCGAGGCCGAGCGCGGCTGGACGCTGCTGCCCGACGGGGGCGACCTGTTCCGGGCCGTGCTCGGCCGGGAACAGGTCGAGCCGCGGGACTGGGAGGCGCTGCTGCGGCAGTACGGGAGCATGCAGAACGACCTCGTACCGCACGCCGACGAGATCGAGGGGCTGGGCGTGCCCGCCGCCCGGACCCGCGACCTGCCGGAGGTGTTCGACAAGCTGCTCGCCGGGAACAAGGCGCTGATCCCGGACCAGCGCACCCGGCTGGAGCGTCTGCGGCCCCGGCTCGCGGACTGGTGCGCGGAACTCGCCTCCGCCGGCATCCCCGACACGCTCGACCACGCCGATCTGCACGACGGCCAGCTGTTCCGGCCGGCACCGGGCCGGTTCACCTTCTTCGACTGGGGCGACGCCACGGTCTCCCACCCGTTCTGCAGCCTGCGCGTCCCTGCCGAACGGGCCCGCGACCGGTACGGGCCACAGGTGCTCCCCCGGCTGCTCGACGCCTACCTGGAGCCGTGGACGGGCCCTGGCCGCACCACGGCGGAACTGCGGCGCGCCGCGGGACTCGCGTGGCGGCTGAGCGCGCTCGGCCGCGCGGACTCCTGGGGGCGGATGTTCCCCCACGTCTCCGGCGTCGAGCCGGGAGCCGCGGAGGGTGCCGCCTGGCTGCTGGAACTGCTGGGGGAGCCGCCGTTCCGTTCCGCCTGACGGCTCCCCACGGGGCACGCGGGTCAGGGCAGCGGTGTGCCGCCGGTCGCGTTGAGGATCTCCCCGGTGATGAAGCTCGCCTGGGGCGAGGCGAGGTAGACGTAGCCGGGGGCCAGCTCGGCGGGCTGGGCCGGGCGGCCGAGCGGGCTCTGCTTACCGAACTCCGACGTTTCGGGCATGGTCGAGGGGATGAGCGGGGTCCACACCGGCCCGGGCGCCACCGCGTTGACCCGGATGCCGCGTTCGGCGACCATCTGGGCCAGCCCGTGGGTGAAGGTGACGATCGCACCCTTGGTCATCGCGTAGTCCAGCAGGTGCGGGCTGGGCTGGTAGGCCTGCACGGACGTGGAGTTGATGACGCAGCCCCCGGCCGGGATGTGCGGCAGGGCGAACTTGGTCAGCCAGAACATCCCGTACAGGTTCGTCCGCATCACCCGGTCGAACTGCTCGGTGCTGATCGCCTCGATGCCGTCGGGCTGGGACATCTGGTAGGCGGCGTTGTTCACGAGGACGTCGATCCCGCCGAACTCGGCGACCGCCCGCTCGATCAGCGACCGGCAGTTGTCCTCGTCGCGGATGTCGCAGGACACCGCGACCGCCTTGCGGCCCGCGTCCTCCACCAGCCGGGCCGTCTCGCGGGCGTCGTCCTCCTCCTCGTCGAGGTGGGTGAAGAGCACGTCGGCGCCCTCGCGGGCGAAGGCGATCGCCACCGCGCGTCCGATGCCGGAGTCCCCTCCCGTGATCACGGCCTTGCGGCCCTCCAGACGGCCGGCGCCGCGGTACGACTCCTCACCGTGGTCGGGCGGCGGGTCCATCGGGCCGGTCCAGCCCGGGTGCGGCTGGTCCTGGGAGGGGAAGTCGGGGCGGGCGTGCTGTGTGACCGGGTTCGGCCGGTCACCCTGCTGGTCCGTCACGGTGGTCTCCTGCGTCTCGCGGTGGACAGGTCAGGCGACCGGGTTCCCTCTCAGGGGCGGGTGAAAAGCGCCCCGCGCAGGTCAGGCGGTGGGCGTGTCGTGGCCGCCGGTGGCGCGCAGCCGGTCCCTGCGGGCGAGGTTGTAGATCCGCAGGAGGTGCTTCGCCACGGCGCAGGGGGCGGCGTCGGCATGGCACTGGCGGCAGGTCCGCATGTGCTGCTCGTAGGTGAAGCGCGCGTTTTCCAACGCGTCGTTGACAGAAGACATGGATTTCTCCGGGCAGAGCGCGTCCGTGGACGGCGCCGAGTTGACTGACTGGTACACCCGGAACTAGGTGATCATGTTACTGCCGGTACTGGGAAACTCGTACGGTCGGCGCCCTCACCGAGCGCCCGGAGCGGTCCCGCCCGTGCCCTTTCACCCCCGAGGGGCGAAGCCTGGACTTCCCGTTCCTCGTTGTCCCGGGTGATCCGGCACCTCAGGGCCGGCGACCAGGCGAAGGACGAGCAGCATGACCTCGACCCCCTTGTGCATCGGCGTTGTCGCGCCCCTGACCGGCCGGCTGGCCCCGCTCGGGGCACCGCTCGACCACGTACTGCGCGTGCTGGCGCCGCACCTCACGCACGTCCGCAACGGCGGCAGGCGGTACGAGGTGACCGTCGCCGTACGGGACAGCCGCTCCGAACCCGGGTCCGCCCGGCGGGCGGTGCGCGAGCTGGCGGACGAGGACGGCGCCCGCATCGTGCTGACCATGGCCGGCACCCGGGTACTGCCCGCCGTCACGGAGGCCTGCGAGGACGCGGCGGTGCCCTGTGTGTCCACGACGTTCCCCTGGCAGGCGTACGTGCACGCCCGGGGTGCCGGTCCGGAGCACCGCTTCCGGTGGACGTACCACTTCGCCTGGGGTCTGGACGACATCGCGCGGGTCTTCGCCGGGCTGTGGGAGGGGGTCTCCGCGGTCGGCGCCGTCGGCTGCCTGTGGAACGACGACCTGCAGGGCCGGCTGCTGCGGCACGGGCGGTACGGGTTCGCGCCGGCGCTCGACGGGCGCGGCCACACGCTGGCCGACCTCGGTGCCTATCCGGAGCCGGCGGATGACTTCGGCGAGCAGGTCGGCCGGCTGCGGGAACACGGCGCCGGGATCGTCACCAGCGCGGCCACCGCGACCGACCTGGCCCTCTTCCACCGCCAGGCCCGGCAGGCGGGACTGCGGCCCCGGCTGATCACCTGCTCGCGCTGGCTGACCTACCCGCACACCCACAGCAGCCCCGCCCCCGACGTGCACGAGGAACTCGGTGACGCGCGGGTGGCCACGCTCGTCTACTGGAGCCCCGGTCACCCGTACCGCTCCAGCCTGGACGGCACCACGTGCGCCGAGCTGGCCCGCGCCTACCAGGAGGCCACCGGCGCGTCCTGGATGCAGCCGCTGGGACTCGCGCACGCCCTGCTGGAGACCGCTCACCACGCCCTGGCCACGGCTGCCGACCCGGCCGACCGCGCCTCGGTCGCCGACGCCGTCGCCCGCACCCGCCTGGACACCGTCGCCGGCACGCTCGACTGGACCGGCGGCCCGACACCGAACATCGCCCTGCTGCCGCTGGTCGGCGGCCAGTGGCAGCCGGGACCGGACGGCCCGCGCCTGGCCGTCGTCCACAACGCGGGCCACCCGGAGGTACCGCTGACGGGTGACCTGACCCCGGCCCGCTGAGCGCCGGCGAAGGAACGCGGGCCGCACGCCATGCGGCGCACCGCCTGGCGGTCCCCTTCCGCGGGAGGCCGGTACCCCGGGCGCACTGGGCTCGGACCGGCCCATCGCACACTGCGACGTGCGGGCCGCGCCGGCGCCGGCCCACCGGCCCACCGGCCCACCGGCCCACCGGCCCAAGGGTGCCGCGGCGCACCGGGACGGACTCACACCGTTGCAGGCGCCGGAGAGCGCACCGGCCACGCGGCGGCCGCCGCCGGCGAGACCGCCGCGGCGGGCCGGATCGCGCCCGGCCTCCGTACCGATCTCACCGCGCTGTCGGTGCACCCCCGTCCACGCGCCGGGCGGCGAACTCGCCGCCTGCGCCCTGGTGTTGGCGGTCACGAGCGGACACATGGCCCACCGGGGACAGGGTCCGGTTTGGTAAGATCGTCCTACGGCATCGCGTGTCGGTCACCGGCCGGGTGAGGCATGGAGGTGCCCGTGAGTTTGCCCTCGGAGGCATTCCACTCATGTCAGTCGAGTTGAACCACACCATCGTCCACGCCCGGGACAAGCGGGAGTCCGCCGAGTTCCTGGCCCACATCCTGGGCCTGGAGGTCGGGCCCGAGTGGGGCCCGTTCGTCCCCGTCGACACCAGCAACGGGGTGACCCTGGACTTCGCCACGATCCCGGCGGAGTCGATCGCCATGCAGCACTACGCCTTCCTCATCTCGGAGGAGGAGTTCGACGCGGCCTTCGCCCGCATACGCGAGGCCGGGATCGAGTACTACGCGGATCCGCAACGGAAGCAGCCGGGCGAGATCAACCGCTACTTCGGTGGCCGGGGCCTGTACTTCATGGACCCGGCCGGACACGCGATGGAGATCATCACCCGCCCCTACGGCAGCACCGAGCCGCCGGCGGAGTCCTGAAGTGCCGGGCGGGCCGGGGGCGTGGACCCCGGCCCGCCCGGTCGGCCGTCCCCCGCCGGCGCACGGCACACTGTGCGGGTGCACGACTTCCGCCCGGTCCACCGAGACCCCGCCCCCGACTGGTACGGACGCCTGCGGGCGCAGACGGACGACCTCTCCCCCGCCGGCTGGCTCACCGCACACGGCCCGGGGCAGGGTGCCTTCGGCACGGTGGCGGCGATCGCCGCGCCGGGCTTCGCCGCGTACGCCCGGATCCTGCACCCCGCCTGGCTCGACGAGCGGCCGGTGCGCTGGTCCAGGGTGGCCGCCGCCCACGGCACCCGGCTGACACCGGTCAGCCGCTGGCACGAGGTCATCGGAGCGGACCAGGCGTACGTCGACCGCTCCGACCACGGCCTGCCCGGAGTGTGGGACGAACACCCCGACGAGGGGCCGACCCCGCCGGGCGTCGCGCGGGCCCTGCTGCCCGTCCTGGCCCGGCACACCGCGACCGCGGACCGGTGCTGGTTCGGCCTGTGGTCCGGCTACGGCCGCTGGGACTGGGACCGCTTCCCGGCCTTCGAGACCCCGGGCCGGGACGAGGTCCTGCTGGCAGGCCGACTGGCCGACGCCGTCTCCCCGGCGGACCTGGACGAGTTCGCGGAGCTTCCCGACCTGTGGTGGCCGCAGGACCGCGCCTGGTGTCTGGGCGGAGACGTGGATCTGGTCAGCACGTACGTCGGCGGCTCCCCGGCCCTGATCTCCGACCTGTTGACCACACCCGACCTGGAGGTCCACCCCGTCCACCCGGACGACCTGGTCGGCTGAGCCCGGCTCCGAACCGTTCCACCGGATGGTCCGCGCCGGGTACGACCGGCCTGCCGAGAAGGGACGGGAGCGGGGCGCCGCCCGGGCGGCGTCCCGCGTTGCCTCACCTCGACTTCCCCGCCTAGGGGTTGACGACGGTGCCGCCGAAGGTCACCGCGAGGCGGCCGTCGGAGGCGAAGGACCAGCCGAGGGCGCCCGCGTACGAGGAGCAGCGCGAGCCGTTGGCGCCGGTCCAGAACTGGTCGGAGCTGTCGGTGTTCCCGACGGTCTTGTCGTTCGAGCCGCTGACGGCGAAACGGCAGGAGGTGTCGTCGCGGAACACCGAGGTGCCGGCGTCGAAGGAGAAGTTGCGCTGGGCGTTGTCGATGCCGACGTTGTGGGAGATCGTCATCGTGCCGGGGTTGCTGTTGTAGGTGAACCCGTGGTGGCCGTTCCTGTAGGCGATGCTGTGCTGGACCACGTGGTCGACCGCGATGTCGTCACCGCCGAGCTTGTAGCCGTTGCGGTCGCCGTTGGAGTTGACGGTGCCGTCGCTCAGCGTGCCGTTGTTGTAGGACAGGGAGTACTCGATGGTCACCGGGCCGATCGCGCCGGTGTCCGTCTTGGTGTACAGGTCCCAGCCGTCGTCGATGTTGTGGTGGGAGACGTCGTAGCGGAAGACGTTCCCGGTGCCGGTGGTGAGTTTCGCGGCGAAGCCGTCGGCGTCCTCGCCGTCGGAGTCGGCGTTGTCGTGCGACTCGGAGCTGACGATCAGGTTGTTCGACGGCCACTGGGAGCTGGGGGTGCTGGAGGCGATCCGGCCCAGTTGCAGGCCCGTGTCCCGGTTGTAGGCCGTCACCACCCGCTCGACGACGTTGTTGCTGCCGCCGACGTAGATCCCGTTGTCCCCGGCGTGCTCGACCGTGAGGCCGTACAGCCGCCAGTAGTCGGCGAACAGCTGGATACCCCGGTTGGAGGGGCTCTCGCTCTGGCCGGAGAAGTCGAGCACCGGCTTCTCGCCCGGGTAGGCGGAGAGGGTGGTACGGGCGCCGGAGGTACCGTCGCGGCCGGCCGGGATGGTCACCGTGGAGGAGTAGGCGTACGTCCCGCCGCGCAGGTAGACGGTGCCGCCCGGGGTGATCCGGCTGATGGCCGAGGTGAGCGTCGTCGGGGCCGACTCGGTGCCGGCCGCGCCGTCGGTGCCGGCCGGCGACGCGTAGAGCACGGCACCGGTGGTTGCCGTGGCCACGTCCGCGTCGAGGTAGTCGAGGTTGGGCAGGCCCTGGGCGGAGGTCGGGGTGAGGCGGACGGTGTTGCTGCCCGCCTTCACCGGCACGGTCAGCGTCTTGGTCACCCAGGTGCTCCAGGCGCCGGTCGCCTCGAAGGAGGCGGTGGCGGCCGTCGTACCGTTGACCGCGAGGGTGGCGGGCCGGGCGGTGGTCGTGCCGTTGGCGAAGCGGATGCCCAGGGTCGCGGTGCCGGCGCCGGCGGCGTTCACGGTGAACTGGGCGTATCCGCCCGTTGAGTTGGTGCCGTTGCAGAAGCCGCTGCCGGAGTAGCCGGGCCAGTCGGAGTCGACGGTCCCGGTGCAGACGGTGGAGGAACTCTCGGCCTCGTGGCGTGAGGTGGCGGCCCCGGCCGTGGTGCCGGACAGCGCGACGAGCGCGCCGGCGAGCAGACCGGCGCACGCGATGGCTGGTCTCAGTTGCATCGGCTTGTCTCCCTGCGGGTTGGCTCGGCTGTGCGGATGCGAGTGGTCCAGGGGGTGAACCCGACGGCCGGTCATGGCATGGTGAAGGGTGCGCGGAAAGCGCTTTCCCCTGGACCTTCCCGACGGTAGAGAGACGTCATGCACGCGTCAACCATCGCGTACATGATTCATATTCATATGAGTGAACCATCAGAGGGAGTTGACCGGTGGGTTCCGGTGCTCTGGTGGATGCCCGGCGGGATATCGGTGGTTCCCCGGGGTGCCGACGGGGCCCCTGGGCTACTCGCCGGGGGCGAGGGTGCGGGCCACGACGGCCGCCGCCTCGGCGATCAGAGCCTGGTCCACCGGGGCGTCCGGAGTGCTCTTGCTCGACAGGACGGCCAGCACGACAGGAGTCCCCCGGGTCGTCCAGGCCACGCCGATGTCATGGGCGGAGGCGTAGTCACCGGTGCCGGTCTTGTCCGCGAGGACCCAGTCCTGAGGCAGTCCCTTGCGGAACCGCTCCGCGCTGGTCTGGTTGCCCTTCAGCCAGGTGACGAACCGTTCGCGGTCGGCGCGGTCCAGTGCCCGGCCCAGCGCGAGGCGTTCCAGGCTCGCGGCGATCGCCTCCGGGGTCGTGGTGTCGCGCGCGTCGCCCGGGATCGCGGCGTTCAGCTCCGGCTCCCACCGGTCGAGCCGGCTCACCTCGTCACCGAGCGACCGGTAGAAACGGGTCAGACCCGCCGGACCCCCGAGTTCCCGGAGCAGCAGGTTGCCGGCCGCGTTGTCGCTGTACTGGATCGCCGCCGCACACAGGTCGGCCACGGTCATGCCGGTCGCGAGGTTCTCCTCCGTCCGCGGCGAGTTGGGGAGGAGGTCGTGCGGCGGATAGTGCACCACCCGGTCCAGCGGCGCACAGCCGGCCCGGTCGCGCAGGACCGCCGCCGCGGCGAACGCCTTGAACGTGGAGCACATCGCGAACCGCTCCCCCGCCCGGTGGGCCACGGCCCGCCCGGTGCGCACGTTGCGCGCGTACACACCGAGCCGGGCACGGTACCGCCGCTCCAGCTCGGCCAACTCGGCCCGGGCGGCGCGGGACCGGACGTCCTGGGCCGCGGAGGCGGTCGAGGCGGAGGCGGAGGCGGAGAGCGCCGTGGCGGTCACGGCGGCGCCGGTGACCGCGAGGCCGGCCTGGAGCAGGCGGCGACGCGGCAGGGGGTCGGGGCGGTCGGTACGGGCACCGGCACTGCTGCTGGTCACGGGTGGTCCTCCCAGTTCGTCCGTTGTCGGCGTCGATCGCTCGACGCGGCCAGGGAAACAGGAGGAACCCACCCATGTCCAAGAGGAAACTTTGAAGCTCCCATGCGTTATTGATATGAGTGCAGGGTGGATCTCCTGGCGCATCTAGAGGCCTATGTGGCGACGGCCGACGAGGCGAGCTTCTCCCGGGCGGCCGACCGGCTCGGCATAGCCCAGCCGCTGCTCAGCCGCCGCATCAAGACGCTGGAGGAGCACTTCGGCGGGTCGCTGTTCGACCGGTCCCGGCGGCAGATCACGACCACCGAGCTGGGTCTGCTGCTCCTCCCCTACGCCCGGGACGTGCTGGAGCGGACCCAGCGGCTGCGGCAGGCCGCCCGCTCGGCCGGCCGCTCGCGGGTGCGCGCCGTCGGAGTCCCGGCGGACTGCGCCCCCGCCGCCCTGGCCCGTGCCATCCGCGCCGGCACCGAGCACGGCGTCACCCTCGGTATGCGTGAACTGCCACCGTCGGCACGGGCGTCCGGACTGACGGACGGCTCGCTCCAGTACGCCCTGGTGCGGGCCGCTCCGGAACAGGCCGCGCTGCGGGTCCCGTTGGGACTGGCGTCGGCGACGGGCCAGGACGGCGCCGGAACCGTGGGGCGTCCGCTCCATCTCGAAGAGCTGAGACCGCGCCGCGGACGCGGCACCGGGCCCGCCGCCCCTCCACCCCTGCTGCTCCTGACGGAGGACGAATTGCCGTATTACCAGGACCGGTTGGCACGGTCGTCCGCTCGCGCCGGGCTGCCCGGGGGGCGGATACGGCCGGCCGGTCCGGCGGCCACCGCGCTCGCCGAGACACTGGCGGGGAGCGCCCTGCTGCTGTGCGCCGAACCGTTCGCCCGCCGGCACGGCGCCCACTGGCGCCCCCTCGCCGACCGCGCGCTGCACCGGGGGTACGACGTGAGCGCCGCCCCGGGCCGGAACGGCGCGGAGGGGGTACCGGGCTGGCTGGCCACGCTGCTCGCGTCGGCCGTGGGCGCCGTACCCGAGCGGCACGACGGGCACGACGGGTACGGCCGGCTCGCCGGAGAGGACGGACAGGACCGGCACGGCGCGTACGGCGGACAGGACCGGCCTGGCGACCGGGTCCGGCCGGGGGCCGGCACCGGCGGCGAGGACGTCCACGCGCGGCTGGCGGCACGCGGATGAGCGCGGCGGCGGCGCACCACCCGGTGTACACCGGCGACGAGGGTGCCCTCCTGGACGTCGCCGAGACCATCGCCTCGGAGTGGGCGGCGCTCGGCATGCGCGGTTCCTTCCTCGCCCGCAACCTGGACACCGGCGAGCAACTCGGCTTCGCGGCAGAGGAGTCGACTCCCCTGGCGTCGGTGGTGAAGGTCCCGCTCGCCCTGGTCGTCCTGGAGGGGATCGCGGCCGGGGAACTCGACCCGGCCCTCCCGGTCACGGTGGACCCGGCCACGAGCAGCGTCGGCCCCACCGGGCTCGCCGCCTTCCGTCACCCGGCCACCGTGGCCGTCGCCGACCTGCTCCAACTGACGCTGTCGGTGAGCGACAACGCCGCCGCGGACGCGCTGCTCGACCTGGTGCCGGTGGCGGACGTCGACGGACGGCTGCGGGCGTGGGGATGCGACGGGATCCGGATGCGGCACCGGATGAACCACCTCTACGAGTGTGCCGCCGGTGCCGCCGGCAACGACTTCTCCCTCGCCCTGGAGCTGGCCGTCCGGGACGAGCGGACGGGGCGCCACACCATCGAGACGCTCGACCCCGCTCGGGCCAACACCGGCACGGCCTCGGCGCTCGTCGATCTGCTGCACCGCGTGTGGTGCGACGAGATCGCCAGTCCCCCGGCGACGGCGGAGCTGCGGCGCCTGATGGGGCTCCAGGTCTTCACACAGCGCCTGGCGGGCGAACTGCGGGCGGACACGCTCCGCTGGTCCGGCAAGACGGGCACCTTCCTGCACCTCCGGCACGAGATCGGGGTGCTGGAGGCGGACTCAGGAGACCGGGTGGCGATGGCGGCACTGACCCGAGCGGACCGCATCGCGGGAGTGGCCGCGGACATCGACCTGGCGATCGGGGTGGCGGGACGCGAGGCGTTCGAGGCACTGCGCTGCCGCTGAACTCACACCGAGTGGGGGTCCTCAGGGGCGGGCTGCACACGGCGTTGACACCGCGCCCGGTGGGACACACCGGGCGCTGCTCCCGCGCCGCCCGGGTCGTCACTGTCTTCTGCCGCGACGAGGCGTCGCTCGCGCTCTGGGCTCGGGAGGCCGCGCGCACGCGGATGCCGGCCTGCCTGTCCGTCGTCGCGGACGGGCGTGCCCTCCGACGGGTCCTCCCCTACGCCGGCGTCCGCGCCCTGATCCTCGACGACCGGGGCTTTCGTTCGCTCCACGCCCTCGGGTGGACGAGTCCTTCAGCCGAGGGGCGGGAGCCTTGTTCACGGTCCCGTGGGAGGCGCCGACCAGCTGGGCCAGCTCCTCCCGGGTGAGGTCGTGGACGACGTGGATGCCCTCCTCGGACTGCACGCCGAAACGGCGGGACAGGTCCAGCAGGGCGCGCGCCACACGGCCGGGGACGTCGGAGAAGACCAAGTCGGACATGGCGTCGGCTGTCGGAGAACGGCGCGGCCGGCGTGCCCTCGGGGCAGCAGCCGCTGTTCCTTGGCCGCCTTCGTGGCGGCGCCGCCCCGGCCGTTCTCGGTGCCGGTGTCGCCGGCACGGTCGCCGCCGACGCCGCGGACTCCACGGGCGCCACGGCCGCCGCTCCTCCCGCCGGGGTCGGCGGCGGCGAGCCGACCCGGAGCACGCGGCCCACCCTGGACGCCGCCACGAAGGCGCGCGCACCGCGGTGGAGGCGGGCGAGAAGGACGGCCGGCACGTGTCGGTGGCCGTCCTCGACCGCAACGGCAACACCTTGGTCACCCTGCGCGGCGACGGCGCGGGCCTCCAGTCGTACGCGCCCGCGGAGCGCCACGCCTGCACACGCTGTTCCTCACGGGCGGTACACCCACACCGGTGACCGCCAAGGGCGCCCCGGTCGCGGGCACCGGCGTCGCCGGCGCGCCGTCCGGCGACCTGGACGAGCGGTACGCGCAGGCGAGCGCGGCGGTGCCGGCCCACCGACGAGGGACCGGCACCCGGTACCCGGAGCAGCCGGGACGTCCGGGTACGCCCGGCCGGGCGTACCCGGACGTCCTGTTCGACTTCTACGAGTCGGACGAGGCCGTACCGGCCGGTCAGGCAAGGTCGAAGCGGTCCGCGTCCATGACCTTGTTCCACGCGGCGACGAAGTTTTTGACGAACTTCTCCTTCGCGTCGTCGCAGGCGTAGACCTCGGCGAGCGCACGCAGCTCGGAGTTGGAGCCGAAGACCAGGTCGGCACGGCTGCCGGCCCACTTCAGCTCGCCGGTCGCGGCGTCGCGGCCCTCGAACGTGGTCTGGTCCTCGGAGACCGCCTTCCACGTCGTCCCCATGTCGAGCAGGTTGACGAAGTAGTCGTTGGTGAGGACGCCGGGCGTCGTGGTGAGGACGCCGAGCTGCGACTGCTGGTGGTTGGCGCCGAGGACGCGCAGACCGCCGACGAGCACCGTCATCTCCGGGGCGCTCAGGTCCAGCAGGTTCGCCTTGTCGAGCAGCAGGAACTCGGCCGGCAGGCGGTTGCCCTTGCCGAGGTAGTTGCGGAAGCCGTCCGCGGTCGGCTCCAGCGCCTCGAAGGACTCCGCGTCGGTGTGCTCCTCGGTGGCGTCCACGCGGCCCGGGGTGAAGGGCACCTGGATCTCGAAGCCGGCTTCCTTGGCGGCCTTCTCCACGGCGGCGGCACCGCCGAGGACGATCAGGTCGGCCAGGGACACCTTCTTCGCGCCGGAAGAGGCGTTGAACTCCTGCTGGACGTTCTCCAGGGTGCGCAGCACCTGGGCCAGCTGGTCGGGGTCGTTGACCTCCCAGCCGCGCTGCGGGGCGAGACGGATGCGGGCGCCGTTGGCACCGCCGCGCTTGTCGCTGGCGCGGAACGTGGACGCGGACGCCCACGCGGTGGTGACCAGCTGGGAGACGGACAGGCCCGATTCGAGCAGCTTGGTCTTCAGGGTGGCGATGTCGGCGTCGTCGATCAGCTCGCCCTCGCGCTCCGGCAGCGGGTCCTGCCACAGCAGCGTCTCCTCCGGCACCTCCGGGCCGAGGTACAGCGACTTCGGGCCCATGTCACGGTGGGTGAGCTTGTACCAGGCGCGGGCGAAGGCGTCCGCGAACTCCTCCGGGTTCTCGTAGAACCGGCGGGAGATCGGCTCGTAGATCGGGTCGAAGCGCAGCGACAGGTCGGTGGTCAGCATGCGCGGGCGGTGCTTCTTCGACGGGTCGTGCGCGTCCGGGATGATCTCTGGGGCGTTCTTCGCGACCCACTGGTGGGCGCCGGCCGGGCTCTGCTCCAGCTCGTACTCGTACTCGAAGAGGTTCTTGAAGAACCCGTTGCTCCACCGGGTCGGCGTGGCGGTCCAGGTGACCTCCAGGCCGGACGTGATGGCGTCCCCGCCCTTGCCGGTGCCGTAGGTGCTCCGCCAGCCCAGGCCCTGCTCCTCCAGGGGGGCGGCCTCGGGGTCGGCGCCGACGTGGTCGGCCGGGCCCGCGCCGTGGGTCTTGCCGAAGGTGTGGCCGCCGGCGATCAGGGCGACGGTCTCCTCGTCGTTCATCGCCATGCGGCGGAACGTCTCGCGGATGTCGCGGGCGGCGGCGATCGGGTCCGGGTTGCCGTTGGGGCCCTCCGGGTTGACGTAGATCAGACCCATCTGGACCGCGCCGAGCGGGTTCTCCAGCTCGCGGTCGCCGGTGTAGCGCCGGTCGTCCAGCCAGGTGGTCTCGGGACCCCAGTAGACGTCCTCCTCGGCCTCCCAGACGTCCGCGCGGCCGCCGCCGAAGCCGAAGGTCTCGAAGCCCATCGTCTCCAGGGCGACGTTGCCGGTGAGGACCAGCAGGTCGGCCCAGGAGATGCTCTGGCCGTACTTCTTCTTGACCGGCCACAGCAGACGGCGGGCCTTGTCGAGGTTGCCGTTGTCCGGCCAGCTGTTGAGCGGGGCGAAGCGCTGCTGGCCGGCGCCGGCGCCGCCGCGGCCGTCGCTGATGCGGTAGGTGCCCGCGCTGTGCCAGGCCATACGGACCATCAGGGGGCCGTAGTTGCCGAAGTCGGCGGGCCACCAGTCCTGCGACGTGGTCAGCACCTCGGCGATGTCCCGCTTCACGGCCGCGAGGTCGAGGGCCTTGAAGGCCTCCGCGTAGTCGAAGTCCTCGTCGAGGGGGTTGGCCACCGCCGGGTTCTTGGCGAGGATCTTCAGGTTGAGCCGCTCCGGCCACCACTGGCGGTTGCCGCCACCCTGCGTCGGGTGCAGGGCCCGGTCGTGCGCGACGGGGCAGCCGCCGCTCCCCTCCTCCGACTTCGCGTCTGTGACGATCGCGTCGTGGTTCTCAGTCATGGCAATCCTTCCGAACTGTGCGGAACTCGGTGCTCAGGAACTGCGGCCGGTGGAACAGTCGGGGCACAGGCCCCAGTACACGACCTCGGCTTCGTCGATGGCGAAGCCGTGGTCGTCGGCGGCGGTCAGGCAGGGCGCGTCGCCGACGGCACAGTCGACGTCGGCGACGGCACCGCAGGACCGGCACACGATGTGGTGGTGGTTGTCCCCCACGCGCCCCTCGTAGCGGGCCGGGTGGCCGGCCGGCTCGATACGGCGTACGAGACCCGCCGCGGCCAGCGCGTGCAGGGCCTCGTAGACGGCTTGCAAGGAGATGTGGCCTACGCGATCGCGGACTCCGGAGGCGATCGCCTCGACGCCGAGGTGGTCGCCTTCCCGGACGGTCTCCAGCAGCGCGACGCGGGCGGCCGTCACACGCAGGCCGGCACCGCGCAGCTCCTCGGCGGTGTTCGGGGTCGGAGAGGCGGTCATGCGGCCGAACCTACCGTCATAAACACGAGAGGTTCAAGAAAACGAACGGTGCAATTTTGGCCGCGTCGCGTCGCCCGGCGTCCACCTCCGGGTCCGCCACGGCACCCGCCCGAGCATGTGTCATTTCCTTTGCTTTCGCACATCTCCGGCGATTCCGACCACGTCGGAGGGCGAGCCCTGTCCATGGCCGCATCATGTTGCCCGGGACCGGCGCCCGGCGCGCGGCGAGCCGAACGGTCCTCCGAACAGACGATCCGGTGCACTGGCACACGGCCGGTCGGTCGACCGGACGGCCGGCGTACGCGGCGGCCACCCGTACTCGCCCTACTCGCCCCCTCCGCCGCTACGACCGCCCACCCTCCCCGCGAGCGGCCCGGTACCGGTGGGCCAGGGCGTGGAACGCCTGCTTCGGTTCCCAGTGCCAGTCGGAACCCGGGTCGTCCGGGCGGTCCTTGACGGTCCTGGTGATGGCGTAACTCGCCATGTCCAGGTCGTGACGGGGGTCGTCGGGGCGGTGCGGGGCGTCGGGGGTCACGAACTCGAAGGCCATCGCCGCGTACAGGTCCATCGAGGAGAACACGTCGAGCAGGCCCGTGAGGTACGCCGCCTGGGTGCGCTCGCTGCGGACCAGGTCACCCTTGATCTCCTCGGGGTCCTTGCCGTGGTCCACGACGTCCCAGCCCATGCCACCGGCCTCGGGTGCCCCGACGTTGGCGCAGGTGCCGAACTCGGTGATGGCCAACGGTTTGCCCCAGCGCAGGTAACGGCTCAACTCCCGTACATGGTCGGCCTTGCGGGAGAAGTACGAGTAGTAGTCGATGCCCACGATGTCGAACAGCCGCCAGTCGACCTGGTCGTCCTGGGCGGCGGCGTAACTGAGCCGGCCGTGGAAGACGGACCTGCCGACCGCGGCGGCCTTCGCCGTGAAGCGGTCCAGCCGGCGTTGCGTCGCGACGGGGTCCACCCGGCCGTCGAGCAGGTTGCGGATGCGTTCGAGGGCGGTGGCACCGGGCACGATGCCCGGCACGAACAGCCGGAACTCACATCCGACGCCGAGGTCCACGGCCGCCCCCTGCCGACGCAGGCGCTCCGCGAAACGGCCGGTCTCCGCGAGGTGTTCCAGGATGTCCCGCTCCGGGACGTCCCCGAGGGTCGGCTGGAGCCAGACGCGCAGCCCCCGCTCGGCCGCCTCGGCGGCGGTGGCCGTGAGCCGTTCCACCCCGTCTCCCGTCACGTCGACGGCGTCGGCGCACAGGTCGTCGCGGACGGCCCGGATGTCCTCCCGCATCCGGGCCGCGCTGAAGGCCGTACCCGGCGTCTCCCCCTGACCCACGGTGTACACGACCCCGTGGTGGCGCAGTCCGCGCCGCGCGGCCCGGACCGGTCCCGACGGCAGCACGGCCCCGGCGAGCCCCGCGGACGCCACACCGGCCAGGAACCGGGCGCGCCCGATCCCCTTGATTCCCTTGTCTCTCCTGGTCTTCTGCATACGGCCACCCTGCCGGGCCCGGCCTCCCCGGCGCCGTCCGCCGACGGTCTCGCGAGCGGGGCCGAAAGGCGGTCATCCGGTGCCGAAAGTCGCGGCGTACGCCGGGGGGAGGAGTCTGCGGTCCGCGCGAACAGGGAGAAAGTCGGCTGGATCAGGTCGGGGATGAGAAACTCGGACTCTGTCGTCAAGGGGCCGTCGAGAGGGACGCCGGTGGATCTGGACAGCGTCGCCGACGAGCTGTACGGACTGCGGCCGGAGGAGTTCGTGGCCGCCCGTGACCGACGTGCCCTGGACGCCCGCGAGGCCGGTGACGCGGCCCTCGCCAAGGAGATCGGCGCGTTGCGGCGGCCGAGCCTGGCCGCCTGGGTCAGCAACCTGCTGGTCCGCCGGCAGCGGGCGGAGGTCGAGCCGCTCCTGGACCTGGGCGAGGAGCTGCGCCGGGCGCACCGCGAGCTGGACGGTGCCCAGCTGCGCAGGCTGGCCCGCCGGCAGAGCGAGGTGATCGGCGGCCTCGGGCGGCAGGCACGGCAGCTGGCCGCGGAGGCTGGGCGTCCGGTGGGCGAAGGGGTCCAGCGGGAGGTCGAGGAGACGCTGCACGCCGTACTCGCCGACCCGGAGGCCGGCCGTACGTGGGCGAAGGGGCGGTTGGTCAAGCCGCTCAGCGCCGCGTCCGGGTTCCCCCAGGCCGACGAGAGCGTTCTCGCGCGTCGCCCCGCTCCCCCGGCGCTGGCCGGAACCGCACGGCGTGGCGAGGGCGGGAAGAGCGGCGCGCGTGACGGGAAGAGCAGCACGCGTGACGGGAAGAGCGGTGCGCGAGAGGCGAAGCGACCGCGGGGCAGGGCCGAGGACGGCGGGGGCGGCCGGAACGGCCGGGGCAGCCAGGGCGACGAGGACGAACTCACGCGGCGCCGCCGCCTCAACGAGGCCCGCACGGCCGCCCGCGACGCCGAGCGGGAGCTTCACGCCCGCGAGTCGGAGGCGGAGGCCGCCGAGCGGGCGGTGGAGGAGGTCCGCGCCCGGGTGGCCGGCGCGGAGCAGCGGATCCGGGAGCTGCGGGACCGGCTGCGGGGTGCCGAGGAGGAACAGCGGCGGGCCCGCGAGGAGGAACGGGATGCGCGGGAACGGGCGCGTGAGGCCGCCCGCGCCGTCGGAGGGGCCCGCCGCCGCGCCGCAGCGGCCACCGCCGAGGCGGAACGCCTGGGCGCCCGCGCGGGGACCCGCTCCCGGTGACGTGCGCGTGTCCCCGGACATGCACGTCGGCGATCCCCGCAGCGGACACCCAGCCGGTGACGTACGCGCGCACTGCCGCCGTGCCCCGCGCGGTCCGGTCAGGCCCGGGTCACCGGTGCCTGGAGTTCCGTCACCCAGTCGTCGCGGTTCGCGGGGCACTCCAGGTTGATCTCGCGGGGGTAGCCGGTCGACCGGTAGCCGTTGGCGTCGATCCAGTGGGCCAGGGCCTGGGCGGTGGGCACCACGGTGTCCATCGAGCCGCGGTGGACGATGGTCGCCGCCTGGTCGAGGGCCGGCAGGTCGTGGACGCGGAAGGCACCGTCGTCCTGGAGCGGGGCGGAGACCTGGACGGCGGCGTGGACGCTGATCCTGCCGCCGCCCTCCGGGGCGTCCTCGTCATAGGCGACGCCGGGACCGGTGGGCGTGATGCCCGCCGCGTCCAGGTGGCGGAAGAGCCGGTCGTAGAGCGGCGTGATGACCGGGCCGATGTCCTGGGGGTCGAAACCGGCGGCGGTCGCGGTCCGTTCGGCCACCCGGAGGGTGCCGACACTCTTGACGACGACGTCGTTCGTGGGCATGTGCCCCTCGCTCTCGATCGCTCGGAGCCTCGCCTCGACCTGGACCAGCCGTGCTTCCGCGGCGGCCACGGCCGTCTCCAGTTCGGCGCGCCGCAGCCGCAGCATGCCGCGCAGTTCCTCGGCGCCGACCTTCTCGTCCACGATGTCTCCCACCTGCTGGAGGGTGAACCCGAGGTCCTTCAGCGCGATGATCCGGTTGAGGCGCGCGAGCTGGGCGGCGGTGTAGTGGCGGTAGCCGTTGACGGGGTCGACGTGGGCCGGGCGCAGCAGGCCGGTGGCGTCGTAGTGACGCAGCATCCGGACCGATACGCGGCCGTGCCGGGCGAAGTCTCCGATGGTGAACATGATGTCTCCGAGTGGAACGCCTGACATGGTGTGAGGGTCAAGAAACCACTGCCGGCAGCTGCGGACGACCCTGGCCCCTGCCGGCCCCGCCGGCCGCGGCGAGGGACGTCCTGCGCGAGCGGGGTCCCACCCGGGTGGGACATCGGCCGTGGGAGGGGGACACGGGAGGGAGGACCCCCCGGACCCCGTCGGCGAGAGTCCCGGACAGGAGGGCGGCCATGGCGAGACCGATCTGGACCGGTGTGCTGACCTTCGGGCTGGTCACCCTGCCCGTGGGGCTGTACACCGCCACCCAGGACCACACCGTGCACTTCCACCAGCTCCAGCGCGGCACCTCCGAGCGGATCCGCAACAAGCGGGTCAACGAGCGCACCGGCAAGAAGGTCGGCACCGACCGGATCGTCAAGGGCTACGAGGTGGACGAGGGCGAGTACGTCGTCGTGGAGCCGGAGGAGCTGGAGGAGATCGCGCCGGGGCGGTCGAAGGTGATCGACCTGGCCGGGTTCGTGGACCTCCGCCAGGTCGAGCCGGTCTACTTCGACCGCACGTACTACGTCGGCCCGCGCGGCAAGGAGTACGGGAAGGTCTACGAGCTGATGCGGGCGGCGCTGGACCGTTCGGACAAGGCCGGCATCGGCACGCTCACCATGCGAGGCAAGGAGTACCTGACCGCGCTGCGCGCCCAGCCGGGCGTCCTGGTGCTGCACACCCTGCACTGGGCCGACGAGGTTCGCGATCCCGCCGACGTGGTGCCCGGACTGCCGGAGGGGCGCACCAGGAGCGACAGCAAGGAGCTGCGGACGGCCGAGCAGCTGATCGACGCCCTCACCATCGACTGGGACCCCGGCGACTACCGCGACACCTACGAGGAACGCGTCAAGGAACTCGTCGCGGCGAAGGCCGGGGGCGAGGAGGTCGTCGGCGAACCGGAGCCGCCGGAGGCGACCAACGTCGTCGACCTGATGGAGACGCTCAGCCGCAGCATCGAGCAGAGCCGCTCCAGGAGCCGCGAGGGCGACGGCACGAAGCGAGCCTCGAAGGCGAGCGGCCAGGCCATCGACCGGACACGGGCCGACGCCCGGAAACAGCCCACCACGGGGAAGCAGACCGACGGCCGGAAACAGGCCGGCGCTCGGAAGCAGACCGACGGCCGGAAACAGACCCCCGGCCGCGAGCGCGCCGCCCGCCCCCGGCGCAGGCAGCGGGCCGAGGACCTGGCCGCCCTGTCGAAGGCGGAGCTGTACGAGCGCGCGAGCGCCGCCGGCGTGCCGGGCCGCTCGAAGATGACCCGGGAGCAGTTGGCCGAGGCGCTGGGCCGGCAGGGCGCCGCGGCCTGACGGCTGCCCGGGCCGGCGGCGCTCCCGTGGTCCCCCGGTCCGCCACCGTGGGGTCCCGCTCCGCTTCCTGGATTCCTGGATCCCTATCGGGGGATGCTCTTGGCGCAGCCCCCCGGCCGGCCCGCCCGGGGGCGTGGGGAGTCGTCCCCGTCGCATGCCCGTCGCATGCCCGTCACCGCGGTGCGGCTCGCTCACTCGTGCGGGTGCACCCCGTCCCGCCGTCCGTGGCATCCACGGCGGTCCGTCGTTCGGCAGCAGTGTGATGTTTGCCATGCGACGTGATGGACGGGGGGTGAACGGGCAACGTTCCCCTTCATGCCCCACGCGAACCCCCTGCGTCAGGTGATGCGATGACCACGGCGACGACCCGGGCGCTCCGGATGCCGCCCGCGCGGACCGGCGCGGCGACCGCCGGGTCCCCCGCACCGGCCGCACCGCCCTCCCTCCCCTCTCTCACCGGGCTGCGCTGGATGGCGGCGCTGCTGGTGTTCGGACTGCACGTGCACAACTTCGGCTGGTTCGGCGGCACGGGTGGCCGCCTCGTGTCCTGGGCCTTCGGCGCCGGAGCCACCGGAGTGTCGTTCTTCTTCGTCCTGTCCGGATTCGTCCTGACCTGGTCGGCGCGGCCCCGGGACCGCGCGACGGCCTTCTGGCGGCGGCGCGTCGCCCGGATCTACCCGGTCCACCTGGTCACCCTCGCCGTCGCCCTCGTGATGGCCTTCACGCTGCCGCACCAGCCACGGCCGACGGTGAAGCAGGCGCTGGCGAACGCGCTGCTGCTGCACTCCTGGTGGCAGCCGTGGTGGCAGACGCTGAACCCGGTGAGCTGGTCCCTGGCCTGCGAGGCCTTCTTCTACGCCGCCTTCCCGCTGCTCTTCCTGCTGCTGCGCCGGCTCGGGGTGCGCGGCTCGACCGCGCTGGGTGGGCTCTCGGTGGTCGCGGTCCTGGTGCTGGCCCGGGGGGACGCCCACCACTGGTGGACCCACTCCGTCTACTCGTTCCCGGCCGCCCGGCTGCCCGAGTTCGTGCTCGGCGCGGTCACCGCGCGGCTGGTGCTGCTCGGCCGCTGGCGCGGGCCCGGTCTGGAGGCCTCGCTCGCCCTGGCCGTCATCGGCTACTTCCTGGTCCCGCAGGTCACGCCCGGCTACTCCGCGACCGTGTGCACCCTCGCCGGTTTCGCCCTGCTCATTCCCGCCGCCGCGGTCGCCGACCTGCACGGCCTGCCCTCCCTGTGGCGGCGCCGGCGGATGGTGCGGCTCGGGGAGCTGTCGTTCGCCTTCTACATGATCCACCTGCTGGTGCTGCGCGCCTCGACCGAGCTGATCGGCAGGAAACCGCACTTCGGCGCCCTGGCGGGGGTGGCCGTCACCACGGCCGCGTTCGCCGTCTCCCTCGGCCTGTCCTGGGCGCTGTACGAAGGGGTGGAGCGCCCGGCGCGGCGCCTGCTGCTCCGCCGCCGGCCCTCGCGGCACCCGGACCCGGTGCCGGCCCGCCGGGAGGCCCCGGCCGCGGTCCGCGACTGATCCCGAGACCGCGCCGGGCGTACGCCGCAAAGAGGTGCTCCGGCCCGGGGGCGGGCCGCGACACCCGGCGTGCCGCGGTCGGTCGCACGCGCGGGTGACGTCCGCAACAGCGAGGAGAGTCCCGCGGCTTTCGGGGTAGGCGGCTCCCCGACACCGACCCGGCGGCGCACCTCGCCCGCCGGTCGGTGCACACTGCTCCGACCTGGGGGGATTTGCGTGAAAGCGGTGCCGGGAGCGGCGTTTGGAGGGCTGGGACGTGCCAGCTACGGTGGACGGTCGGCAATGATCGGCTACGGGCGGCCGGCCGACCGGCGGACCCGGCTGTGCGAGAGGAGACGATGAGAGTGTCCGGACAGGACGCGGCCGGATCGGCACCGCAGATCGTCAGTTCCTTCCTGGAGCAACGCAAGGAGCAGGTGGCCCAGCGCTGGGCCGACGCCCCCTTGTTCCGGTCCGTCTTCACCGTCTCCCGCGACGAGGCGGTCGAGGCGTGCAAGGCGGTGGTCGAAGCGCTGTCCGAGGTGGCGGTCAGCGGACGGCTGGAGGACGTCCGGGCGCCCGGCTTCGGCACCGTGCGCGAGCAGCTGGGGCGGATGTCCGCGACCCGCGCCCGTACCGGATCCACCCCCGCGCAGATCGCCCAGGAGGTGGCCGGGCTGCGTGCCCCCGCGGTCGAGCTGCTGCGCGAGGAGTTCGCCGATCCCGCCGCCCCGCAGGCCCACGCGTCCGTGCTGGCGCTGACCCTGTTGCTGGGCACGCTGCGCCTGGTGGTGATGGAGACGGCGCTGGACGCGAACGCCGAGCTGATCGAGCGGCAGCGCCAGCAGCTCCTCGAAGTGGCCACCCCGGTGATCAAGTTGTGGGAGGGCACGGTCGCCGTCCCGCTGATCGGGACCCTGGACAGCGCGCGCAGCCAGGTGGTGATGGAGTCGCTGCTGGAGGCCATCGTCGAACAGCGGGCCCGGTACGCGATCCTCGACATCACCGGGGTGCCGACGGTGGACTCGCTCGTCGCCCAGCACCTGATGAAGACGGTGGCCGCGGCGCGCCTCATGGGTGCCGAGTGCATCGTCTCCGGGATCCGCCCGGCCATCGCGCAGACCATCGTGCAGCTCGGCATCGACCTGGGCTCGGTGCTCACCCGTGCCTCGCTGTCCGACGCGCTGGCGTACGCGCTGGGCAAACAGGGCATCGAGGTGTCCCGGGCGGACGCGGGTGCGAGCGCCCTGTGAACCAGCCCACTCCCGGTCAGCCGCCGGTCCCCGTGCTCGCCCTCGGCGACGTCCTGCTGGTGTCCCTGCAGGGCGAGTTGCACGACGGCATGGCCGAGCAGCTGCAGCACGACATCACCAGCCGGGTCGCCACCAGCCGGGTGACCGGTGTGGTGATCGACATCTCCGGGGTGGAGATCGTCGACTCGTTCCTCGGCCGGGTTCTCGCGGAGATCGCCTCCACGGCCCGGCTGCTGGCGGCCCGCACGGTCCTGGCCGGGATGCGGCCGGCCGTGGCGATCACCCTGGTCGAGCTGGGGCTCACGCTGCCCGGTCTGGTCACGACCCTGGACGTGGACCGTGCCATGGAACTGCTTTCCCGGGGAGGGAGCTGATGCAGCGGTCCGGCCAAGCGTCCGCGACGAGCCTGCCCATCGGCTCGGACGCGGATCTGGCCTGGGTCCGGCAAGAGGTGCGGCAGTGCGCGGCGCAGCTCGGTTTCGGTCTGGTGCAGCAGACCAAACTGGTCACGGCGGCGAGCGAGCTGGCCCGCAACACGCTGGTGCACGGCGGCGGCGGACGGGCGGAGATCACACCGCTGGACGACGGACGTAGCCGGGGGCTGCGGATGCGCTTCATCGACGGCGGTCCGGGCATCCGTGACCTGGAACTGGCCATGACCGACGGGTACACCAGCGGCGGCGGCCTCGGACTCGGGCTGAGCGGAGCGAAGCGGCTGGTGCACGAGTTCAGCGTCGACACCGAACCCGGCCGGGGGACGACCGTCACGGCCGTCGCCTGGGTGGCCCAGGTGCCCACCTCGCGCCCGGGGGTGGGATGAGCCGGGTGTGGGAGGTTCCGGTGCACGACTCCACGCGGGTCCGGGACGTCCGGATGGCGGCGCGCGAGGCGTGCGCGGAGGCGGGGCTGGCCCCCGCGCGCACGGCGGCCGCCGAGCTGGTCGCCACGGAGCTGGCCACCAACCTGCTCCGGCACGCGGGCGGGGGCCACATGGTGGTGAACCTCGTGGATCCGCCGGTGGACGGGGCGGGCTCCTCGATACAGCTGTTCTCGCTCGACCACGGGCCGGGCATCGCCGACGTCGACGCCGCTCTGCGGGACGGCTGGTCCACCGCCGAGGGCTCGCTCGGCGCGGGCCTGGGCAGCTGCCGGCGCAGTACCAACGCCTTCCACCTGTACAGCCTGCCGGGCCGCGGGACGGTGGCGTCGGCCCGGATCGACCCGGTGCCCGGCAGGCCCGGCACCGCCGCGGCACCGGTGCCCGCGGGCGGGATCACCGTCGCCCTCGGGCAGGCCGAGCAGTGTGGTGACGCGTGGGGCTGGGCGCGCTCGGGAACGCTGCTGACGCTGCTGCTCGCGGACGGCCTGGGGCACGGTCCGAAGGCCGCGCACGCCTCCTCGGCCGCGGTGGCCGAGCTGCACCTCTGCGCGCATCTGCCGCCGCCCGACATCCTGCGCCGGCTGCACACGGTGCTGCGGCCGACCCGGGGCGCGGCGGTCGCGGTGGCCCAGGTGGACACCGAGCGGGCGGAACTCTGCTTCGCCGGAGTCGGCAACGTGGGCGCCCGGGTACGCACGGGGGACTCCTGGACGTCCCCGGTCTCCCACCCGGGGATCGTCGGGGCGTACTTCCCGGCGCACGTGCCGGTGCGGCGGGTGCCGTGGAACGGGGACAGTCTGCTCATCATGCACAGCGACGGACTGCCCAGCCGCTGGCGGCCGCCGGAGGACCCCTGGCTGCTCGGCCAGGACCCGTCGGTGGTGGCCGCGGCGATCCTGCGCGACGCCGGCAGCCCCGCCCGCCCCGCACGCGACGACACCAGTGTGGCCGTACTGGCCCCCGACCGCCGGACCAGCACCCATGACAGCCGCCTCTGAGAAATGGACCATCGCCTCCACCGCCGAGGCGGCCCGTGCCCGTGCCCTGCTGGCACGGCTCCTCGCGGACGCCGGGGTGTCCGCCTTCGAGCGTGCCCGCTTCCTGGCCGGGCTCGGTGCCCGGCTGCGGCATGAGCCCGGCGCGGGCGAGTCGGAGCTGACCGTGACCGCCGGTCCGGGCGGTCGGCTGCGGGTCGTCCTGGGCGGGCCGGCGCCCTGGGAGGGCACGCTCGTCTGCCCCCTGCCCGTGACCGTGCCGCCGCCCGGCTCGGGCGACGCCCCGCTCGCCGAGGGACTGCTGGACGCCGCCGCGGACGCCGACGCCCTGCTGGCGCGTCTGACGGAGACGGAGGAACTTCTCCGTTTCCACCGGGAGGAGCTGCACCAGACGAACCAGGGCGTGCTGGCGCTGCACGCCGAGCTGGAGGCGGCCGCGCTGGCGCAGCGGGAACTCCTCGACGCCGAGCGGGCTGCCCGGGCGGAGGCGGAGAACGCGCGCCGTCTGCTGACCTTCCTCGCCAACGCGAGCGCGGTGCTCAACGCCTCCCTGGAGCACGAGGACATCCTGCGTCGGCTGCCCGGGCTGCTGGTCCCGGAGTACGCGCGGCACGTCGACATCTGGCTCGTGGACGACGAGCGGACCCCGCCGGGCGAACGGGCGGCGGCGACGGTGACGGCGGCGCGCACCGGCCGCCCCCAGCACGCGGGACCCCATCCCGGTGAGCTGCCGGGCGTGGACGACCTGCCGGCCTCCGCGCTCTCCCCGGACCGGCCGCTGCTGTGCCTGCCGCTCGGCGCGCGCACCGTGCAGGGCGTGCTCACCCTGGCGGCGCCCGGCGACCGCTTCGACCCGGACACCACCGTCATGCTGCTGGAGCTGGCCCGGCGGGCGGGCATCGCCCTGGACAACGCCCGCCGGTACGAGCAGCACCGGGACGTCGCCGAGGCCCTGCAGCGCGCCCAGCTGACCGACCTGCCCGCCACCCGGGGCCTGGACCTGGCCGCCCGCTATCTGCCGGCGACGCACGGACTGAACATCGGCGGCGACTGGTACGACGCGTTTCCGCAGCCGGACGGCAGTGTCCTGGCGGTGATAGGGGACGTCACGGGGCACGGGCTGCGCGCGGCCGTCATCATGGGCCAGCTGCGCACCGCGCTGCGCGCCTACGCCGTCGAGGGCAACGGCCCGGCGCGGATCCTCACCCTGCTGCACCGGATGCTCCGCCACCAGCAGCCGGAGCTGTACGCGACCTGTGCGATCGCCCGGTTCACGCCCGGCGAGCCGAAGGTGGTGTGGGCCGCCGCCGGCCATCCGCCGGCCGTCGCGCGCGCGCCCGGGGGCGAGGTGCGGGTGCTGGAGGCCCGGCCGGGGATCATGCTGGGCGTTCCGGTGCCGTTCACCTACGAGGAGCACACCGTGGAACTGCCGGCGGGGTCCACGCTCGCGCTGTACACGGACGGCCTGGTGGAGCGGCGGTCCGCCGGCATCGACGCGGGCATCGACCGGCTGGCCCAGGCCATGGGGGCGCTCGGTGCGGCGGATCTGGTGGATCTGGACGCGGCGGCCGACGCGCTGCTCAAGCCGATGCTGCACGACTCCGAACACGACGACGACATCTGCCTGTTGCTGTGCCGCACCACGCTGGACTGAACGGCCTGGACTGAACGGCCGTGCGCCGGCCCCCGCGGCGGGGGCCGGCGTCGCCGTGTGACGCGGGTGTTGTCAGGCGGCGGACGGGAAGCGTTCCCAGACCCGGTGGGCGCCGAGCAGCCGGGTGAGCTGCTGCAGCACGGCGGTGGCGGAGTCTTCGGCGATCACGCCGGGGGCGTCGAGCGGGATGCCGACCGCCTCCAGCGCGCTCTCCCCGCCCTTGGCGGCGCCGATGGCCTTCCCGTGCCGGTACGCCTCCGCCAGCAGCAGCCCGACCCGCGGGTCGGGGGTGGCCTGGTGGGTGCTCGGCTGGCCTGCCTTGGCGTCCCGGGCGCCGTAGGCGTCGCTTCCCACGCCGGGGGTGCCGGCCACCAGGAGGGCGTCGAACTCCACGGAGCGTGCGGTGGCGTAGGTCCGCTGGACGGTCAGGGCGTCCGCGCCGTCGCCGAGGGTGCCGCCCGCCGGGGCGACGATCAGCGGGACCATGCCGCCGTCCAGCACGGCCTGGCGTACCGACCGTACGCCGTCGAGGTCGCCGTCGGGGCCGGTGACGATGCCGATGATCCGGCCGTCGGTGGGCCAGGTCTGCCCGACCTGGGAGAGGGCGGGGCTGGGCGCGACGTCGGCCAGCGGCACCGTGGGTTCGGGGGCGGGCAGGCCGAGGCCGGCGGCGACGCCCTGGCACAGCTCCGGGTCGATGTTGGCCAGGACCTGCAGCGCCCGCTCGCGGATGGCCTGTTCGTAGCACTTGCCGAGTTCGAAGGTGTAGGCGCCGATGATGTGCTCGCGTTCGGGCGCGCTCATGCTGAGCCAGAACCGGCGCGGCTGGCTGAAGTGGTCGGCGAAGGACTCGGGTGCCTCGCGCACCTTGGTCGCCTCGGGGATCCGTACGGGTGTCTCGACGTAGGCGCCGTCGAGCTGGGCACCGGGGGTGAACGGGCAGCCGCCGTCGAGGGAGTTGGGGCGGTAGGGGGCGGTTCCCCGGTGGACGGCGGTCTGGTGCATGCCGTCGCGCAGCATGTCGTTGACGGGGGTGTGCGGCCGGTTGATGGGCAGCTGCGGGAAGTTGGGGCCGCCGAGCCGGGTGATCTGGGTGTCCAGGTAGGAGAAGAGCCGGCCGGCGAGCAGCGGGTCGTCGGTGATGTCGATGCCGGGGACGAGGTGGCCGACGTGGAAGGCGACCTGTTCGGTCTCGGCGAAGAAGTTCGACGGGTTGCGGTCGAGGGTGAGCAGCCCGATGGGCTGCACGGGGGCCAGCTCCTCGGGGACGATGTTCGTCGGGTCCAGCAGGTCGATCCCCTCGAAGGTCTGGTCGGGGGTGTCGGGGAAGGTCTGGATGCCGAACTCCCACTGGGGGTAGGCGCCCGCCTCGATGGCGTCGGCGAGGTCCCGGCGGTGGAAGTCCGGGTCGACGCCGTTGATGATCTGCGCCTCCTCCCACACCAGCGAGTGCACGCCCAGCTTGGGCTTCCAGTGGAACTTCACCAGGGTCGTCTCGCCGGCGGCGTTGACCAGCCGGAAGGTGTGGACGCCGAAGCCCTCCATCGTGCGGTACGAGCGCGGGATACCCCGGTCGGACATGTTCCACAGGGTGTGGTGGGTGGCCTCGGTGTGCAGGGTGACGAAGTCCCAGAAGGTGTCGTGGGCGCTCTGGGCCTGGGGGATCTCCCGGTCCGGGTGCGGCTTGCCGGCGTGGATGATGTCCGGGAACTTGATCGCGTCCTGGATGAAGAAGACCGGGATGTTGTTGCCGACCAGGTCGAAGACGCCCTCGCTGGTGTAGAACTTCGTCGCGAAGCCCCGGGTGTCACGGACCGTGTCGGAGGAGCCCCGGGAGCCGAGCACGGTGGAGAAGCGGACGAACACCGGTGTCTCGACGTCCTCGGCGAGGAACGCCGCCTTGGTCACGTTGGCGGCGGTGCCGTAGCTGCGGAACACACCGTGCGCGCCGGCGCCGCGGGCGTGGACCACGCGCTCGGGGATGCGCTCGTGGTCGAAGTGCATGACCTTCTCCCGCAGGTGGTGGTCCTGCAGGAGCACCGGTCCGCGGGGACCCGCCTTGAGGGAGTGGTCGGTGTCGTACAGCCGGGTGCCCTGGGCGTCCGTCAGATAGGCGCCGCTCTGCGCCATCCGGGCCTGGTCGGCGCCGGTCGGCTGCCCGGTGGGCGAGACGGTGTCCGGGCCGGTCTGGTCGGGCTTGGGGGGCAGCGGCTCGCGGGGCCGGGTCGGTTCGGCGACCGTCGGCGACTCGGCTCCCGGCTTGCCGGGGATGCCGTCCTCGGGGCCCGTGGGTCCGCCCTGGAGGGCGTCCGCCACCTTGTCCGCCGCTCGCTTCAGGGGGTTCGTCTCGCTCATCAGTACCTGTTCCTTCTCTGGTCACGCCGGGCATGCGGCCGACACCGGGATGTACCCGGTGAAGTTCGAACGAAAGTGGGTGACGTCGGTGCTCGTACCGAGGTCCCCGGGCCGGGGCGTCCGAAACCGGGGATCACAGGTGATTTCCGGTCGGGGTGAAGTCGGGCCGTCTCCTGTCGAGTTGCCGGGGCGGCAGGCCCGCCGGACGCGCTGGTCCGGACCCGGGAACGTCGGCAGGGCCAAGCGCCCCCTGCCGATGACGTGTTCGTCCGCAGGGCCGGCTTCTTGACCCGGGCAGGCAGGCAACCGGCCGCCCGCACACGTCACCCTAGGCGCCGGCGGCGGCCGGCGCAGTCCGGGCGCCGCCGGACGCGTGGACCGGGGCGGCCGGACGCGTGGACCGGGGCGGCCGGTCAGGGGCGTGCCGACACCCGTACGGTCTCCAGGGCCGGGTCCGCCGCACCCGAGACGAGGAAGCCGTGGGCGACACCGCTGCGCAGGTAGTCAAGGACCTCCGCGGTGATCACCTCGCCGGGTGCGACGACCGGAACGCCCGGCGGGTAGGGGCAGATCATCTCGGCGGCGACACGGCCCACGGCCCGCTCGGCGGGCACCTGTTCGGCCGGTCCGAAGAAGGCGTCGCGGGGCAGGACGGCCTGTTCGAGTTCGAGGACGTGGGGGTCGGGCAGGTGCACGGCGGGCTGCCGCTCGATGCTGTCCGCCCGCTCGACCAGCGTGCGCACGGATTCCAGCAGCAGTTTCTCGGTCTCCTCGTCGTCGGCGTGGGTGAGGGAGGCGCTGATCCGGCAGGTGTCGGAGCCGCCCGTGTCGATGTGGCAGTTGGCACGCAGCCACTCGGCCGCCTGCATGCCGCTGATGCCGAGTTCCCGTACGTCGATGACGATCTTCAGCGGGTCGAACTCGGCGGCCAGGCCCTCCTCGATGATCTCGCCGCCCATCACCCGCAGCCCCGGCAGCTCCCGCAGCCGGGCGCGGACGCGCTCGGCGCGGTGCAGGGCCGTGTCCAGCAGCCCGTGGCCGTGCTCCACCATCTGCCGTCGCCACCCGTCGAGGGTCGCGTAGACCAGGGAGGAGGCGCTGGTGGTGCCGAGCAGGTCCTCGCGCTGTTTCAGCACGTCGGGCGAGATCCGGTCGTGCTGGAGGTGGAACACCGAGCTCTGTTCGATCGCGCCGCCCATCTTGTGGACGCTGGTGACGACGAGGTCGGCGTCCGCGTCCATGCCCCAGGTCGGCAGCCCGGGGTGGAAGGGCAGGTGGGCGCCCCAGGCCTCGTCCACGATGAGCGGCACGTCGGAGGCGTGGCAGGCGTCGGCCACGCCCCGGATGTCGGCGCAGGTTCCCCAGTCGGTGGGGGTGATCAGCAGCATGCCTTTGGCGTCCGGGTGCTCGCGCAGCCGGGCGCGGACGTCGTCGGGCTCGGGCGGGTGGGCGATGTGCCGTTCGGTGTCGAACTCGGGGTGGACCCAGATCGGCTCCACCCCGTTGATGATGACCGCCGAGATGACCGACTTGTGCGCGTTGCGGGACAGCAGCAGCTTCTCCCCCGGTCCGGCGACCGAGCACATCGCGGTCTTCACGGACAGGGAACTGCCGCACGTGGAGAAGAAGGCGTGCTCCGCGCCGACCGCGTCGGCCATCAGTTCCTCCGCCTGCCGCAGCACTCCGTGCGACTGACGGCGGTCGTCCAGGCCGTTCAGGGAGAGCACGTCCGACCGGAAGACGTCCATGCCGACGATCTCGGCGACGCGTGGATCGGCCCCGCGGCCCTGCCTGTGTCCCGGCGGTCCGTATGCCACGTCTCCTCGGCGCCGGAAGTCCTGCAGTGCCTCCAGGACGGGTACGCGCGAGTGGTCCATGGCTTTCCTCCTGAGCTGGTCGGTGCCGCATCCCTCGTGTTGCACCGGCCGGGCGCCGCAAACACCCCGGCCGGTGTCAGGACGCCGTTCGGGTGGAACCCGGGCCGGCACGCACACCCGCCGGACCGGAGGAGGTCTCGTGTCGCTGTACCAGCGGATCCGGGAGGAGGTCGCACGGCGCGCCGACGCGCTGTGGGCCGTGGCCTCGGCCCTGCACGCGGAGCCGGAGACCGCGTTCGCCGAACACCGGGCGGCGGCGCTGCTGAGCGGCGAGTTGGAGGGCGCCGGCTTCGAGGTGCGGCGCGAGGTCGCGGGCCTGCCGACCGCGTTCACGGCCCGTTCCGGCGAGGGGCGGCCGGTGGTGGCGTTCCCGCTGGAGTACGACGCCCTGCCCGGGCTGGGACACGCCTGCGGGCACAACCTGATCGCGGCGGCCGGCCTCGGGGCGGCCCTGGTCGTGGACGCCGTACGGGACGGCGCCCCGGGCACGGTCCTGGCGGTGGGCACGCCGGCCGAGGAGGGCGGCGGCGGCAAGGCCCTGGAGGTGGAGGCCGGGGTCTTCGACGGGGTGGACGCCGCCCTGATGTTCCACCCCGGGGTGTACGACTGGGTGCGGGCGCCGCTGACCGCGCAGGAGCAGTACCGGGTGGCCTTCCGGGGGCGGGCCGCGCACCCCACGGGCAACCCGACGGAGGGCATCGACGCGCTCGCGGCGCTGATCGAGCTGTTCAACGTGGTGTCGGCGCTCGGCCGGCGGCTGCCGGAGGGGTCCCATGTGCAGGGGATCATCACCCAGGGCGGTACGGCCACGAACATCGTCCCGGAGTACGCCGAGGGCCGCTTCGGGCTGCGCGCGCTCACCACCGCCGCCCTGGACGAGCTGGCGCTGCAGCTGCGCACGGCCGCCGAGGGTGTCGCCCTGGCGACCGGGGCGGGGGTGACGGTGGAACAGGTGAGCGTGCGGTACGAGCACTTCCGGGACAGCACGGTGCTGTCGGAGCGGTTCGCCGGGCACCTGGACCACGCCGGCATCACCCTCGCCCCGCCCGTTCCGGGCGTCTACCTGGGCTCCTCCGACATCGGCAACGTCAGCGGCCGGGTGCCCGCCATCCACCCCTTCGTCGCGATCATGGGCGCCGAGGGCTCCGATCACACACCGGAGTTCGCCGAGGCCGCGGCCTCGGAGCGGGCCCGCGGTGTGCTCCTGGCGGTGGTGGAGGCGCTGGCCTGCACGGCCGTGGACGTCCTGCGGGAACCGGGCCTCCGCGACCGTGCGTGGGAGGACCTGCGCCGCGCCCCGGCCTGACCACGCCCGCCCGCGCCCGGGCTCACCCCGGCCGGCCGCACGGCTCGGCCTCGCGGGCGTCCGCGCCGGTCCGGGCACGCGCGTGCTCCACGGCGGCGGGCAACGCCCGGCGGATCACCTCCGGGAGGGTGCGCCGGGCCGGCCACTCGACCAGGCAGCGCGCCACCTCCCGCAGTTTGACGTTGGTGTGCTGCGACACGTGCTTCAGGGCCTCCCAGCCCTGCTCCCGCCGCAGACCGCCCACGGTGATGACCACGCCGATCGCCTGGTCGACCAGGGCGTGCGACACCAGCGCCTGGCGCAACTGCTCCACCTCGGCCTGGAGCGCCTTCACCTGTTCATGGTCCGTCTGCTCGTCGGGTCTGATCATGTCCTTCACCCTGAGTGGCCCGGCCCCGCCCCGCCAGCCGCCAGGCGAACGACAGGGCGAGCTGCGGTACAGAAAACGAAAAATGGCTGGTCGGGAGCCCATACGGGCGTTTTTCGGGGGCAGCTGAGGGCCATGGAGACGCTCACCTTCGACAGCCGCGACCTCGGTGTGACGGAGGACTTCCTCAGCCGTGCCTACGCCCGGATGCGCATCGGCAGCGGCAGCCCCGGCTCCCACCACGCCCGGATCCGCCGGGCCGGTATCGACGCGGTGAGTGTCGACGAACTCGCGCTGGACTTCGAGATGGACTACTCGGTGACCCCGCTGGGCCGGATCTGTCTGTGCGTCGTGCACGAGGGGACCGTGCGGGACCACGCCTTCCAGGGCGTCGAGGACTCCTTCGGCCCGGGTGACGTGGTGCTGTTCGCACCGCCGGACCTGCCGTACGCGGGCCGTATATGCAACGCCCGGTTCAACATCACGATGCTGGAGCCGGCGCTGCTCGCCCAGGTGGCGGGGGACGCGGACGGCTCGGGGCCGGTACGGCTGACCGGGCACCGGCCGCGCTCGGCGGCGTCGGCGCGGCAGCTGTACCGCACGATCGCCCATCTGCGGGACACGGTGCTCGCCGATCCGGAGATGGCGGACCAGCCGCTGGTCGCGGCCACGGCGGCCCAGCACCTGGCGGCGAGCGTGCTGGCCGCGTTCCCGAACACGGCGCTGGACGGGCCCGCCGCCGACGGCGCCGACGCGCACCCGGCGGTGGTGCGCCGCGCGCTCTCCTACATCGACGACCAGGCGGACCAGCCGGTGACGGTCGCGGACATCGCCGCCGCGGCCCATGTGACGGTCCGCGCGCTCCAGTACGCCTTCCGTCGCCATCTGGACACCACGCCGCTCGCCCAGTTGCGCCGGGTGCGGCTCGCGCACGCCCACCACGACCTGGTGGCGGCCGATCCGGGCACCGGGGTCACGGTCACGGAGATCGCGGCCCGGTGGGGTTTCCACCATCCGGGCCGCTTCGCCTCCCTGTACCGGGACACCTACCGGCGGGCCCCGCACGAGACCCTGGCCGGCGGCTGAGCGGTGTTCTAGGGGAAGGACGTCACCTTGGACGGGACCGTGTCGGTGCCGGAGGTGGGTGCGCCGGTGCTGTTGACGACGTGTGCGTACTGGCCCTTGCCGCCCAGGGAGATCACCAGCAGGTCGTGCATCTTGATCCCGGAAGTGACGGGCACCTGGAAGCCGTGCGCCTGGACGATCGACGGATCGGCGGTGTAGTTGCAGTAGCTGCCCAGGCCCCACGCCTCGTGGGTGGTGACGGTGTCGGCGACCTTGTAGGCCGCGTAGCCGGTGATGCCGTCGTGGGTGACGGCGGCGGCGTTCGGGGCGTCGTACGCCTTCTCGTTCTGGTAGAAGATCGTCCGGCCGCGTTCTCCGCTCCAGTAGACGTCGTACTTGTTGAAGTGCTCCACGAACAGGCCGGTGGCGAGGACGTCGTCGCCGTTGACGCGCAGGCCGTAGTCGGCGCGGTTGGTGTCCCAGCCGACTCCGCTGCCGTGGTCGGCGCGCCAGATCCAGGTGTGGTCGATGATGACGTCGTCGCTGTTCACCACCACGGAGTCGGTGGCGAGTCCGGGTCCGGCGCCGCCGATCCGGATGAACACGTCCTGCATGGTGGTGGGGTTGGCCGAGTGGTCGGCGGTGGCACCGGGGGTGCCGATGCGGAGCAGGGCGGCGGAGTTGACCGGGCCCGCGTCGATCAGGAAGCCGGCGAGCCGCACGCCGTCGACGTCGGCGACGTGCATCGCGTCGACGCCGTTGTCCGGGACCAGGGTGGCGAGGCCGAGACCGAGGACGACGGTGTTCGGCCGCGTGACGTCGAGGGTCTGGTCGAGGTGGTAGACGCCGGGGGTGAACAGGAGGTTGAGGCCCTGGGCCAGGGCCTGGTTGATGGTGGCGGCCGTGGCGCCCGGCTTGACGACGTAGAACTGGTCGAGCGGGAGGGACGTACCGGCGTTCGCGGGCCAGGAGACGCCCCGGGCGTTGGTGCGCTTGGCAGGGACGAACACCTTGTAGGCGGAGCCGTCCAGGTAGAGGAACGGCTTCTCACGGGAGACCGGGGTGGTGTCCAGGGTGGTGTACGGGCCGCTGTCGAAGTTGGTGGCGGGGGCGCCCTGGACGCCGGAGAAGGTCATGTTCCACACGCCGTTGGTCCAGCCGCCGACGGAGCTGTCCCGGGTGTACCACTGCTGCTGGGAGTACGGGCCGACCGTGCCGTCGATCTTGGAGTCCGCGATGTAGCCGCCGGAGGCCCAGCCGTAGCCGTTGGGGGCGAGGTTGAGGCCGCCCTGGACGTGGATGCGGCGGAAGGGCGCGGCCTGGGCGACGGCCCAGCGGTCGGTACCGCTGACCGGCTTGAGGGCGAGGTTCTCCGCCGAACGCCAGAAGTTCTGGGTGGCGTTGCCGTTGAACCAGCCCGCGTCGACGGTGACGTCCCCGTTGATCCGGGTGTCGTCGGGGTTCAGGCCGAGGCCGGAGATCGAGGTGTAGAAGCCGAGTTGGGCGTTGATGTTGTTGTAGGTGCCGGGCTTGAGCAGGAACTGGTAGCGGCCGGTGCCGAACTGGGCCGACTCCTGCTTGGCGAAGACGTCGTCGAACTTCTGCTGGAGGTTCGGGGTCGAGGGGTCGACGACGATGACGTTCGGGCCGAGGTCGCCGCCGCCCTGGACGGGCGGGACGCCGGTGGTGCCGGTGTGCACGGCGACCTCCCACAGGGAGTAGCCGTAACCGGTGCCGCGGGCGGTGCCGTGGATGCGGACGTACCGGCCGGAGCCGCTGACGTCGTAGGACGCCGTGCCGCCGGTCGCCCCGGTGACGCTCCTGAGGGTGTTCCAGGTCTGTCCGTCGGTGGACGCCTGGATCTGGAAGTCCTTGGCGTAGGCGGCCTCCCAGTTCAGGTCGACCTCGCACAGGTCCTGGACGGAGCCGAGGTCCACCTGGAGCCACTGGGGGTCGGCGGCCTGGCTGGACCAGCGGGTCGCGGTACTGCCGTCGAAGGCGGCGGAGGCGGGTGTGCCGGCGTTCTCGGTGGAGGAGGCCGTGGCGGGCCTGCCCTGGGCGGCGTTGGCGGTGCCGCAGCCGGCCTGGCCGCCGTCGGTGCCGCCGAACACCTGGAACTCCCAGAGCGAGTAGCCCCACTGGGTGGCCCGGTGCACGCCGAGCATCCGGACGTAGCGGCCCCGGCCCGACACGTCGAGCGTGTCGGTGCCGCCGTCGGAGCCGGTGACGGACTTCAGGTCGGTCCAGCTGCTGCCGTCACCGGATATCTGGACCTTGTAGTCCTTGCCGTAGGCGGCCTCCCAGTTCAGGACGATCCGGGTGACGGTGGCGGTGGTACCGAGGTCGACCCGGACCCACTGGTCGTCGCTCGCGGCCGAGGACCAGCGGGTGCCGGTGTCGCCGTCGACGGCCTTGGCGGCCGCGGTACCGCTGTTCTCCTCGGACGAGGCGGTGGTGGACTTCCCCTGGGACAGGGGGGTTTCGGCGGCGGTGGCCGAGGGGTGCGTGGTGGGCAGGGCGAGCAGCGCGGCCGTGGCGGCCAGCGCTGCACCCAGGGATCTCAGTCTCATTCGGCGGCTCCAGACGTGTGGGGAGACAACAGGGGCTCACCCATGGCTTAGTTCATGTTTTGATTTAAGGGGTGAACCAACTCGCCCACAAGACTTCGGACACCAGTTCCTTCGACTTCCGCCTCCGACACGCCGGTGGCTAGCCCCCCCAGCGGGCTGAGCGACAGGGTCTGTTCGGCGGCCGTGCGTCCGTCGCCGACGGTGCCGCCGGTGGTGTCGGTCCAGGTGCGCAAGGGGGTGGTCTCGGCGAGCCGGCCGCTGGTCCGGGAGAGGGCGAGGACGAGGCCGCTGTAGCGGTTGACCAGACGGTAGCCGCCGTCGGCGACGGAGCCCGGGATCACGAACCACTGCTGTCCGACGGCCGCTTCGCCGGCCCGGGCCGCGGTGACCGTGGGCCGGGCGCCCCAGGCACGGCCGGCCGTCCTGCCCGAGTCGACGCCCAGCAGCCGGCCGGTCGCGGAGTTGGCGACGGTGAAGGCGCCGTCGCCCGTGGCGGTGAAGGACCACGACTCGCGGGCGGAGCCGGAGGGCCGTGCCACCGAGGTGACGGCGGAACCGCCGGACGCCTGGGCGAGGACGCGGCCCGTGCCGCCCGTGATGCGGTACCTGCGGCCGGTCTCCACGGGCGGCGCGGCCGGCGCCGCGGAGTCGACGGTGAGGTCGACGTACTCGCCGGAGGTGTCGTGGGAGCAGCCGAAGGAGCAGTAGGCGCGGAAGGTCCTGCCGACGACGGTGGAGCCGGTGCGGTTCGCGCGGTCCAGGAACCAGCGGTACCAGGACGCGGTGGTGTAGCCGCCGGTGTCGCCGACGAGCCGCCACTTCTGGGTGGCCAGGTCGTCGGTGGCGTACAGGTACTGCGGTGCGTGGCCGCTCTGGTCGACGGCCTGCGGTGTGCCGATGTACAGGCCCAGGTGGGCGTCGTAGGCGATGTTCAGGACGAACAGGGGCGAGGTGGGGGGCATGGTGCCGCCTGCTCTGCTCAACGGTCGCACGGGTGCTCCTTGTTGCCGAGGGGCCGGTTGCACGGAACGATCCGGCTCCGGCCTCGCCCCGGCCATGGACTCCCGCGCCCCGCCTCTTGCACTTTCGTGCGCGCGGGACGGTCGGTGCGACCGCGTTCGCGCACGGGGCGGCGGTCAGTACGGCTCGGGCGACAGCGGGGCGTCCCAGGCCAGTTGACGCAGCAGCGACTCGTCCGGTCCGGCGGGACGGGCCGCGCCGGGGGCCGGGCGGGAGGGGGCGCGGGTGCCGCGGGAGAGGCCGCCGCTGACGGTGATGTTGTGCTCGGCCCGCGGCCGCCGGTGGCGCTCGTACGCGGTGAACGCGCGCTCGGGATCCGGCAGGTCGCGCAGCGCCTTGGCCAGGACGACGGCGTCCTCCAGGGCCATGGAGGCACCCTGGCCGGTGGCCGGGGAGGCCGCGTGGGCCGCGTCGCCGACGAGCAGGACCCGTGCGGTGCGCCACGGGGCGCCGAGCGGCATCTCCGTCGCGTTGACGGCCATGATCTCCCCGTCGGCGGACGCGACCAGGCCGGCGGCGGGTGTCTTGTCCCCGCGCAGCAACGGCAGCAGCTCGGCGCGCAGTTCGGCGGGGGGCACGGCGGTCGCCGCGGCGGGCAGCGGACCGCCGCCGGCGCGGGCGAACCAGTACGTCCGCCCCTCCGGGGACACCGCGTACCCGAACGCGGTCGTGCTGCCCCGCACCATGGTGATGGCGCCCTGTGGGGCGGACCCGTCCGCGGTGCCGGTGTAGCCGTAGTAGACCCGCTGGCCGGAGTACTCGGGCCGGGCCTCCGGCAGCAGCAGCCGGCGGACGGCCGACTTCAGTCCGTCGGCGCCCACGAGCAGTTCCCCGGTGGCCGTGGTGCCGTCGGCGAAGCGGGCGGTGACCCCGTCCGGTCCCTCGGTCACGGCGATCAGCCGGGCCCCGTGGCGCAGCCGGACGCCGCGCCGGACCGCCTCGCCCTGGAGCGCCGCGTTGAGCTCGCCGCGGCGCAGACAGCGGTAGCGCAGCGCGGGGTCGTCGGCCTCGCCGAGCGGTACGTGCGTGACCTCGCCGCCCCCGCTGTCGAGCAGGCGGAGGGAAGTCAGCGGAAAACCGACGGCCGTGACGGCGGCCGTGGCGTCCAGTTCGGCCAGTGCGCGCATGCCGTTGCTCGCCAGAGTGAGGAAGGCACCGATGTCCTCGGCCGTGTCCGGGTGTTCCTCGAACACGGTGACGTCGACACCGGCCTTGTGCAGGCCCAGGGCGGTCGCGGTGCCCGCGATGCCACCGCCGATCACCAGTACCCTCATCGCATACGCTCCGGTCACCCGCCGCTTCGCCCGCCGACAGTGGTCGTGGCCATCCAAGAGCAGTGTCCGCGCCCCGGGGGCTCGCGGGGGCGGGATTCGGACACGACCGGCACAGCGCCGGCCCGTCGAGACTGTTCGGCCGTCCGGCGAGGACGCGGACGAGAGGAAGGGGCCGTCGGATGGAGGAGCCGGCTTTCAGTGTGCTGCTCACCGGTGCGGGAGATCGCCGGCGGGACGTCGTGCAAACCCTGCGTGCCGTCACCGGCCTGAGCGCCTGGCGGAGCGCACGGCTGATGGCCGCCGTTCCGGTACCGGTGGTCGAGGGCACCTGGTTCGAGGCGGCCGTCCGGGCCGCGACGCGGCTGCGCGCGGCGGGAGCCGGGGCGGACGTGGTGTGCGGGTGGTGCGCACGGACACTGCCGCCCGGCGGACGCCCACTGGCTCCCGGCCCGTGTGCCTCGCGCCGCTGGTCCGCGTCGGACTGCCGCGCGAGCGCGAACCGAGGCGCGTGGCAGGAGCGGTGTGCATCGGCACGCCCCCCGTGTCACGGGTCGTCGCCGGGGAAGTGGGTACTCCCCGACCATGCGGGTGAGCGTGGTGGATGCGGGGTCGAACACGGTCCGATTGGTGATCGCCGATGTGGAAGGCGGTGTTCCGCTGCCGGTGCACACCGTCAAGTGGAAGCTGCGCCTGTCCGAACAGGTCGGTCCGGACGGCACGATCGCCGACGGGGCGGTGGAGGAGCTGGTGAAGGCGGTGGCCGCGGCGGGCGCCGCGGCCCGGCGCTGGCACGCGGCGGGTCCGCTGGCCTTCGCGACCGCGGTGGTCCGCAACGCCCCGAACCGTCACGAGGTGCTCCAGCGGGTGGCGTCGGGCACCGGGATCCGCATGTGCACCCTGCCCGGGGAGACCGAGGCGGAGCTGACCTTCCTGGCGGCCCGCCGCTGGCTCGGCTGGAAGGCGGGCCCCCTCGCCCTGCTCGACATCGGCGGCGGCTCGCTGGAGGTGGCCTTCGGCCGGGGCCGGCTGCCCGACTTCGCCGCGTCCCTGCCGCTCGGAGCGAACCGGCTGACCCAGGAGTGCCTGGGCGTCCAGGACCCGCCGGGGGCGGCCGAGCTGAAGGTGCTGCGCCGCCGTATCCGCCACGAACTGCGGGACGTGGCCGCCCGGATCCGCTGGGAGCGTCCGCGCACCGCCGCCGTCACCTCCCGTACGTTCCAGCAGCTGGCCCGGCTGTGCGGGGCCGCGCCGGGGCGGTTCGGCCCCTTCGTGGAGCGGGAGCTGGTCTGCCGGGACCTGCGCGAGGCGGTGCGCTCCCTCGCCGCGCTGCCCGCCGCCGAACGCGCCCTGCTGCCCGGCATCTCGGCCCCGCGCGCCGCCCAGAGCCTGGCCGGAGCGGTGGTCGGGCACACCGCGCTGAAGCTGATGGGCCTGCCCCGGGCCGTCGTCTGCCCCTGGGCGATCCGCGAGGGGGTGTTGCTGCGCTACGTCGAGGACGGCTCCGACTGGTGGACGGACGCCACCGGTCAGACCGCCGCCCCCGCGCCCGCGCCGGCGGCGGCCCTGCGCCTCGCCGGCCCGCCCGCCTGACCGCGCCCCGCCCGCGGACGGACCAACCCGAGCGGCAGTGCCGGCCACCGGTGACCCCGCGTCGGAACCGCCGGCTCAAGGCGGTACGGCCGGCCGTTCCGGGGGCGGGGGCCGTGCTCCACGGTGGCGGGATCGTGCCGTCGGGCTCCCGGCCGTACCGTCGCAGCAGCTCCGCCTCCTCCGGTCGGCCTGCCGGCTCCGGCGGGGCCGCGTACCTGAGCCGGGCTTACGGATCACCGGCCCGCGAGGCGCGGCGGAGCCCGTCGAGCGCCTCCCGCGTGCGCCCCGCGCCGACGGCCAGGCCACGGTGGTCCGGGCCCCTCGTACTCCGCCGCGGCGTGACGGTCGGCGCACGCCATGAGCCGGCCGCGTACCGCGTCCGGGAGCGAACAAGGGCCTGGTGGCGGCGCTGACGCTGGTGCCGGCACCGTGAGCTGCGCGGCCGGGACGTCAGCGTGAACGCCGTGGCGCCCGGGCCCTCGGCCGCCGGCATGTTCCCGGACGGCAAGGAGGAGGAGACCGTCGCCCGTCCGGCCGCCCAGCCGCCGCCGGAGCGCCTCGGCATACCCGCCGACATCGCCGGGGCGGTGTGCTTCCTCGCCTCCCCGGCCGGCGGCTGTCTCACCGGCCGGCTCAACGGCCGGGTGGTCCGCGCCGACGGCGGCATCCTCCGAGCGCCACTCCTCCCACCGCCCGACCGCCCGCGGTATTGACATGAACCTGCTTCAGCCCTGAGGCTGCGTGCGTGAAGCTGCTCGATTGACGCTCGTTTCAAGCGCTTCCGAGCAACATCGCCGTAAGAACAGTCAGTCCGCAAAGGTGCGAGGGGAGTTGTTCCGCCGTGCGAAGACTCCGACACCGTGTGCCGTGGCCGGCCTGGGTACCGCTGGCGCTGGCGAGCGTCCTGGCCGGGACCGCGCTCGCCGCCCCGGTCCCGGCCCAGGCCGCCGCACCGGCGGCCGGCGCCGTCCTGGATCCGGCCCACAGCAGCGTCAGCTGGCACAGCCCGGTCTACGCCAAGGGCACCGGCGGCGGCCCCGAGAAGTGCCCCGACGCCGCCACCGACCCCGACGGCACGGTCTGCGCCCGCTTCGACCTGACCGTCTCGGTGCCGGACGGCTACTGGGACGACAACCCGGAGGGGGGCATCCCGCTGTCGATCGGATGGGAGCGCCCCTCGGACGATTTCGACCTGTACGTCTACGACGACCACGGCAGGCAGGTGGCGTCCAGCGCGGGCACCGCCGACCCCGAGGCCACGGTGATCCCGCGGGCTTCCGGCACCTACCACGTGCTCGTGGTGCCGTACGACGTGCACGACAACTCCTTCACGGGCACCGCCTACCTGCCCGCGACCACGGACGCCGGGGACCTCACGTCCTTCTCGGGCGGCGACGGCAGCTACACCGTCGGCGCCGGACGGCTCACCGCCCGCGCCGACTTCCTGGAGGGGGGCCGACTGCGGCTCCAGGCCGACCCGTCCGGCTCGCCGAGCGACCCGGCCGGCTCGGCCATCGTGCGCCGGCAGCCCGCGCTCCAGCGACACACCTCGTCGTTCGACGCGGGCGACTACTACGGCATCCGGTCCCCCCAGGCCGTGCTGCGCGTCTACAAGAAGCCGCTGCGGTTCGGGCTGTACAAGCCGGACAACCGCACCCGGATCTGGCAGGAGGACAAGCCGCTGCGCTGGTCCACCGGCGGGATGCGGCAGAGCCTCGCGCGGGGCGCGGACGAGCAGTTCTTCGGCGGCGGCGAGCAGAACGGCGGTTTCTCGCACCGGGGCCGGACGATGTACGTCGCGAACAGCTTCGACTGGAACGAGGGCGGCTACAACAACTCGCAGCCGTTCTACCTCTCCAGCGCGGGCTACGGCGCCTTTCGCAACACGTTCGCGCCCGGCGTGTACACCTTCGGCTCCTCGGTGACGACCGGGCAGCAGGAACGGCGCCTGGACGCCTACTACTTCCTCGGTGACGCCAAGCAAGTGATCGGACAATACACGGCGTTGGTGGGCAGGCCCTTCATGCCACCGGTGTACGGCCTCGAACCGGGCGACTCCGACTGCTATCTGCACAACGCCAACCGGGGCGAGCGGCACACCCTGGACGCGCTGAAGATCGCCGAGGGCTACACCGAGCACCGGATGCCGCTCGGCTGGATGCTGGTCAACGACGGGTACGGCTGCGGGTACGAGAACCTGGAGCAGACCGCCAAGGGGCTCCAGGACCACCACGCCCAGCTCGGCCTGTGGACCCAGGACGGCATCGACAAGCTCGCCGACCAGGTCAGGGCGGGCCAGCGGGTGGCCAAGCTGGACGTGGCCTGGGTCGGCAACGGGTACAAGTTCGCGCTGGACGCGTGCGACGCGGCGAAGAAGGGGATCGAGGACAACAGCGACGCGCGCGGCTTCGTGTGGCTGCCGGTGTCCTGGGCGGGTGCCCAGCGCTGCGGGGTGCTGTGGAGCGGCGACCAGAAGCTGTCCTGGGACTACATCCGCTGGCAGATCCCGACGTACGCCGGGGCGACGATGTCCGGTATCGCCTACAACACCGGTGACGTGGGCAGCATCTACCGCCACGACGCCGAGATGTACGCCCGCGACCTTCAGTGGAAGGCGTTCCTGCCGGCCGTCATGACGATGGACGGCTGGGCCAGCGACCTCACCACCGGCAAGCCCGCCGACCAGCAGCCGTGGCGGGACGGGGAGCCGTACACGTCCGTCAACCGCAAGTACCTGCAGCTGAAGGAACGGTTGCTGCCGTACATGTACACCCTGTCCGCGCAGGCGGCGAGGACGGGCGTGGGTGCGGTGCGTCCGCTGTGGCTGGAGTACCCGGACGACCCGGAGACCCTGGGCTCGCAGGCGAAGTACGAGTTCCTGTCCGGCCCGGACTTCCTGGTCGCGCCGGTGTACGAGGACTCCGACACCCGCGACGGCATCTATCTGCCGAAGGGCACCTGGACCGACTACTGGACCGGGCGCACCTACGAGGGCCCGACCACACTGAACGGCTACCACGCCCCGCTGGACACCCTGCCGCTGTTCGTGCGCGAGGGCGCGGTCGTGCCCATGTGGCCCAAGGGCACGACGAGTTGGCAGACCCGCGACCGGCACGAGCTGGACTGGGACCTGTACCCGGCGGTGCACGGCACCAGTCGCTACACGCTGTACGAGGACGACGGTGTGACCCGTGACTTCGCCAAGGGCGCGGCGGCGACCCAGCGGGTGTCGGTGCGCGGCGGCGCCGCGGGGACGACGGTGACGGTCGGCACGAGCCGCGGCGAGTACGCGGGCAAGGTGGACGCCCGGGCGTACCGGTTCACCGTGCACGGCGGCACGGCGCCCGCGCGGGTCCTCCTCGACGGGCACCCGCTGCCGGCCGGCGCCTGGTCCTACGACGCCGGCACCCGGGTCACCACCGTCGGCACCCCGAGGATGCCGCTCGACCGCGGGTTCACACTGCGTCTGGTCGAGCAGGGTAAGCACAGGTAAAGAGATCGTATGGTCTAGTCCAAAGCGGACGTTGGTCTAGTCCAAAGCGTTGACGTGACCGCAACAGCTCCCGGAGGGTGGGGCTCCCCGCTCTGGGGATCCCCACCCTCTGGAGGCACGCATGAGACGTCTTCGGGCATGTCTGGGCGCGGCGGCGGCCGTCACCCTCGCCGCAGCCGGCACCACCGCACTGGTCGCGAGCAGCGCCTCGGGCGCGACCACCGCGCTGGACAACCGCTGGTACGCCGCCGCCCCTTATCTGATGCCACTGGACAACGAGCCGCCGGACCCGGCCGCCATCATGGACGCCACCGGGCTGAAGGCGTTCCAGCTGGCGTTCGTCCTCGCCCCCGACGGCGGCGGCTGCACCCCGACCTGGGGCGGCACGGCACCGGTCGCCTCGGACACCGCCGTCCAGTCGGTGATCAACACCATCCGTGCCAAGGGCGGTGACGTCTCCGTCTCCATCGGCGGCTACGGCGGCACCAAGCTCGGCCAGGCCTGCGCGGACCCGGCGTCCACGGCGGCGGCCTACCAGCAGGTCGTCACCAAGTACGGGCTGCACGCCATCGACTTCGACCTGGAGGAGCCGGAGTACGAGAACAGCGCGGCGATCAGGAACGAGATCGGCGCCGCCAAGATCCTCCAGCGGAACAACCCGGGGCTGTACGTGTCCGTGACCACGGCCGGCACGGCGGACGGCACCGGCTGGTTCGGCAAGCAGCTGCTGCTGGAAGCCAAGGCACAGGGCTTCACCCCGAACAACTTCTCCATCATGCCCTTCGACGGCGGCTTCAACGGCGCGGCGAGCCAGACGGCCGCGCTCACCAACTTCAACACGATCCTGCAGTCCACCTTCGGCTGGGACCAGGCGACCGCCTACGCCCACGAGGGCTTCTCGGGCATGAACGGCCGCAGCGACACCGGCGAGTACTTCACCCAGGCCGACTTCCAGACCGTGCTCGACTACGCCACGAGCCACCACATGGACCGGTTCACGTTCTGGTCGCTCAACCGCGACCGGCAGTGCACTCCGGCCGACAACGGCGGCCGTACCTCCGGCACCTGTTCCAGCGTGGCCCAGAACGCGTGGGACTTCGCCAAGTACTCCGTGAAGTTCGCCGGGGTCACTCCGCCGACCACCCCGCCGACCACCCCGCCCACGCCCACGCCGACCCCGACACCCGCCTCCTGCAAGCCGGCCTGGAGCTCCACGGCGGTGTACACGGCCGGCAACGAGGTCTCGTACGGCAAGCACAACTGGAAAGCCAAGTGGTGGACCCAGAACGAGGCGCCCGGAGCCTCTCAGTGGGGCCCCTGGGAGGACGAGGGCGCCTGCTGAACCGGCGCTGCCTGCGAGGTGTCCGATTCGGCCCCTCCCTTTCGCGGGGATCCCCTCCCGCACCGCGGACACACGCTCCCACCTGCGCGACTGGTGCGAACGGCGGGACGGTCGTAGCGTCGGGTGCACGCGGTCGAACACGGCACGACGGGTGGGAGCGGCCATGCGCGGATCACTGGTGGGAACGGCAGTCACCCTCGCGGCAGGAGCCCTGCTGACAGCGGCCATGACCACGGCCACGGCCAGTCCGCCGGCCGCCGCCACGCCGCCTCCCCGGGCGGACGCCTCGCAGCCCGTCCTGGTGGACTGCCTGTGGCACCGCACCGTCCGCCCCGGCGACTTCATCCTGGCCTGCGGCGACGGCAACAGCCGGCTCACCGGGCTCCACTGGACGCAGTGGGGTCCGGACGGGGCGACCGCCGAGGGCGTGAACATGGTCAACGACTGCAAGCCGTACTGCGCGGCCGGCACCTTCCGCTCCTACCCGGTGACCGTCCGGCTCGACGACGCCAAGCCCTGGAAGAAGCACCCGGGGACCCAGCGCTACGACCGGATGAGCCTCACCTACCAGCAGGGCCGTCCGGAGGGCTTCAAGCAGGTCATGACGTATCCGCTCTGGGACTGACGGCCGGGGCCCGCGCCGGGGGCCGGAGCGTCACCCGGGCGCGCTCCGTGAGGTGCGCGCCGGTGGTCCGCGCGGGCGATCCCCCGGCCCGGCTCCCGCCCCCGGCGGCCCCTCCCCCGTCATGTTGGTGTGACCCGCACGCCGGCGCCCCGCGCGCCGACCGAAAAGAGGTCACATGCCCCGACTCTCCCGCCTGACGGGCGCCGCCACGGCCGTGCTCGCGCTCGGCCTCGTCGCCGCCACGCCCGCCCCGCCCGGACCCGGCAGTGAGCGGCTGGTCACGGACGCGCGCGTCCTCACCCACTTCGACCTGACCGCCGGACGCACGCCCGAGAACATCGCGCTCGCCCCCGACGGATCCGCCGACCTGACCTTCGCCCACGCCCGGCAGGTCGCCCACGTCACTCCGGAGGGCCTGACCCGGATCCGGGCGACCCTGCCCGCCGTGGCCCACCCGGCGACCCCGCTCGTGCACCGCGCGATCGTCACCGGCATCGCCCGCGCCCACGACGGCACGCTGTACGTCAACTACGCCACCGGCACCCGCAGGACAGGCATCTGGCGCCTCTCCCCCGGCGGCGGCGCGCCGGAGAAGATCGCCGCGCTGCCGGCCGACGGACTGCCCAACGGGCTGGCCCTCGACGAGCGCCAGGGTGTCCTCTACGCGGCCGACTCGGTGCGCGGCACCGTCTGGCGCGTCCCGCAGGCGGGCGGCACGGCCACGAAGTGGGCAGCGGGTCCGGCGCTCGCTCCGCTCCCGGCGCCGCCCGCCCACGGCTTCGGCGCCAACGGCATCAAGGTCCGCCGGGACGCCGTGTGGGTGTCCAACAGCGACCGGGGCACGCTGCTGCGCATCCCCGTCGGCCCGGACGGCACCGCCGGCCCCGTGGAGACCCGCGCCGACGCGCTCACCGACATCGACGACTTCGCCTTCCCCGGGTACGGCCGGAGCGTGCTGGCCGCGCTCAACTCCGGCAACCAGGTCGTCCTGATCCACCCGGACGGCACCGTCCACCCCGTGCTCACCGCCGAGGACGGCCTGTCCAACCCGACCTCCGTGGCCGTCCGCGGCCGGACCGTGTACGTACCGAGCGCCGCCTTCACCACCCGGCGGGACCCCAACCTCCTGCTCGCCCGCCTGCGCCACCTCATCGGCCGGGGGTAGACGCCGTACCGGGTCGCCGCCGGCCGGTCCGGCCGGCGGCGAGCGCGTGTCTGGTGGGCACTGACGGGCAGGGAATATGCTGGCCGCCCGCCGCCGACTCCGCACGTCCGCCGAAGGATCGCATGTACCGGGCCTTGATCGTGTGCAACTCACGGTACCCGGGGGACCCGGGCGCCCTGCACGAACTTCAGGGCCCGAAGGCCGACGGGCTCCTGCTGCGCGACGCGCTCACCGATCCGACGGCGGGTCTCTTCCAGCGCAGCGAGGTACGGCTGGTCACCGAGGCCGACGCCGGGGAGATCACCCGCGCGGTCGACGAGTTCTTCAGCACCGCCGAGTCCGACGACACCCTGCTCTTCTACTACAGCGGGCACGGCCGCAACCGCAACCGGAAGCTCTTCCTGTGCGCGAGCGACACCCGGACCGACAGACTGCGCTCGACCGCCCTCCCGGCGGCGACGTTGTCCGACGCCATCACCGACAGCTTCGCCCAGGTGAAGATCGTCATCCTGGACTGCTGCCACAGCGGCGGTTTCAAGGGCGACGACGGCCTGCTCGACGCGCTGTCCGGCGAGGGGCGCTATCTGATAGCCGCCACCTCGGAGGCGGACCGCGCGGCCGACGCGGAGGCGCGCGGCGAACCGAGTCCCTTCACCCGCGCGCTGGTCGACGGCCTGCTCACCAAGGCCGTCGACCGGAACGCCGATCAGGTGGTCGACCTGGACGACCTCTTCACCCACCTCGCGCAGGTCAGGTTCGACGGCCACGCGCCGCACCGCACCTTCGACGGGGCGGGGGCGGTCCCCATCGCCCGCCGCCCGGCACCGACGGCCGGGCAGCAGGCCGTCCCCCCGCCGCCTCCCGAGCCGGGTCCCACCGCCGACACCCCCCGCGGCAGGGCCCTCCCGGCGTCCGTGGACGACACCGCTCCGGGCGAGACGCTCAGCGAGAAGCGCATCGAGGCGTTCCGGCGCGACCTGAAGGACGACATGGCGGCGGCCCTGCCCGAGCAGCTGACGTCCGGCGAGTTCCTCCAGCGGGCCGGGCTCCTGAAGAACGGCGACCCCACCCTCGCCGGGGTCCTGTTGTTCGGGCAGAACCCGACGGCACTGCTGCCCTCGGCGATGGTGCGCTGCGTCCGGTTCCGCGGAACCCGCAAGACGGATCCCGTGGAGAGCCTGGAGCTGAACGGCACGGTTCCCGAACTCATCGTTCGCGCGCGGGACTTCGTGGCGAAGTCGGCCGCGCTCGGCGAGTCGCCCACCGCCACGAGCGCGTACAGCGAGCCCGCCTACCGCTATCCCATGATCGCGGTACGGGAGATCATCGCCAACGCCGTAGTCCACCGGGACTACACCGACCACGCGGCCTGCGTGCAGGTGCACGTCTTCGACGACCGGATCGAGGTGATCAGTCCCGGCACCTGGAGCGGCCCGTCGCCGAGGCCCGACGGGCAGGTACGGCTGAGCGCCCTGGAAGGCCAGTCACAGCCCCGCAACTTCCGTCTGGCCCGGCTGCTGACCTGGGTGAAGCTGGTCGAGTCCGTCGGTCTGGGAGTGCCCCGGTCGGTCGCGGACTGCCAGACCGTGGGCTCGCCGGAACCGGTGGTGGTGATCCGGCACGGGATGATCACGGTCACCCTCTTCCCGACCGCGCCCGCGGAGGTCCGGGACACGACTCCGCCGTCGCGGGCGGTGACCGACGCCGTCTCCTCACGGCACCTGGACCCGGCGCGCATCGCCGAGGTGGCGACACGGGGCTCCCGCGGCTCCGGCTACCGGGTGACGAACGACTGCGTGCTCACCGCGGCCCACGTGGTGCGGGACAGGACCGAGATCCAGCTACGGTTCACCTTCGGTCCCGAGGAGTGGACCGGTCCGGCGACCGTCGCCTGGGCGGACGACGGCGCGGACGTCGCCCTCCTGCGGTTCGAACCGCCCGGCCACGCCCCCGTGGTTCCTCCCGTGCGCTACGGCCGCGTCACGAGCCGGCCGGCGGTGGTCACCGTGGAAGCCGCGGGCTTCCCCACCTACAAGTGGCACAGTGAGCAAGCCGTCTTCGACCTGGCCCACGCGTTCGGCACCGCGTCCACACTCTCCAACCTGCGCAGCGGCACGCTCGAGATCACCGTGAACGGCGCTCCGAACAATCCGACCGGCAGGGGCCGCTCCCCCTGGGCGGGGATGGGGGGCGCACCGGTGTGGGCCGAAGGGCGCATCGTCGGTGTCATCAACGCGGTCGATCCCTCGGCGGGCCCCGGCCACCTCGAAGCCGTCCGGATCGAGCGCCTCCTGACCGGTCCGCCCGAGCGACAGGATCTCCTGGCCGCGCTGGCGGGGCTCGGACCGCTCGACAAGCTGCCCGAGATCCCGGCTCCGGAGCCCGAACGGGTGGCCCCCTACGCCGACCACGTCCGCGCCCTGGCTCCGGCGGTGCTGCGCGGCCGGGATCCGGAACTGACCGAGCTGGCGGCCTTCTGCCGCGGGGACGAGCCGTACGCCCTCTGGCAGGGTGCCCCCTGGTCGGGCAAGACGGCGCTGCTGTCCACCTTCGCGCTGCGTGCCCCCTCGGACGTCGACGTCGTGGCGTTCTTCGCCTCCCACCGCGTCGCGGAGCACGCCGACAGCATGGCTTTCACCGACGCGCTCGTCGAACAACTGGCCTGGCTGCTCGGCGAACCCGTGCTCACGGCCACGATGCTCGCCGGCGCCCGGGACCGGTTGCGCGGCCGCCTGCTGGGGCTCGCCGCGGCCCGGGCCCGCGCGGAGGGCCGGCGGCTGCTTCTCCTGGTCGACGGTCTCGACGAGGACCGGAGCCCGCTGACCGGCCTGCCCAGCATCGCCTCGCTGCTGCCCCGGCAGCCCGGAGAGGGCCTGCGCGTGCTCGTCGCCGGCCGTCGCACGCCGCTGCCCGACGACGTCCCCGCCGGGCACCCGCTGCGTCGCTGCCGGGTCCGCGTGCTCAAGCCCGCCTCCGTGGCCCGGAACGTCTCCCTGGAGGCCTTCAACGAGCTGTACACCGTACTGACCGCGCACCAGGACAACCAGGACGTCATCGGGCTGCTCGCGGCCCATCCGGCGGGGATCACCAGGACGGACCTGGCCCGGCTGACGGGCCAGGCCCCCTACCGGCTGGAGACGATGCTCAGGGGCGGTATAGGCCGCCTCCTCACGGTGGAGGACAGGGGCCCGGATGAGCCGCGGCTCCGCTTCGCGCACGAGGAGTTCCGCACGACGGCGGTGAAGCACCTGGGCCCGCGCCTCATGGCGATCTACAAGGAAGGCCTGGGGGACCGCTCACGCGAGTTCCGCCAGTAGGTCCCCGCCCTCCACCTGCTGGATCCGGGTGATGGCCAGCCGGGAGACACGGCCGGCCTTGGGGGCGGTGATCGTGGCCTCCATCTTCATCGCCTCGATCGTGGCGATCGTGGCACCCGCCGCCACCTCGTCGCCCTCGGCGACGGCCAGCGTCACCACACCGGCGAAGGGCGCCGCGACATGGCCGGGGTCGGAGCGGTCGGCCTTCTCCGTCACCGGGATGTCGGAGGCGGCCGCGCGGTCACGGACCTGGATGGGGCGGAGCTGGCCGTTGAGCGTGGACATCACGGTCCGCATGCCGCGTTCGTCGGCCTCGCCGATCGCCTGCAGCTCGATCAGCAGCCGGACGCCGGGCTCCAGGTCGACGGCGTACTCCTTGCCCGGGCGCAGGCCGTAGAAGAAGGCCTTGCTGTCCAGCACGCTCGTGTCGCCGAAGGACTGGCGGTGCGTCTCGAACTCGCGGGTCGGACCGGGGAACAGCAGCCGGTTCAGGGTGGCCCTGCGGTCCTTGGCCAGCCCCTCGCGGTCCTCGGCGGACAGCTCGGGCACGGGCCTCGGCTCGGCGCGGCCCTGGAGCGCCTTGGTGCGGAACGGCTCCGGCCAGCCGCCGGGCGGGGTGCCCAGCTCGCCGCGGAGGAAGCCGATCACCGAGTCCGGGATGTCGAACCTGTCGGGGGTCGCCTCGAAGGCGTCCGGGGAGACTCCGGCGCCCACGAGGTGCAGGGCCAGGTCGCCGACGACCTTGGAGGACGGGGTGACCTTGACCAGGCGGCCGAGGATGCGGTCGGCGGCGGCGTACATCGCCTCGATGTCCTCGAAGCGGTCGCCGAGGCCGAGGGCGACGGCCTGGGTGCGCAGGTTGGACAGCTGGCCGCCGGGGATCTCGTGGTGGTAGACGCGGCCGGTCGGGGAGGCGAGGCCCGCCTCGAACGGGGCGTAGATCCTGCGGACGCCCTCCCAGTACGGCTCCAGGTCGCCGACGGCCTGGAGGTCCAGGCCGGTGGGGCGGTCGGAGTGGTCGGTGGCGGCGACGAGCGCGGACAGCGACGGCTGGGAGGTCGTACCGGCCATGGAGGCCACCGCGCCGTCGACGGCGTCGACGCCGGCCTGGATCGCGGCGAGGTAGGTGGCGAGCTGGCCGCCGGCGGTGTCGTGCGTGTGCAGGTGCACGGGCAGGTCGAACTCCCGGCGCAGCGCGGAGACCAGCTTGGCGGCGGCCGGGGCGCGCAGCAGGCCGGCCATGTCCTTGACGGCGAGGACGTGGGCGCCGGCCTCGACGATCTGCTCGGCGAGGCGCAGGTAGTAGTCGAGCGTGTAGAGGCGCTCCGACGGATCGTTGAGGTCGGCGGTGTAGCAGAGGGCCACCTCGGCGATCGCGGTGCCGGTCTCGCGTACGGCGTCGATGGCGGGGCGCATCTGGCCGACGTCGTTGAGGGCGTCGAAGATGCGGAAGATGTCGATGCCGGTGGCGGCTGCCTCCTGCACGAAGGCGTCGGTGACCTCGGTCGGGTACGGCGTGTAGCCGACGGTGTTGCGTCCGCGCAGCAGCATCTGGAGGCAGATGTTGGGGACGGCCTCGCGCAGGGCGGCCAGCCGCTCCCAGGGGTCCTCGGCGAGGAAGCGCAGCGCGACGTCGTAGGTGGCGCCGCCCCAGCACTCCAGGGAGAGCAGCTGCGGGAGGGTGCGGGCGACGACGGGGGCGACGGCGAGGAGGTCCTTGGTGCGGACCCGGGTGGCGAGCAGGGACTGGTGGGCGTCTCGGAAGGTGGTGTCGGTGACGCCGACGGTCGGCGACTCGCGCAGCTGCCGGGCGAAGCCCTCGGGGCCGAGGTCCACGAGGAGCCGGCGGGATCCGGCGGGCGGCTCGCCGGCGGGCAGCGGCGGCAGCTTGGTCAGCGGGTCGAGCAGCTCGGGCCGCTTGCCGTGCGGCTTGTTGACGGTGACGTCGGCGAGGTAGGTGAGCAGCTTGGTGCCGCGGTCGGCGGAGGAGCGGGCGGTGAGCAGGTGCGGGCGCCGCTCGATGAAGGAGGTGGTGACCCGGCCCGCCTGGAAGTCCGGGTCGTCCAGGACCGCCTGCAGGAACGGGATGTTGGTGGCCACGCCGCGGATGCGGAACTCGGCGACCGCGCGCCGGGCCCGGCCGATGGCGGCCTGGAAGTCGCGGCCCCGGCAGGTGAGCTTGACCAGCATCGAGTCGAAGTGCGCGCTGATCTCCGTACCGGCGTGGGTGGTGCCGCCGTCGAGGCGGATGCCGGAGCCGCCCGGGGAGCGGTAGGCGCTGATCCGGCCGGTGTCGGGGCGGAAGCCGTTGGCGGGGTCCTCGGTGGTGATCCGGCACTGGAGGGCGGCGCCGCGCAGGGTGACCGTGTCCTGGGAGAGTCCGAGGCCGGCGAGGGTCTCGCCGGAGGCGATCCGCATCTGGGCCTGGACCAGGTCGACGTCGGTGACCTCCTCGGTCACGGTGTGTTCGACCTGGATGCGCGGGTTCATCTCGATGAACACGTGGTTGCCGTCGCGGTCGAGCAGGAACTCCACGGTGCCGGCGTTGCGATAGCCGATCTCGCGGGCGAAGCGGACGGCGTCGGCGCAGATCCGGTCGCGCAGCGCGGGGTCCAGGTTCGGCGCGGGGGCCAGCTCGATGACCTTCTGGTGGCGGCGCTGCACCGAGCAGTCCCGCTCGAAGAGGTGGATGACGTTGCCCTCGCCGTCGGCGAGGATCTGCACCTCGATGTGGCGGGGCTCCACGACGGCCTTCTCCAGGAAGACGGTGGGGTCGCCGAACGCGGAGGCGGCCTCGCGGGAGGCGGCCTCGATGGACTCGCGCAGCTGGGCCGGGTCCTCCACCCGGCGCATGCCGCGCCCGCCGCCGCCCGCGACCGCCTTGACGAAGACGGGGAAGCCGATCTCCTCGGCGGCGCGCACCAGTTCGTCCACGTCGGTGGAGGGCTGGGAGGAGCCCAGGACGGGTACGCCGGCCGCGCGGGCGGCGGCGACCGCACGGGCCTTGTTGCCGGTCAGCTCCAGGGTGGCGGCGCTGGGACCGACGAAGGTGATGCCCGCCTCCTCGCAGGCACGGGCCAGTTCCGGGTTCTCGGACAGGAAGCCGTAGCCCGGGTAGACGGCGTCGGCGCCGGCCCGGCGGGCGGCGCCCACGATCTCCTCGACGGAGAGGTAGGCACGCACCGGGTGCCCCGGCTCCCCGATCTCGTACGCCTCGTCGGCCTTCAGCCGGTGCAGCGAGTTGCGGTCCTCGTGCGGGAACACGGCGACGGTGCGCGCGCCGAGTTCGTAGCCCGCCCGGAACGCGCGGATCGCGATCTCTCCACGGTTGGCGACCAGCACCTTGCGGAACATTCTGGATTCCCTTCAGCTGCCTGCCGGCGACGAACACCCTGGTGTCCAGCCACGCCCTGCCGTACTCGCGGACACCTTAGGGGGTGCCCGCACGGGGCGAGGTGCGAAAACCATCACACCGACGGGGTGGGCGGCGCCACAGGGGCGCGCCGGGCCGGGCCGGTCGGAAGCGGCAGCGCAGCCCGTCGGAGAAGGCCGGCGGGGGCGCGGCGAGGGCCGCGCGGATCGATTCCTCCCGTACGGAACGGTTCCGGGCGTCGCCGCCGCCGAGGCGCAGGGGTGCGGTGAGATATGCCTCGGTGTCGCCGAGGGAGCGGGGCGGTCCGGTGTGTTTGAAGCCGCGGGTGTGGAAGAGGAAGGGGTGGGCGAGGACGACGTCCCCGGCGTTGCCGGTGATCTCCGTGATGTCCCCCAGGGGTTCGGCCAGGACGAGGTCGAACAGCTCGCGGTGGCCGAGCCCTTCGGGATGCCGGGCGAGGACGCGGGCGGTGCGGTGGTGGCTGCCCGCGGCGAGCAGGGTGCCCCCGCCGGTGGGCGCGACGTCGGAGAACGGTCCGATCAGGAGCAGCCCCTAATGGGGTGCGTCGAGGGTGTGCCGGAACCAGTTGCCGTCGACGTGCCGGCCCTCCACGGGCACGGCCCCGGCCGGCCGGTCGGCGCCGTGGGCGAAGTTCACCGGCCAGAACCCCCAGGCCCGGTCGCCGCGCCGGCGGCCCGGGCCGAGCAGTTCCTCCATCGCCCGGGTGGGCACGTCGGGGAAGCAGGCGCGAGCCTCGGGCAGGTCGAGCCGCTCCTCGATGTCGTAGGCGGCGGGCCAGGTTCGCGGGTCGGCACGGTCGATGCCGGCCTTCTCCTGCCTGCGCCGCCAGACCGCGTCCCGGACCGGGGCGGCGCGGCGCTCGTCGAACGCGCCGCGCAGCACGCGGTAGCCCCGCTCGGTGAAGTCGTCCAGGTCGGCGGCGGTGAGCACGGTCATGGCGTCACCAGTAGAGCTGCCAGTGGTCGGCGCACCAGACGCCGTGGCCCTGGAGGGTGAGGCGTTCGTCGCCGGCGCGCACGCTGCTGCTGGGGGCGACCTGGTGCAGGACGTGCCCGGAGTGGACGTAGAGCCGGCCCGGTGTGTAGGGGACGTACCGCTTGGGGTGGAAGCGTTGCAGGTCGGCGGCGCTCTCCACCCAGCCGCGGGCGAGCGAGCGGCGGAAGTCCCCGTACGTCGTCTCCCACAGGTTCAGTCCGCCGCCGGCCGCGGGCACCCGGAGCGGCAGGGTGAAGGAGAGCAGGCGGTCGGTGTCGGTGCCCGGCGGCCAGTCGAAGGCCTGGTACTGGAGGTCGAAGTGGACGGGTGCCTGGGGGCGGGTGAAGACGGCGGCCTCCAGCCAGATGTGGAAACCGGGCAGCGCCAGGTGGTCCGGGTAGCGGACGGGCGCGTCGAGGTGCTCGGTGAGGGTCGTGCCGATCAGGTCGTACAGGTCCTGGAAGTGGTCCAGCAGCAGGGGGCGGGCGGCGACGCCGTGGCGCTGGTAGTGGCCGCTCTCCGGCCGCTCGGCGACGTCCAGGTAGCTGGGGGTGCCGAGGGTGAGGAAGGCGGGTGGTTCGCCGCCGCGGGCGATCCAGTGCTCGCGCAGGGAGTGCACGCGCGCGCGTACGTCCTCGGTGTCGTCGGCGGTGAGCAGCGGCAGCTCGGTGATCACGCCGGGTCTCCCGTCAGCAGGTCCGTCAGCGAGGCGGTGATGGCGCCGTCGGCCCGGCGGTCGTACCAGTCGTAGCCGGGCATCGGGTTGGCCTCCAGGCACCAGTAGGTGCCGTCCGCGTCGCGTTTGAGGTCCCAGCCGGCGAAGGCGAGCCCCAGGTCCCGGGTGCGGGCCGTGAGCCGCGCGGCGAGGTCGGCGGGCAGCTCGTGGGGCCGGAAGACGACGTCCTCCGGGGGCGCCGTGCGGTAGTCGGCCGCGCCGGACACGGCCTCCTCGGTGTGCACGGTGTCACCGCAGACGTGCACGCGCACGTCGCTGCCGGCGACGTACCGCTGGAGGTGCACGGGGCCCTGGTGCGGTGTGAACGAGTCGAACTCCTCCGGGCCGATCAGTCTGCTGTCGGCGCGCACGCCGGACAACGCCTTGACGATGGCGGGTCCGGCGGCGGCGAACGCACGCAGCCGGCCGGCGTCGGAGCTGGTCAGGCTCTCGGGGACGGTGAGGCCGCAGCGGGCGAGGGTGACCTCGTGCAGCGGCTTGGAGCCGTTGTCGCCGGCCGTGCCGGGGCGGTTGACGACGGGGCCCGGGACGGTGTCGAGCCAGGCGGTGAGCGCGGCCAGGAGGCCGTGCCACCGGGCGCGGAGCCCGGGGTCGTCCTCCAGGGCGGACAGGTCCGCGAGCCGGCAGTAGTAGGCGTCGCCGGGGCGCAGGTCGTGGCGCTGGTCGCGGGCGAGCAGCCAGCTGTCGCCGTCGTCGGGCAGCGCGAGGCGCCAGGCGCCGTCGGCGGCCAGCTCGGCGAGGTCGACGAGCGTGACGTCCGCGGCGGCCCGTGCGGTGAAGTGGGCGAGGGTGCCGTCCGTGGCGAGGCCGAGGGCGTAGATCACGGGAACAGCACCTCCATCAGCCGGGGGCCGAGGCCGAGCCAGACCATGCGCAGTTGCTCCAGGGCGGGGAACGGCTCGACGTGCACCAGGCGTGCGGTGGCGGTGCCGTCGGTGACCCGCCAGACCAGGGCGGCCAGGTCCAGGGCGAGGGCGTCGGCGGCGGCCACGCTGCGGGACTCCAGGCCCAGGTGGTCGAGGTCGGCGGTGGTGCAGCGCCAGCCGCGGTCGCCGAGGACGACGACCGTCTCCGTCGCGGGGTCGGTGTCCGTCCAGCGGGCGCGGTAGGGGCCGGTCCCGGGTGGCCGCTCGGGCCAGCGGTGGGCGCGCGCGGTGCCGAGGTCCTCGACCCAGAAGGCCTCGCCATCCGCGCTGCCGGGTCGGGGGTAGCCGCAGGAGAACAGTTCACCGTTGCCGGGTTCGCCGGCGCGCCGGGCGGTCACCGCGGCGGAGCGGGTGGTGCGGCCGGCGACGAGGGTGCCGGCCGGGCGGTTGACGACGGGGGCGGGGGTGAGCGCGGCCACCGCCCACAGCTGGGCGAAGCACTCGCCGAGGTGGAACTCGGCGTCCCAGCCGGTGCGGCGGTCGGGCGGTGCGGGCAGCAGGAGGACCAGCGGGACCACCGGGTCGACGGTCGCCGTGCCGGCGCGCGCGGTGACGGTGAACAGCTGGGCCGCGTCGAAGACGTCGAGGACGGCGACGGAGCGGCCCTGCTCGGTGACGTAGGCGGCGAGTTCCAGGGCGGTGGGGTCCCGGGGGTCGGCGACCACGACGAGGTCGGCGGGGGCCTCGGACGGAGGTGGTGTTCCGGTGTCAGATGACAAGGCCGCGCTCCCTGAGGAACCGGCTCGCCCGGGAGGCACGCAGGACGGAGAGGACGTCGTCGGAGCCGGTGCCGGTGCGGGCGTCTCCGGTGTTGTCGGTACGGGCGTCGGTGCCGGCCGCCGTGGGGGTGGGCCGGTGCGCGGGGCGCGCGGCGGGCGGGGCTGCGGGGCCGGTGGGCGTCCAGGCGCCGTCGGTGACGTCCTTGGAGTCCTTGAAGTCCTTCCCGTCCTTGGTGTCCTTGCGGTCCTTGCCGTCCTTGCGGTCCTTCAGGTCCTTCAGGTCCTTGTGGTCCTTGAAGTCCTTGCGGTCCTTGTAGTCCTTGAACTCCTTGCCGTCCTTGAAGCTCTTGGCGTGCGCTCCCGGTGCGGCCTCCTCCGCCGCGGGGACGGGGGCCGGCGCGGGCGCGGGCCGGCGCAGGGCGGCGAGGAGGTCCCGGCGGTGGGCCGCCCTGAGGAAGGGCATCACCCTCGCCTCGTCGATCGTCCAGGTCATCGGACGGGTCCCTCCTCGGTCGGGTCCGGCTCGCTCCGGTGACGCCGGAGGGCCTCGGCCAGGGCGCGCTGCGCCGCCGCGTGATGGGGGTTCAGGTTGCAGACGAGGTGGTCGGTGCCGAGGTCGCGGTAGCCGGCGAAGCCGGCGGCCAGGTCGGCGGGGGTGCCGCTGAGGACGGGCCGCCGCGGGTCCGGCGGTTCCACGGGGACGCCGGGTACGACGTTCACGCCGGCGGTGACGCACAGGGTCGACGGGGCGCGGCCGGCGGCGGCGCAGGCCTCGCGCACGGTCCGCAGCGCGGGGGCGAAGCCGGCCGGGTCCCCGAACCAGCAGCCGTTCCACAGGTCGGCGTGGCGGGCGGTGGCCCGCAGCATGCGGGGGCCGGAGCCGCCGATCAGCAGGGGCGGGCCCGCCGGGCGTACTCCGCGCGGCCGGAGTTCACCACCGTGGACCCAGGAGTGGCGGCCGTCGAATTCCGCCTTTCCGGTGCGCAGCAGTGACGCGATGATGTGCACGGCTTCCTCGAAGCGGGCCACCCGGTGATCGAATTCGATGCCGAACGCCTCGAATTCCGGCCGGTGCCAGCCGGCCCCCAGTCCGAGAATGAGCCGTCCATTGCTGATCGAGTCGAGCGTGACCGCCATTTTCGCGAGGACCGCGGGGTTCCGGAAAGCGGTGCACAGGACGAAGGTCCCGAGCTGGATACGGGAGGTGGCCTCGGCGAGTGCGCTGAGGGTGGTCCAGCATTCCCAGATGCCTTCGGCAGGCTCGCCGTCCGCACGGAAAAGCAGGTGGTCGAAGCACCAGAGGGAATCGAATCCGGCGGCTTCCGCCTGTCGGGCGAGGGCTCTTATCTCGTCGTACGAGGGCTGTTTTCCGGGGTATTCCGCCAGGGGCAGAGTAATACCGACCTTCACGGCGCGAAGCGTAGCAGCGGGGGTTGCGAGATCGCCATGCCCGAAGACCGGGGTATTTCCCGTGAAGGATTTTCTGTTCATTCTTGGGAAAGGTGGTTCCGGGGAGCCGGACTGACGTTCGGGGGCGCCGCGCGGACGGTGCGCGAAGCCGTTCGCGCAGCGGAGCCGCCCCGCGCGAGGAGCCGTCCCGCGTCCCCGGCCGGCGACCGTCCGGCACCCCGGAACCCGAGCGCCGCATCGGTGCGGCCCCACGGATGCGAGCGTCCAGTTACCGGAACGCACAGGGAACCTTTCTGTTTTGATCAGGAACTCTCGTATAGTGACCGCCAGTTCACCTCCGGTGTCACGACGCACCACCCGAGCCTTCCTGCCCGCCCCACCCAGCCCTCTCTGCCGCGAGGACCAGACCGGACCGATGACCGCGCCCACGCATCCCGGCGACCGACCTTCCCTCCGTACGTTCGTCTCCGCCCTCGCCGTGACCGGTGTGCTGTCGGCGCTCGCGGTCTGCGCGGCCGTGGCGGTGGCGCCGGCCTCGGTGCGCACCCCGCTCGCCTGGGGCGCGGGCGTCACAGCCGTCCTGCTCAGCGCCGCGGTGGCCACGGCCGCGCACGCCCTGCGGGCCGAGCGCACCGCCCGGCGCAGACTGGAGGGCGTCACCCGGGACATCGGGCGGCTGCTCCAGCAGCAGGCCCGTACGACCGAGGAGGCGCGCCAGGAGCAGCAGCGGCTCATCGACGAACTCGCCCGGCAGCGCACCGAGTTCACGGAGTCGTTCGCGGCCGAGCGCGCCCGTCTGGAGGAGCGGGGCACCCGGGAGCTGGACCGGCTCCGGCAGGAGAACGCCCGGCTCTCGGGCGAGTTGGAGCGGGCCCGCCGGGACCGGGCCACCGCGCTGTCCGCGACCGCCAACGCCGCCGCCCGGATGCAGGCCCTCGCCACGGCCACACTCGCCGACCTGCGGGCGATGGAGGACCGGCACACCGACGAGGACGTGCTGGCCGACCTGTTCCACCTCGACCACCGCACCGCCCAGGCCGGCCGGCTCGCGGACTCCGTCGCCGTGCTGACGGGGGCGCGTTCGGGCCGCCGGTGGGCGCGGCCGATCGGGATGGAGTCGATCCTGCGCGGCGCGATGGGCCGGATCGCCGGCTACCGGCGGGTCCGGCTGCACTCGGTCAGCGAGGCCGCCGTCGCCGGGCACGCCGCCGAGGGCGTGATGCACGCGCTCGCGGAACTCCTCGACAACGCCGCGAACTTCTCGCCGCCGACCGCCGAGGTCCACGTCTACGTGGAGGAGGTGCCGGCCGGGGTCATCGTGTCCGTGGAGGACAGCGGGCTGGTGATGGGCGAGGTGCAGCTGCGCCGCGCCGAGCGCGCGGTCTCCGGTGACATCACCGGGCTGGGCGGCCTGACCGGTACCCGGCTCGGCCTCGCGGTGGTCGGCCGGCTGGCCCGCAAGCACGGGCTGACGGTGTCGTTCCGGCCGTCGGCTCGCGGCGGCACGGGCGTGCTGATGCTCATCCCGCAGTCCCTCCTGACCAGTCCCGCTCCGGCCGTGCCCGCCACCGCGACCCCACGCCCGGCGGCCGGCCCGGCCGCCTCGGTGCCCCACGCGGGCAACGGCCCAGCCACCGCGGACCCGCACCCGCCGAGCGACCGAGCCACCACGGTCCCGCGCCCTCGGAACGACCCGTCCCGTCCGGAGGACGGCCCGTCCGCTGCGGCACCGGCCGCCGCGGACGCCACCGCCGTCCACGAGTCCGCCGCGCCGTCGGAGCCGGGGCCGGCCGGGCTGCCCAGGCGGCGCCGGGGCCGTACGCTCGCCGCGGCCGAACGCGCCCGCTCCGCGTCGGGCACCGCCGCGTCCCGCACCGCGCCGGCCGCCGACGAGGGCAAGGCCCGCGCGGCCCGCTTCAGCAGCTTCCGCCAGGCGGTCCGCCCGTCGGCACCGGCGGCGCCCGCGCCCGGCGCGGACGACCGGGCCGGGACAGCGGGCCCGCCCCCGGAGGCCGACGAGGCCACGGGCGCCGCCCCGCAGGCCGACCCCGCGCACGCCACGGCGCCGGACGACCGGGACGCCGTACCCGTGCGGGACGGCGTACGGGACAGCCGTACGGCCGACACCCCGCACACCCCCGCCCCGGACGGCCCCGCGCCCATGAGCCCGGCCCCGGACGGGCGCGACTCCTCCCGCACGGGCGGCGAAGCCTCGTACGGCACTGCCGGACACGGCTCCAACGCCCCCTCCCACCCGCACGCGCACCCGGAAGGCGACACCACTTCATGACCGGCCCGACCACCGCCGACGACAAGCTGACCTGGCTCCTGGAGGGCCTGCTGGATAGGACCCCGGGTGCCCGGCACGCGCTCGTGCTGTCCCGGGACGGGCTGAAGCTGTGCCGTACGCCGGAGCTGACCGTCGACCAGGCCGACCAGCTCGCCGCGATCGCCGCCGGCATCCAGTCGCTCTCGCACGGGGCGTCCGTGGAGTTCGGTGACGGAAGCGGCGGGGTGCGCTCGGCGATGGCGGAGTTCTACGGCGGTGTGCTCTTCATCGTGGAGGCGGGTGCCGGCGCCCATCTGGCCGTGGTCACCACGGAGGAGGCGGACGCCGGTGTCGTCGGCCACAACATGAGCGAACTGGTGGAGCAGCTCGGCGAGTACCTGACCGCTCCGCCCCGCAGCTCATGAGCCGACCGGGCATGAACCGGCCGGGCCGGGACGATGCCCCCCACCGGCTGTACACCCTCACCCAGGGACGCACCCGGACCGGCCCCGACAACCCCTTCGACCTGGTCACCCTCGTCGTCGCCGAGTCGGAGCCGGTGACCGGCATGCAGTCGGAGCACGTGGCGATCCTCCAGCTGACCCAATCCCCCACCTCGGTGGTGGAGATCGCCGCCGAGCTGCGGCTGCCCGTGGGCATCACCAAGGTGCTGCTGGCGGACCTGCTGGCCGCGGGCCGGGTGAGCGCCCGGCATCCGCACCGGCCGGCCATTACCGATCCCGACATCCTGGAGCAGGTGCTCGTTGGACTCCGCAACCTCTGAGGCACGCACCCCCCTGGGTGCCTCCGCCGACCAAGGTTTCAAGATCGTGGTCGTGGGCGGCTTCGGCGTCGGCAAGACCACGCTGGTCCGCTCGGTCAGCGAGATCCGTCCCCTCAACACCGAGGAGACGATGACGCAGGCCGGCGCGACGGTGGACGACATCCGCCAGGTGCGGGGCAAGTCGGCCACCACGGTCGCCTTCGACTTCGGCCGGATCACCCTGGACGCCCGCAACGTGCTGTACCTGTTCGGGGCGCCGGGTCAGGAGCGGTTCTGGTTCCTGTGGGACCGGCTGTTCACCGGCACGCTCGGTGCGGTCGTGCTGGTCGACACCCGGCGCATCGACGACTCCTGGTACGCCATCGACCGGCTGGAGCACCACGGCACGCCGTTCGTCGTGGCCTGCAACGACTTCGGCGGCCCCGTCCGCGCCGGTGCCGAGGTCCGCGAGGCCCTGGACCTGGATCCGCGGGTGCCGCTGGTGGACTGCGACGCCCGCTCCCGGGAGTCGGGCAAGCAGGTGCTGATCACACTGGTGCAGCACGTGAAGAACCGGTACGCCGACCCGTCCGCGCGGGCGGGCCTGCCCCGACAGGAGTTCGTGTGACCACCCCCGACGCCGTCCCGCTCAGCGGACCCCGGTTCCAGACCGAACCCGCCCGGCTGTACCGGGAGATGCGGCGCGATCACGGCGCCGTCGTCCCGGTCCTGCTCGACGGCGACGTCCCGGCCTGGCTGGTGCTCGGCTACCGCGAGCTGCATCAAGTCACCGGCGACCCGGTGCTGTTCAGCCGGGACTCGGACCTGTGGAACCAGTGGGAGAACATCCCCGCCGACTGGCCGCTGCTGCCGATGATCGGCCGCAGGCAGCCGTCGATCCTCTACACGGTCGGCGAACGGCACCGGCAGCGCGCCGCCATGATCAGCAACGCGCTGGAGGAGGTGGACCCGTTCGAACTGCGCGGCCACGCCGAGCGGTTCGCCGACGAGCTGATCGACGCGCTGTGCGCCGCGGGCGAGGCGGATCTGGTCGCGCAGTACGCGATGCTGCTGCCGGTGCGGGTCCTGGCCCGGCTGTACGGCTTCCCGGACGAGGACGGCCCCGGGCTGGTCACCGCCCTCAACGACATGATCGACGGGCGGGAGCGGGCACTGGCGGGCCAGGCCCATCTGGCGTCGTCCATGGGGCAGTTGCTGGCCGACCGGAGGAAGGAGCCCGCCGACGACGTGGTCTCCCGGATGCTCGCCGACGAGAGCGGGTTCACCGACGAGGAGATCGCGCAGGACCTGATGGTGATGATGGCGGCCGGACACCAGCCGACCGCCGACTGGATCGGCAACTCCCTGCGGCTGATGCTGACCGACGACCGGTTCGCCGCCTCCCTGTTCGGCGGGCGCCACAGCGTCGCCGAGGCGATGAACGAGGTGCTGTGGGAGGACACCCCGACGCAGAACGTGGCCGGCCGCTGGGCCGCCCGCGACACCCGTCTCGGCGGCCGGGCCGTCAAGGCCGGCGACCTGCTGCTGCTCGGACTGCAGGGGGCCAACTCCGATCCGCAGGTGCGGACCGACGCCTCCGCCCTGACCGGCGGCAACAACGCGCACTTCTCCTTCGGGCACGGCGAGCACCGCTGTCCGTTCCCCGCGCAGGAGATCGCCGAGGTGATCGCGCGGACCGGCATCGAGGTGGTCCTCGACCGGCTCCCGGACATCGACCTGGCGGTGCCCGCGGAAGCCCTCGCCCGCCGCCCCTCGCCGTGGCTGAGGGGACTGACCCGGCTGCCCGTCCGCTTCACCCCCGTGCCCGCCCTGTGACGACCCGCTGTTCCGCCGTGCGCCCGGGGCCCGCCCCCGGGACCGGCGGCGTGCTCGCCGTACTTCCGACCCCTGCCCTGGGAGGCACGTCACGATGACGACCGGTACCGAAGCACCCCGCATCGCCCTGGACCCCTTCGTCACCGACCTGGACGCCGAGAGCGCGGCGCTGCGCGCGGCCGGCCCGCTCGCCGCCGTCGAACTGCCCGGCGGTGTACCGGTGTGGGCCGTCACCCACCACGCCGAGGCGAAGGTGCTGCTCACCGACCCGCGGCTGGTGAAGGACATCACCGTGTGGGGCGCCTGGCGGCGCGGTGAGATACCCGCGGACTGGCCGCTGATCGGCCTGGCCAACCCGGGCCGCTCCATGCTCACGGTGGACGGCGCCGACCACCGGCGGCTGCGCACCCTGGTCGCGCAGGCGCTCACCCCGCGCCGGGTGGAGCGGATGCGGGAGCGGATCGAGAAGCTCACCCAGGACCTGCTGGACGCGCTGCCCGCCGACGGCTCCGTCGTCGACCTGAAGGCGGCCTTCGCCTACCCGCTGCCCATGTACGTCATCGCCGACCTCATGGGGATCGAGGAGGCGCGGCTGCCCCGGCTGAAGGTGCTGTTCGAGAAGTTCTTCTCCACGCAGACGCCGCCGCAGGAGGTCGTCGCGACCCTCACCGAGCTGGCGCGGATCATGGGGGAGACGGTCGCGGCCAAGCGGGCCGAGCCCGGCGACGACCTGACCAGCGCGCTGATCCTCGCCTCGGAGGACGGCGACCGGCTCACCGACGAGGAGATCGTCTCCACCCTCCAGCTGATGGTGGCGGCGGGTCACGAGACGACGATCTCCCTGATCGTCAACGCCGTCGTCAACCTCTCCGCCCACCCCGAGCAGCGCGACCTGGTGCTGTCCGGGCAGGCGGACTGGCCGGCGGTGATCGAGGAGACCCTGCGCTTCTCCACCCCCACCTCGCACGTCCTGATCCGGTTCGCGACCGAGGACGTGCCGGTCGGCGACACGGTGATCCCGGCCGGGGACGCGCTGATCGTGTCGTACGGCGCGATCGGCCGCGACGAGAACGCGCACGGCCCGACCGCCGGGCGGTTCGACATCACCCGCGGGACGAGGAACCGGCACATCTCCTTCGGCCACGGCCCGCATGTCTGCCCCGGCGCCGCGCTCTCCCGGCTGGAGGCGGGCATCGCCCTGCCGGCGCTGTACGCCCGCTTCCCCCGCCTGGACCTGGCCGTCCCCGCGGCCGAACTCCGCCACAAGCCGGTGGTCACCCAGAACGACCTGTTCGAGCTGCCGGTGCGGCTGAACCCGTAGCCCCCACGCGAGAGCCCGCTGCCCGGCTTCGAGAGCCCACTGCCCGACTTCGAACGGCTTGACTTCGAGAGCGCTCCAGCTCATGGCGTCGCCGACGGCGCGCGCAGGGCCCGTGCCCGGCCTCCCCCACGGGATGCCGGGTGCCGGGATCCGTCGCTAGATGGAGACAGGCCGTGTGCCGTGCCGGAACGACGGTCAAGTGCGAGAAAGGGATTCCTCATGCAGAAGCGCAGGCTGCGGGACCTCCAGGTATCGGCCATCGGGCTCGGATGCATGGGCATGTCCGCGTTCTACGGCTCCGCCGACCGGGAGGAGGGCATCGCGACCATCCGGCGCGCCCTCGACCTCGGCATCGACTTCCTCGACACGGCGCAGGTCTACGGGCCGCTCACCAACGAGTCACTGGTGGGCGAGGCGATCAGGGGGCACCGCGACGCGTACGTGATCGCGACGAAGTTCAACTACCGGATGGACGACGCCGTACCCGGCGACATGAGCACGGTCGGCCCGCAGGACGGCTCGGCCGCGCACGTACGGGCCTCGGTGCACGGCTCGCTCCAGCGGCTCGGCACCGACCACATCGACCTGTACTACCAGCACCGGGTCGACCCGAACGTCCCCGTCGAGGAGACGGTCGGCGCGCTGGGCGAGCTGGTCGCCGAGGGCAAGGTGCGGTACATCGGGCTGAGCGAGGCGAGCGCGGAGACCATCCGGCGCGCCCACGCCGTCCACCCGGTCACGGCGGTACAGAGCGAGTACTCGCTGTGGTCACGGGACGTGGAGGCCGAGGTGCTGCCCGCCTGCCGTGAGCTGGGCATCGGCTTCGTGCCGTACTCGCCGCTCGGCCGTGGCTTCCTGGCCGGCCGCTTCAGCTCCCCGGACGAGCTGGACGCGAACGACTGGCGTCGCGAGAACCCCCGCTTCACGGACGCCAACCTGCAGGCCAACCTCACGCTGGCGGAGAAGGTGAAGGAGATCGCCGCCGAGAAGGAGGTGACCCCGGCCCAGCTGGCCATCGCCTGGGTGCTGGCGCGGGGCGAGGACCTGGTGCCGATCCCCGGCACCAAGCGCCGCGCCTACCTGGAGCAGAACGCCGCCGCGACCGGCATCGAGCTGACCGCTCAGGACCTGGCCCGCATCGACGCCGAGCTGCCGCGGGCGGCGGGTGAGCGGTACGACGAGGCGGGGATGCGCACGGTCGACCGCTGACCGGGCGCCGCGCTTCCGCACCCTCTGTGAGGAACCCCACGCGGGTGCCAACTCGTGGCAGGGCCCCGGCGTTTGAGGAGTACCGGCCCGGGACGGCGGGCCGTCCGGTGTCGGCCGCGGTGTCCCGTCTGCCACCATGGTCGGCGCCCTGACCAGGCGGCCCGGCCGTGCAACGCCGCCGGACCGACGGGATCCGCCGGTCCGCTCCGATCGCCTGGTTGTGTACCCCGCCGTGTCCTCTTCCCTCTCCTCCGCCCTGCCCCCGTCCGCGCCCGCCACCGCCCCGGCCTCACGTTCGCCGTGGCGCTCCCTGCGGTACCGGAGCATGCGGTGGTGGTCGGCCGCCAACTTCGTCTCCAACGCCGGTACGTGGATGCAGCTCACGGTGCAGAACCTGCTCGTGCTGCACATCACGGGCTCGGCCGCGGCCACCGGTCTGTCCATGTCCGTCCAGGCGGCGCCCGCGCTGTTCGTGAGCCTCCTCGGCGGCGCGGCGGTGGACCGCTGGCCCCGGAAGCTGACGGTCGCCGTGAGCCAGGCCCTGCTCGGCGCGGTCGCCTTCACGACGGCGCTGCTGGTGGCGCTGGACCGGATCGACATGACGGCACTGCTGGTGCTGGCCGCCGTGACCGGTGTCATCGCCACCGTCGACGGGCCGGCCTGCGCGCTGCTCGGCAACGATCTCGTACCGGTGGCCGACGTACCGTCCGCGATCGGCGTGGGGGCGCTGGTGCACAGCTCCGGCCGGCTGGCCGGTACCGCCCTGGCCGGCGTGGCCGTCGGCTTCCTCGGCACCGGCGCCGCTTACGCGGCGAACGGGCTGTCGTTCCTGTTCGTGGCCGCGGTGGTGCCGTTCCTGCGGCCGGCGCCCGGGGCCGCCTCCCAGGAGCCGGGTCCGCGGGCGGTTCCGGCGCACGGGCAGATGACCGTACGGGAGGGGCTGTCCTTCTTCGCGCGCCGGCCCCGCCTGGTCGCGCTCGCGGGCATCACCGGGCTCAGCTCGGTCTTCGGCCGGAACTACGGCCTGACACTCGCCGTCCTCGTCACCGGACCGCTGGCCGGCGGCGCCGGGGCGTTCGGCACCGTCTCCACCGTGCTCGCCGTCGGCGGCATCCTCGGCGCGGTCCTCGGCGCCCGGCTGCGCAGGCCGTCCGTGCGGACCGTGGGTCTGCTCGCGGCGGCGGGCGCGCTGCTCCAGGTGGTGGCGGGTCTGTCGCCGTCACTGGCGGTGCTGCTGGTGCTGGTCCTGCCGATGGCGGTCGTGGAGTCCGTCTCCGACACCGCCGGTACGGCCGTGCTGCAGACCGACCCGCCGCCGCACCTGCGGGGCCGGGTGCTCGGGGTGTGGAGCAGCATCGGCACGGTGTGGAGCCTCGGCGGGCCCCCGTTGCTGGGCCTGCTGATGGAGTGGGCCGGGGCGCGCGGCGCCCTGGTGGCCGGCGGCCTGCTGATCGCCGGGGCGATCGGCGCGGGCCTGCTCCTGCGCCGCCGCGGCGAACCGGTACCGCTGACCCTGCGCACGAAGGACGGCGACGTCACCGGCCGCGAGGCCCTGCAGACGGCGGCCTGAGGAACGTACGACGTCCCGGCGGGGCGGGCTGTCCCGGCGGGGTGAGCGGCCCCGGCCAAGGAGAAGCCGTCCTGGCCGGAGTCAGCGGTCCCGACCGGAGTGAAGCATGCAGGCCGGGAGCAGCCGTCCCGACAGGAGCGAACCGTCCCGGCCCGGGGTCAGCCATCCCGGCCGGGCTCAGCCGTCCCGGCCGGAGTGAAGCATCCAGGCCAGGCTCAGCCATCCCAACCCCGGCGCACCCCCCGGCCCGGGGTCAGCCGTCCCGGCCGGAGTGAACCATCCAAGCCAGGCTCAACCGTCCCGACCCAGGCTCAGCCATCTCGGCCAGGGCTGGCCATCCCAACCGGGCTCAGCCGTCCCGACCGGAGTGAACCATCCAGGCCAGGCTCCGCCGCCCCGACCCGGGCTCAGCCCTCCCGACTGGAATGAGCCCTCCCGGCCAGGGTCAGCCGTCCCGGCCGGAGTCGGCCGCCGCCAGGGTCAGTCGTGCCGGCCGGGCAGGTGGTACACGTGGAAGGCCTGGCCGATCACCGGCTGGGCGACGTTGCGCACGCGGACTCCCCCGCTGGTCATGCCGTGCTCGGTGCCCGCGTGGGCGTGGCCGTGCACGGCCAGGTCGGCGCCGCCGGTGTCGATGGCCTCCGCGAGCAGATAGCTGCCGAGGAACGGATAGATCTCCAGCGGCTCCCCGGCCAGGGTGTCCGGCACCGGCGAGAAGTGGGTCAGCGCGATGCGTACGTCGCAGTTCTGCTCGTCCAGGTGCTTCAGGGCGCTGTGCAACCCGTCGGCGCACCGGCGGGTGTAGCGGACGAACTCCTTCATCAGCGGTTCGCCGAACTCCCCGGCGCAGCGGCCGACGAAGCCGCCGCCGAAGCCCTTGGTCCCGGCGACCCCGATCCGGGCGCCGTCGGCGCCGACGACGACCGCCTCGCCTTCGAGGACGTGTGCGCCCGCGTCCCGGAGGATGGCGGTGACCTCCTCGGGGCGCTCGTCGTGGTGGTCGTGGTTGCCGAGTACGGCGACGACGGGCACCCCGAGATCCTTGATCTCCCGGGCGACGATCGCGGCCTCCTCCGGTGTGCCGTGCCGGGTGAGGTCGCCGGCGAGCAGCAGGACGTCGGCGCACCCCGGCAGCGTCTCGAAGGAGGGCCGCAGGGTGCCCTGGCTCTCGGGGCCCATGTGGATGTCGCCCACGGCCGCGACGCGGATCATGACAGGTCCTCTCCGTGGTCGGGCGAGGACGTCCCGGCGATGAGCAGGTCGCAGTGGACCGGGTGCCCCGCCAGTTCCTCGCGGGCCATGCGCAGGATGTCGTCCCGGCACTGGGTGGACGGCACGGTGCCGGTGAGCAGGACGGCGTCGCCGCGCAGTTCGAGCCGTACGCCGAGCTCCGCCAGGTCTCCGGCGGCCAGGTGCTCGGCGAGGTGGGCGACGCGGTAGTCCAGGTTCGCCGTCGGCGGGGGTGGCGGGCTCGTGTCGGTCATGGCTGCCCCTCCTGGGTGTCGATCACGTTCAGCCGTTCGAGGAGGAAGAGGAAGGCGGCGGGCATCGGCTGGTCGCCGCAGGCCGTGCGGACCGCGTCCCAGTCGACCTTCTCGCGCACGGCCCGGGCCACCGGGAGCACGGACCCGAAGTCGCAGTAGTGCTCGGAGAAGGCACTGATCAGACTGTGGATCAGGTCGGTCGGGCAGAGCACGGGCATGAGCACCGAGTCGACCGGCAGGACGTGCGCCCGGTCGAGCATCTCCCGGGTGACGGGCTGGTGCGCCAGCGAGAAGATGATGTCGATGTTCTGCCCGTGGCAGGTGGTCTTCAGCAGCCAGTCCTCCGGTGGGATCCGCACGTCCAGGCCGGCCTCCCGCAGGGTGGCGGCGACCGCCTCCGCGTCGTCGGGAAGGATGGCGAAGTCGGCGTCGTGCTGGAGGTAGCGGCTGCCGCCGTGGGCGTAGACGGCCACACTGCCGGCCAGGGCGAAGGGATGGCCCGCGCGTTTGAGGAACGCGCCGATCTGTTTGGCGGCCTCCAGGATCGCCTGGCTGCGGTCGTGCGGCAGCTCCGACGGTTCCGGCGCGGGCGTCGGCTGCGGGTCCGGCCCCTCCGAGGCGAGCCGGAGTTCGGTGACCTCCGGCCGCGTCAGGGGCGCGGTGTCCTCCCCGTTGTGCGTCATGACCTCTCCATTTCGGCACCCTGCACACCGGTCGGCCGGGACGGCCTCCGGGAGCCGTACGGGTACCCTCCGCGACGTCGGCGACACGGCGTCGGGGTACAGGTTCACCCCTGGCGGCGACTGGCCGGGCGACCGGCCCGGGAGCACGCTGGTAGGCATGGCACCCCGGAGCGGGCGGGCGGGCCCCCGGCAGCCGTGGCAGTCGGTGCACGCGCTGCTGGTGCTCCCGGTCGCGCTCATCCTGGCGATCACGGTGACGGACCTGCGGGCGCCCACCGACGTCCACCTCGGGCCGGCCATGGTGATCGCCCCTGCCCTCACCCCCTCCTTCGCCGGCCCCCGGACCACGGCCGGTGTCGGGGCCCTCGCGGTGGCCGCCCAGGTCTTCATCGGCATCCACCACGGCGGGATCGGTACGAGCAACCACATCGTGCAGATCATCACGCTCACGGTGCTCGTGGTGCTCACCGTCCTCTACAGCGCCCTGCGCGAACGCCGGCAGGCCCAGCTGGCCCAGGTCCGCACGGTCGCCGAGGCCGCGCAGCACGTCCTGATGTGGCCGCTGCCCGAACAGATCGGCCCACTGCGGATCGCCTCGCTGTACCTGGCCGCGGAGGACGAGGCGCAGATCGGCGGCGACCTGTACGCGGCGACCGTCAGCGACGGCTCCGTCCGCCTCATGATCGGTGACGTGCGCGGCAAGGGGCTGCCCGCCATCGGCGAGGCGGCGCTGCTCCTCGGCTCGTTCCGGGAGAGCGCCCACCGGCACATCCCGCTGACCGAGCTGGCGAACCGGCTGGACCAGAGCGTGACCCGTTACGCGGCCGACCTGGAGACCCCGGAGGAGGAGGGGGAGCGCTTCGCCACCGCGCTGCTCGTGGAGATCCCCGACCGGGATCCGCTCACCCGGATGACCAGCTGCGGCCATCCGCCGCCGCTGCTGCTGAGCCCCGGCCACGCCGTGACGGTCCCGAGCCTGCACCCGTCGCCACCGCTCGGGGTGCACGGCGGGGCCGAGCACACGCTGGACGTCTTCTCCTTCGAGCCGGGTGACACATTGCTGCTTTACACGGACGGGGTCGTGGAGGCCCGCGACGAACGCGGCCGCTTCTACCCGCTCGCCGACCGGGTCGCCCGCTGGACCGACGACAGCCCCGAGGCCCTGATGCACCACCTGCGCCGCGACCTCCTCGCCCACGCCGGCGGCCGCCTCGGCGACGACGCCGCCCTCATCGCCCTCCACCGCACCACCACCGAACGCCGCCGCCACCACGGCCGGGAGGACGCGACCCGGCACGGGTGACGGCGGGCGCGGCGGGGCGCCAGGGGAAACCGACCACCGGCGAACGGCCGGACGGCCGGACGGCCCATGAGGGAGACACCCGGCGGCGGTTCGCTCGGGACGGCGGATCCGCGCCCGCGTTCAACCGGCCGTGCGACAGAGTTCAGTTCGGGAGGTGGCCCGGAGCCGCGGGGCGTTGCGAGAATGTGCGGGGCCTCGACAACAGGAAGCCATTGCAGGCCGGTTGACCTCCGTACTCGCCACCGGCCTCGGCGCGCTCGTCCTCGTTCTCGCCCGGCCCGGCCGCCGACGCCTGACGGCGCCGCCCGGCCCGGCCCGCCCTCTCCCCCGGAGGTTCCCGTTGCCCGTACGACACCCGACCGCACGGCACCTGCTCGCCGGACTGGCCCTGCTGCCGGCGCTGCTGTCCCCGGTGGCCGCGCACGCGGCGCCCGCCGGCCCTCCTGAGGCCCGCTTCGACCTCCAGGCGCACCGCGGCGGTCTCGGTATGACGACCGAGGAGTCCCTGGAGGGCTTCGGCAAGGCGATGCGGCTCGGGGTCTCCACGCTGGAGCTGGACACCCAGGTCACCAAGGACCTCAAGGTGGTCGTCAACCACGACCGGCAGATCAGCGGCGTCAAGTGCAGGGACACGGGCCCGGTCACGCCCGGCGACCCGGTGTACCCGTACGTCGGCAAGTACATCAAGGACCTGACCCTCGACCGGATCAGGACCCTGGACTGCGGCTACCAGCAGTTGCCCGGCTTCCCCGAGCAGGAGGTCGTCAAGGGCTTCCGGATGGTGGAGCTGAAGGACGTGCTGAACCTGGTCAGGAGCTACCGCGCCCGAGACGTCAGGCTGAACATCGAGACCAAGGTGGAGGCGGGCGCGCCCGAGCAGACCGCGCCGCGCGAGGTGTTCGTCCGCCGGGTGTACGAGGAGATCCACCGCTCGGGCGTCGAGCGCCAGGTCACCATCCAGTCCTTCGACTGGGGCGCGCTCAGGGTGATGCACCGGCTGGCGCCGAGGTGGCCGCTGGTGGCGCTGACCAACTACGACTTCCTCCAGGTCGGCAGGCCCGGCGCGTCCCCGTGGCTGGGCGGGATCGACGCGGACGACTACGGCGGGGACTTCGTCCGGGCGGCCGCGACCCTGCCCGGGGTCACCACCCTCTCCCCCAACTACGGCTTCCCGCAGAACGGCAAGATCGGCGACCCGGGGTTCCGGTTCTACTCCGACGCGGCGATGGTCGCCGAGGCGCACGCCCGCGGGCTCGAGGTGGTGCCGTGGACCTGTGACGACCCGGCGACCGTCGAGGCGCTGATGGACCTGGGAGTCGACGGGATCATCACCGACCATCCCGACCGGGTACGGCGGATCATGGCCGGTCGCGGGATGCCGCTGCCGCGGTCCTACCGCCCGCACGGCCGCGGCTGACCGGTGCGGGCGTGGGCCCCGCCCCGAATGGGGCGGGGCGGGGCCCACGTCCGTGCCCCCGGGTCAGCCGGCCGGCTTCAGGCCGGTGATCTTCAGGGTCTTCAGGTCGGACCGGACGTCGATCCGGCTGACCTGCGCGTGCGGTCCGTCGCTCCAGGTGAGCGTGACCCGGCTGGTGGCGTGGCCCATCCCGGAACCGGTGTAGGTCACCTTCCACTTCACCGGCACGTTCTGCGCGAACAGGATGCCGTCGGCGTGCTCCTTCTTCTCGTAGGACGCGACCTGCTTCTGCGCGGCGGCGGAGAGGTAGAAGCCGCGCAGCGCCTTGGCACCGGCCGCGGCGGCGGGGTCGTCGGTGGCCCAGACGGCGTCGATGTAGGCGCCGTAGAAGTCGGCCACGTGCTGGGTGACGTTGCGCGGGTCGCCCTGGGCGGACGACACGGCCGCGGCGCGCGTGGTGTGGCTCGCGGAGGCCCCCGCGAGGGCGGGCGTGGCGGCGGCCAGGGTGAGGCCCGCGGTGAGGGCGGCGGCGGTGAGGAGGGCCTTGCGGCCACGAACGGACATGTGCGTCATCTGCGTCAATCCCCCGGTTATCTGCGCGACCGGACCGATCCGGCCGTTCACGGACTCTAAGACCCCTTTTCCCCGGGGTCGGTTCCGCTCGCGACGGACGTGTTCCGGTCATTCCGCTTCGGGTGGCTGTCCTCGTCCGGCCGGGGCGGGGCCGGGGTCCGGGAGGTGGGTCGGACCCCGGCCCCGGGTCTGTCAGGGCTTGCGGGCGACCGCGCCGTACATGGCGATGTCCTCGTCGCGGACGCCCTGCTCGCCGCTGCCGTCGGGGCGCCACTTGTGCACCTGCACGATGCCGGGCTCGACCAGGTCCAGGCCCGTGAAGAAGGCGTGGGCCTCGTCCAGGGTGCGCAGCCGCATCGGCATGTCGCGGGCCGCGTACTCGCGTGCGACCCGGCCCACCTCCTCGGGCGCGAAGTCGGCGGTGCCGATGGACATCGCCAGGTGGCTGCCGGAGGGCAGCGGTTCCAGCAGCCGGCGTACGACACCGACCGCGTCGTCCGCGTCCAGCATGAAGTGGACGATCGCGATGACGGTGAGCGCGACCGGCTGGTCCAGGTCCAGGGTCTCGCGCAGTTCGGGCGCGTCCAGGATGGCCGCCGGGTCACGGAAGTCGGCCTCGATGTACGCGGTCCGGCCCTCGGGGGCGCTGGCCAGCAGGCCCTGGGACAGGGTGAGCACGATCGGGTCGTTGTCGACGTAGACGACCCGGGAATCGGGGGCCACGGCCTGGGCGATCTCGTGCAGGTTGGGCGAGGTCGGGACGCCGGTGCCGATGTCCAGGAACTGGCGCATGCCCGCCTCCTCGGCGAGCCAGCGCACGGCACGGTTCATGAAGTCGCGGTTGGCGCGCATGTGGACCGGGAGCGCGGGCCACTCCCGGGACATCGCGTCGCCCGCCTCCTTGTCGGCGGGGTAGTAGTCCTTGCCGCCGAGTATGTAGTCGTAGATGCGGGCGGAGTGGGCGTTCTCGGTGTCGATGCGGTCGGCCGGCCATCCGTTGTCGGGCAACACCGTGTCTCCCATTCGGTCGAGGGGTCGGGGGGCTCGCGTCGGGCGGGCTGATGCGAGGGCGGATGCGGACGAGTGGACGTATGCGGATGCGGGGGCGGTCACGGGTGCCGGTCACCACTCCTTGCGCAGTGTGCCGAGCAGGGCCTCGGTCCTCGTGGCGGGCGCGGCCTGGGCGCTGAGCCGGTCCAGCGCCTCCCGGTAGACGACGACGTCCTCGGTCTTGTCGAGGTAGACGGCCCCGACGAGGCCGCTCAGGTAGGCGATGTCGGGCAGTTCGCGGGCCCGGAACCGGAAGAGGTGGAAGGCACCGGCCCACAGGGCGGGATGCGGCCCGTTGGCGAACGGCATCAGCTGCACGGTGACATGGGGCAGCCGGTTGACCTCGATGAGGCGGTCGATCTGCGCGCGCATCACCCCGGGACCGCCGACCGGCCGGCGCAGCACGGTCTCGTCCATCACCACCCACAGCCGCGGCGGCGCCGGCCGCGCCAGCAGCTCCTGGCGGCGCAGACAGAGGGCGACGCGGCGTTCGGTGGCCTCGGCAGGGGCGTGCGAGCCGGCCGTGGTGAGCAGGGCGCGGGCGTAGTCCTCGGTCTGCAGCAGCCCGTGCACGAACTGGTTCTCGTAGGCGCGGATCTGCAGGGCCGCCTGCTCCAGGCTGAGGTAGGCGGCGACCCAGTCGGGCATGACGTCGCGGTACGTGTGCCACCAGCCGCGTTTGTTGGCCTCGCGGACGGACTGCAGGAAGGTGTCGATCTCCTGCTGGTCGGTGACACCGTAGACCTGGAGGAGTTTCTCGGCGTCCGCGAGCCGCAGCCGGGCCACCTTGGCGGCCTCCATGCGCCGGATCGTGGAGTGGCTGACCCCGATGGCGGTACCCGCCTCGGCATAACTGAGGCCGGCTCGGGTGCGCAGTTCCTCCAGCTGTCTGCCGAGGATCATGCGCAGCACGGAAGGAGCGCCGCCCCAGTCGGTGTCCGTGGTCACGCCCACCCCCTCCTCCGGTCCGGTTCCAGGGTCACCCTCGCACGCGATCGGTGACCCGCACCCTATTCGATCACGTCTGCCGGATGCAGCATGCACATGGAGATTTGCAAATTTCAACTTGCCGGTTGCGGAGCGTGGTTGGCAGGTGCCAGAGTGGACCCACCGCTCCGACCGACCCGCGGAGCGGACGGCGCGGCCGGCTCGGGGAAGACGGGCCGCCTGCACGGCCTGCCGTCAGGCGGTGTGACGTCCGCTGCCCGAGCGGCCGGCCCGACGCCCGCACACCCCACCCGGGGGCCGGACGAAAGGCGTACGGCGATGACCCCGCCCTTCCCCCTCCGACCGACCCACGACCACAGACCGGACCAACACCGCCGCACGCGGGGCGCGTCGTCCCCGCTGCCGGCCCCGGCCGGCGTCCCCATACCACCCGGAGGCGAGCGTCCCGGTCGACTCCCTGGGCCTCACGGCTCCGACCGGCTCGCCTCCGGGGCCGAGTGGCTCGTCTCCCGGGCCGCCCGGCGCGCGGGCCGGGGTCCGCTCCCCCGCCCCGCCGCCCGTCGCGGCACCGGCGCTCCGCCGGGCACCCGCTGACGAACACCGGCATGGGTGAGGCCTCTTCCGCATCACGCGGAAGAGGCCTCACCCTCCTCGCCGCCCACCCCCACACGCACCAGCCGCACCACCCGGACCACCCCCCACTCGTCCGAAGGATCGCCATGCACCACACCGCCCCCGGCACCCCCACCGCCACGCCCGCCCCCGTACCGGCCGCCGACCCGTCCTGGACCCGCACCCGCCCCAGGCCCGGTTCCCAGGAACAGGCCGGCTGAGGCCGTACCGTTACGGCATCCGCCCCGCGACCCGCTAGATTCACCGCCGGTGCGGAGCCTCCGCACCCGCGGGCGGCCGGATTCCGTACGGGTCCCGGCCCCGCCGTGTGTGCCGTGGCGCCGGGGGGTCCGATGGTCTGGTCGCTGTTCCGCCGCATCCGGCCCCGGCCCGGGCCCCCCGTGCCGGGGCGGTGTGCTCCCGGCCGGCACGTGCTGGCCACCGAGCGGCTGCTGCTGTTCACCCCGCGCACCCGGCTGGACGTGGTGGCGGCGCTCGCCGCGAGCGCGGACGCCGAGGCGCAGCGGTGGCTCGGCACCCAGGCGGACGAGGTGCTGCCCGATCCCGGCACCCGCCGGGCCCTGCTGGCCTGGCGGCCCGCCGGCGACGACGGCCGCCGTGTGCCGCGCCTCCTGGCCGAGCCGTACACACCCGGCCCGGACGGTCCGCTCCTCCTGGTCTGTGTGCGCAGGTCGGACCTCAGCTACGCCGGCGGTCTCGAACTCCAGCCCCGTACAGGCGAGATGGGCGGCTGGCTGGCGCCGGGGCGCCGGGGCCAGGGTCTGGGCACGGAGCTGTTCCGCGCGGGCCTGGAGCTGGCCCACACCCATCTGGGACTGGCCACGGTGCGGGCCGGGGCCGAGCCGGGGAACACCGCGAGCCGGCGGGCACTGACCCACGCGGGCCTGGTGCGCGACCAGGGCCCGCGCCGGCACACCCTGCCCGACGGCCGCGTGATCGAGGCCGTCTGGCACCGGCACGACACCGGGTCCCCCTCGCGCTGCCGTTGACCATAGGGACGGGGACCGTGAGCGTCACGGCGTGTCCTGGCGGCGTCCGGTCACCCGGCGCCGGTCGGGCCAGCGCACGTCGTAGGCCCAGCCGAGGCGTTCGAACCAGCGGATCAGCCGGGCGCCGGCGTCGAGCTGGCCGGTGAGCACGCCGTGCCGGGCGCTGGTGGGGTCGGCGTGGTGCAGGTTGTGCCAGGACTCGCCGAAGGAGAGCGGGGCCAGCCACCACACGTTGCCCGAGCGGTCCCGGCTGCGGAAGGGGCGGGAACCGGTCGCGTGGCAGATGGAGTTGATGGACCAGGTGGCGTGGTGGACCAGGCAGATCCGGACCAGCCCCGCCCAGAAGAACCCGGTGAGCGCGCCCTGCCAGGACCGGGTCAGCGCCCCGCCCAGCAGCGCGGGCAGGGTGACGGAGGCGAGGACCAGGACGCCGAAGCCCCGTGAGACCGTCATCAGGGCGCGGTCGCGGACGAGGTCGGGGGCGTACTGGAGGGCCGAGGCGTGCTCGGTCTCGAACAGCCGGCCCAGGTGGGCGTGGAGCATGCCCTTGGCGAGGGCGCGGGGTGAGTGGCCGTACCGCCAGGGCGAGTGCGGGTCGCCGTCCCGGTCGGAGTACTTGTGGTGCTTGCGGTGATCGGCCACCCAGGTGATGAGCGGACCCTGCACGGCCAGGCTGCCGGCCAGCGCGAGGGCGATCCGCAGCGGCCGTCTGGCCTTGAACGACCCGTGGGAGAAGTGCCGGTGGAAGCCGACGGTGATGCCGAGCCCGCTGACCAGGTAGAAGGCGACGGCCAGTGCGAGGTCCACGGGGCTGAGCCCGTGCCGCCAGGCCAGCGGCACGGCGGCGAGCAGGGCGAGGAACGGTACGGCGACGAAGACGCCGATCAGCAGCTGCTCGCCGGAGGGACAGGACCGGGTGCCGGCCGCCGGCGGGGTGGATCCGGACGAATCCGAGGACATGGCGACCCTTTCGGCCGGGACGGACTGTCGCAGGCGGACTACCGGATGGACTGCCGGGAACGCGCTGCCGGGGACGCGCTGCCGGGGACGCGCTGCCGGCAGCGGAATACCGGGATCGGGCTGCCGGAGTGGGCTGCCCGCACGACCGCCGGGACGGACCAACGGGGCGAGCCACCGGGACGGACTGCTGCAGATGGATTGCCTGGGGCGGGCTGCTCGGGCGGGCTGCGGGGCCCCGACCACCGGGGGCAGGCTGCCCGGACGGACGAGCGGCGTGTCGTCCTCGGCGACTGCGGGGGCGGACTACTCGACGGCGGTGAAGGCGAGTACGGCGTTCTGGCCGCCGAAGCCGAAGGAGTTGCTGACGGCGGCTCGTATCCGCTGCGCTCGGGGCGCCTTGGTGACGACGTCCAGGTCCATCGCCGGATCGAGGGTGTCCAGGTTGGCGGTGGGCGGGATCAGCTGGTGGCGCAGGGTGAGCACGGTGCAGGCCGCCTCGATGGCCCCGGCGCCGCCGATGGCGTGCCCGATGGTGCCCTTGACCGCGGTGACGGGCGGCGGCCGGTGGAAGACCCGGCGCAGGGCGTTGTGCTCGGCGGCGTCGCCCTGCGGGGTGGCGGTGCCGTGCGCGTTGACGTGGTCGACGTCCTCGGGGGCGAGACCCGCGTCGGCGAGGGCGCCGCTCAGGGCGCGGGCGGCACCGTCGCCGTCGGGACGCGGGGCGGTGAAGTGGTGGGCGTCGCAGGAGGCGCCGAACCCGGCGAGCAGGGCCTCGGGGCGGGTGCCGCGGGCACGGGCGTCCTCGGTGCGCTCCAGGACGAGGACGGCGGCGCCCTCGCCGAGCACGAAGCCGTCGCGGTCCCGGTCGAAGGGGCGGGAGGCCGCGTCCGGGATGTCGGCGCGGCGGGACAGGGCGCGCATCTGGGCGAAGCAGGCGGCGGTCATCCGCAGCCGGGCGGATTCGCTGCCGCCTGCCAGGACCAGGTCGCAGCGGCCGGCGAGCAGCCAGTCGCGGGCCAGGCCGAGCGCGCTGGTGCCGGAGGCGCAGGCGGTGCTGACCACCATGTTGGGGCCGAGCGCGCCGAGATCCAGGGCGATCTCGGCGGCTGCCATGTTGGGGACGCTGCGCGGCAGCGCGAGCGGGGAGACGCGTTCGGGGGTGTGGTCGGCGAGCCGGTCGAACTCGGCCTGCCAGCCCTGCATGGACCCGGTGCCGACGCCCATGACCACGCCGACCCGGGCGCCGTCCCAGCCGTCGGTGACGAGTCCCGCGTCGGCAACCGCCTCGCGGGCGGCGAGCAGCGCGAAGGTCGTGAACCGGTCGAGCCGGCGGGCCAGCCGGTGCCCGAGCAGGCCGGCCGCGTCCAGGGCGGGCACCTGACACGAGAAGGCCACGGGCAGCCCGGCCAGGGCGGGATCGGCGGTGGCGGTGGACCGCCCGGCGCACAGGCCCGCCCAGGCCGCGTCCCGGCCGATGCCCGCGGGGGTTACCAGGCCGAGTCCGGTGACGGCGACCGGGGCGCGGCGTACGCCTGCTCTCACCTGTTGCATGGGCCGTGATTATCCGGGCCGGTCGACGCGCTTTTGCCCCGCCACAACCCGTTCGGCCCAGGCCGGAGGGCGCTTCCACCCGGATGCCTGAATCGGGACGGGGAGGCGCGGAGCCGCCCGGCGGCAGGCAGGGCAGCCAGGGCCCGACGGGGGCGGACCCTGACGGACGGGCGCACCGTGACGGGCAGCGGATCGTCACGGTGACGCAGACGCCGGCCGCAAACCGATCACAACGCCCCGGGCAGACCTCGGCAGGCCAACCGATCACAACGGGCACGCGGCCCCCGGCGGGCACGCGGCCCCCGACGGGCAGGTGCGCCCCGACGGGCAGGTGCACCCGACGAGCGGGCAGGCCCCGGCGGACGGACAGGCCCTGACGGGCGGTCTGGTTCCGGCAAGCGGAAGGATCCGGTGGGCGGGCAGGCCGCGAGGAGTCAGCACCCTCCAGTGGGCAGGCGGCCGTTCCCGCCGGCGTCGTCGTCCAGGGCGTGGACCGCGCTCGACCAGGCCTCCGCCAGCGCGGTCTCCAGGTCGTCCAGCGGGTGGGCGGAGGTGTCCAGGCGGAGGGCGGGGCCGACGTGGACGTGGACGCGGGGGCGGCGCACGGGGGCGGTGGCCCAGCCGGCGAGCTGTTTGGCGCGGCTGCCGGAGGAGACGCGGCGGGCGCCCGCGTGCCCGACGGGGATCACCGGCGCGCCGGTCGACAGGGCGAGCCGGACCACTCCGGACTTCAGGCGTCCGGGCGGCCGGTCGTGGGACGCGCGGTAGCGGGGCAGGCCTCCCTCGGGGTAGACGAGTACGCCGCGCCCGGCGGCCAGGGCGTCGGCGGCGGCCCGCAGCGCGTCGGGGGCGCGACGGCTGCCCCGGTGGACGGGTACGTGACCCTCCCGGGTGAGGGCCCGGCCCAGCAGGGGTACCCGCCACAGCCCGGCGGTGGCGAGCACGGCGGGGCGCAGGCCGAGCCGGTGCAGGGTGCCGAGGAGCAGCACCGGGTCGAAGAACGAGGTGTGGTTGGCGGCGAGGACGTAGCCGCTGCCGGGCGGCCGCGCCAGGTGTCCGGTGCCGCTCACGCTCGTGTCACTGAGGACGGGCACGAGGGCCCCGGCCCATGCGGACAGCATCACGCACTCCTCTCCGACGCTTTCGCCCATACTGCCCCGAATGCCTGTTTGACGTGCGGCGCCCGCCGGCCGGTGGCTGAATGGCCGTCATGGACTTTCTCGCCGCGTACGACGCGATCCCGGAGGACGACGTCCCGCAGCGGGTGGCCCTGCTGCGCACCGCCATGACGACCGGCAGGGCGGCCCTCTTCGCCGAGCTGCGCGCCCGCCGGCCGGTGTTCAGTACACCCGTCGGTGTGTTCGTCACCCGGCACCCCGACGTCCTGGAGGTGCTGTCGGCTCCCGGCACGTTCACGGTGGGGGTGTTCGGCCCGGCGCTGGAGGACGTGCTCGGGGCGCCGTTCATCCTGGCCCGGGACGGAGCCGACGTGCACTGGCGGGAGCGCGGGTACGGGCAGGTGATGCTCGCCGCCGAGGACGCGCCCCGGGTGCGGGAGCTGACCGCGCGGATCGCCGACGAGGTGCTGGACGAGGTGACCGGCCGGGGCGCGGACACCTTCGACCTCGTCCAGGACTACGCCCGGGTGGCCGCCGCCCGCGTGGCCATCGCCTACCTGGGGTTCACCGGCATCGACGAGGAGACGCTGCACTCCTGCACCCGACGGATGCAGTGGGCGTTCGCGATCAACCCCGACCGCGACCCGGAGATCCACGCCGCGGGTGTCGCCGCCGGCCGCGAACTGCGCGACCAGGTGGCCGAGTTGATCGACCGCCGTCGGGACACGGTCCACGACGGCGGCCCCGACGACGTCCTCGGCCGGATGCTGCGCACCCGGCTGCCCGACGAGTACGGCTTCGACGACGGCCGGATCAACGCCAACCTGGTCGGCTATCTGACGGGCTACCAGCAGAACGCCACCCAGTGCACGGCGACCGCGCTCAAGGAACTCGCCGTACGGCCCGAGGCGCTGGCCGAGGCGGTGCGCGCGGCGGGCGAGGGCGACCCGGCCCGCTTCGACTCCTTCGTGTGGGAGGCGCTGCGCTTCCACCCGTTCGTGCCCGTCACGCCCCGGCTGTGCCTGCGCGACCACGTGCTGGCCGCGGGCACCCCGCGGCAGACGGTGATCCCGGCCAAGAGCGTGGTCATGGCCTGCTTCGCGTCGGCGATGTTCGACGAGGAGGTGCTCGACGCCCCGGAAGAGTTCCGGCCCGGCCGCCCGCCCGCGCACAACCTCGTCCTCGGCTACGGCGCCCATGACTGCGTCGGCAGGTACGCGGCCCAGGTGATCGTGCCCGAGCTGGTACGGCGTGTGCTGATGCGCCCCGGCGTACGCCCGCTGCCCGGCGGCGAACGCGCACTGGACTACGCGGGCACGCCGTTCCCGCAGCACTACCCGGTGCGCTCCGGCCGTTCCACCGTCACCACGGGCCGCCCCTGACCGACACCGGCCGGCTCCGGCCCACGCCGGCCGACTCCGATCCACACCGGCCGGCTCCGATCCACACCGGCCGGCTCCGACCCGCACCCGACCACGCCCCGGCCCTGACCCGCACCTGACCGCTGCCCGGCACCAGGACCCGCCCCCGTCGCGGCCCGGCACCGCGGCCCGCCCCGCGAACCGACCGGAGGACCCATGACCACCGTCACCTCTCGCCCGCCCCGGAACCGGACCGTGCCGTGGACCGGGGCCAGGGACCGGTCCCGGGACGGCTTGCGCAACCGCTTCGAGACGCATCTGCTGACCCACTACGGCCCGGCCTGGCAGACGGCCCAGCGCAACCGGTGGCTGCACCGCAGGCTCAACTCCAAGCTGACAGACCTGGCCGTGCTGAAGGCCCCGCCGCGTCCCAACCCGCTGAGCACCAAGACTCCCTACACCTCCTGGGACTCGCTGACCGACCGCTCCTGGGTGGGCCGGCATCTGCCGCCGGTGGCCGGGCCGCCGAGGGGCCTGCCCGCGCCGGAGAAGGTCGCCGAACTGTTCCGCCGGGAGGGCGAGGGCCGCTCCTGCACCCGGTCCAGCGCGCTGCTGCCGGCGTTCGCGCAGTGGTTCACCGACGGCTTCCTGCGCGGCCACGCGGCCACCGGTGACCCGCGCCGCACCGACTCCCCGCACACCCTGGACATGTGCCAGCTGTACGGCGACCGCGAGGAGGTCACCGCCTGCCTGCGCACCTTCGAGGGCGGCCGGCTGAAGAGCCGGGTCGTCGACGGCGCCGAGTTCCCGCCCGCCCTGTGCGAGGGCGGCAGGATCAGGGACGAGTTCCGGGCGATCAGACCGGTCCGGTTCGACGAGGTGCCCGCGGAGTTCGTGGACACGCTGTTCGCGTGCGGCGGGGAACGCGCGCACGCGCACATCGGGCCGATGGCGCTGACCGTCCTGTTCCTGCGCGAGCACAACCGGGTCGCCGGCGTCCTCGCCGCCGCCCACCCGGACTGGGACGACGAACGCGTCTTCCAGACCACCCGCAACACGCTGATCGTGACGATGATCCGGGTGATGCTGGAGGAGTACATCAACCACATCACGCCGTACCACTTCGGCTTCGTCCTCGACCCGGTCCGCACCGACCGCGGGGTGTGGCACCGGGAGAACCGGGCGACGATCGAGTTCAGTCTCGTCTACCGCTGGCACAGCCTGATCCCGTCCACGTACACCGTCGCCGGCCGCCCGGTGCCGCTCGCGCGGACGATCGCCAACGGGCAGCTGGTCGTGGAACGGGGGCTCGGCCCGCTCTTCGAGGACCTGTCCCGCCAGCCCGCGGGCCTGTCCGGCCTGTTCAACACCGACGAACTGCTGCTGCCGATCGAGACGCGCAGCGTCGCCGTGGGCCGTGAGCTGCGCCTGGCCTCGTACAACGACTACCGCGCCCACTACGGCTTCCCCCGGGTCACCGACGCGCGGCAGATCTCCGGCGACCCGCGGGTCCAGGAGGCGCTGCTGGACCTGTACGGCGACGTCGACGCGATCGACCTGTACGTGGGGCTGTTCGCGGAGGAGCCGGAGCCCGGTGCGATCTTCGGGCGGCTGCTGGAACGCATCATCTCCGTGGACGCGTTCTCCGAGGCACTGAACAACCCGCTGCTCGCACCCCGCCTGTTCGGGCCCGCCACCTTCTCCGCGGAGGGCCTGGAGATCGTCCGCGGCACACGCAGCTTCTCCGACCTGGTGCACCGCAACCTGCCGGAGGACACGGGCCGTTACGTCGTGACGCTCGGACGGAGCGCGGCCGACGTCCGGGCCGCGGCCCGCTGACCGGGGCTCGGCTCAGTCGTCCCCGGCTCGCGCGTGGGCGTACAACGCCTCCGCCGCGGTGCGCAGTTGCTCCGCCGCCGTGTCGCAGGCCTCGGCCTGCCGCTCCAGCGTGGGGCCGCTCCACTCGGGTGCCGCGGGGCAGCCGCCCAGCGTGGCAGCGGTGGCGCGCAGCCGCCGGGCGTACTCCTCCATGAGACCGGCGTCCGACCGCAACGCCTCGGCACGGTCGAGGAGTTCGGTGTCGTACGTCGTGACGTCGGGGGACTCGGTCACCATGGTGTGCTCCCGCGGGTGGGGGGTGGGGGTCAGCGCGGCAGGACGGCGCCGGCGCTGCGGTGGAGCATGAACTGGGGGCAGGTGAGGACGAACCGGGGCCGGGCCGTGTCGATGCCGAGCCGGCGCAGCTGTCCGGCGAGGGGTTCGGCCGCCGCGGTGTCCAGCCGCAGCCGGACGCCGCCGCCGGTGTGCAGCCGCAGCCTGCCGTGAGCCCGGACGAGGGTGCGGATCGTGCTCTCGCCCCGGCGGCCGTAATGGATCCAGTCGGCCTCCGGACAGCGCACCCCGGGCCCGAGGCGGGCCTCGACGGCGAGGCCGAGGTCCGGGCAGCGGACGCCGATCTCCCGGCCCGTCAGCTCGGCCTCGGCGGTCACCCGCTGTGCGGGCTGGCCCCAGATCTCCCGGGCGACGACCCGGGCCTCCTCGCTGGTGACGGCGAGGCAGAGCACGTGCCGGCCGGTGCGCCGGAGGTCGACACGGCGCAGCAGGTCCACGGCGGCGTCGTAGGGGCGGGGCCGCCACAGGTCGTCCACCAGCACGGACAGGGCGATCTCGGTGTACGGGCCGATGGTGGTGCAGCGGTGCTCGTACAGCGACAGCACCGCCATGGCACGGCGGCCCAGCCGGCTCGGTGTCATCCAGGTGACGTCGGGCAGCAGGCCGCGCGCGGTGTCCGCGTCGACGGGGTAACACAGGTGGGCGGCGGAGGAGTCGTAGTAGCGCACCGGTACGTCGATGGGTCCGGCCGTGGTGGGCACCGAGGTGGTGGGGAGGGTGAGGAAGGGGTAGCCCTCGGGTGGGTTGGCGCGGTCCTTGAGCTGGTAGGCCTGGGTGCGCACGACGGGGCCGCGGTAGGGGGCGAGGGCCTCGTCGACGCGCTCGCGGGCCTCGGGGATCACGGTCCTGAGGTGCTCGATGTACTCGTGGAGCATGTGGCACAGCGGGAACTCGTGGGTGGGGCCGGTGTAGTCGACCTCGTACCAGTGCGGATGCGGGTCGAACGCGGAGCCCGCGCCGCGGCCGTCGAGGACGGGCACGATGTCGTGCTGGTTGGTGATGCTGGCGACCCAGGTGCGCGGGTCGGCGGGCTTCTTGTTGTCGACCGGGGAGCCCACGGCGACGACGTGGGTGACCCGGTAGGCGCGGCAGAACTCCTCGTCCTGGGCGAGGTTCATCACCGCGATACCGCCCTCGCTGTGCCCGATCAGGGCCAGGTCGGCGCCGCGCGGGATGCCGTAGTCCTTCAGGGCGAGCAGGATCGACCGGGTGTACGGCGAGTCGGGCATGAACAGGTTGCGCCAGGCGCCGACGAAGTCCTGCGGGGAGTCGTTGCGGGGCCGGCCGGGGGCCATGCCCGGCGCCTGGAGGACGTAGCGGACGACACCGTCCGGGCCGCGCACGTTCTGCAGCAGGATCCGCCCGTCGGTGGAGAGCATCTCGATGTTCCGCAGGAAGCCGAGGAAGGACCCTTCCGGGGCGATGACCTGCCGCTCCTGGTCGGTCAGGTCGACGGCCTCGGCGGCGCCCTCCCCCTTGTCCATGCCGGCGAGACGGGCGGCGCTGATGCCGTGCAGCGGGTCGGCGGACAGCTCCCGGCCGGTGGCCAGCGCCCAGCCCGTCTCGTCGTTCTTCGGGTCCTCGTCCAGCAGGGCGCGGATCGCGAGGAGTTCGGCCATCAGCGGGGCCAGCCCGGACAGTGCACGCTGGGCCCCCTGGTCGCGGAAGAGGGCGCGCAGGGAGCGTACGGCCGCCAGGTCCCGGTCGGTGGTGACGGCCTCGGTCAGCCGGCGCATACCGGGATCGCGCGCGAACTCGGGGTGGTCGACCAGCACGGCCGCGATCCGCAGCCGCAGCGAGGTGACCGCCACCAGCGCGGCCAGGCTCTCCCGTCCCAGCACCTCCCCGGCGGCGCCGAGGACGTGCGCCATCCCCTTCGGTGCCGTGATCGCCGAACCGCCGAGGCCCTGCTTGTTCGTCAGGGCCCGCAGCAGCGCCCACCGGACGGTGAGGCCGGTACGGGGGCGGCGGCGCGTGGACGCGGCGAGGGCCGGGGCGAACAGCGCGGTGCTGGTGCGCCCGGACACCGCGCGGATGCCCTCGGCGACGTCGACCACGTCCCGCGCGCACCGGCGCAGCAGTTCCCTGGCGTCCTGGCCGTCCGGCGCGGGCCGTCCGGGTGCGGTGCCGTCCGCTCGCATCCGACGCTCCCTGGGTTCGACGACATGACGCGGGGCCGCGCCCGGGGCGGCGGCCTCGGTCCCATGGTCGGCCAGCCGGATCGCTCCCGCACCTTCATCCATCCAGGTAGAGCATGCCGCCGGGTGCCGTACCGCCCGCCGAGCCTGGGCCGGGCAGGCATATGGCTGCCGCATAATCGCCGCACATGACCCCCTGTACTGCCCCGCCCCGCCCAGCGGGAGGCGCGCCGTGACCCTGTCCCCCGAACGTCCGGAGGGCCCGCGCGCCCCGCTCCCCGACACCGTCCCGGTCGGCCCGCCGCTGCGTATCAACACCCTGCTCACCATCGTGGTGGGCCCGCTGGCCGCGCTGGCCCTGGTCCTGCCCGTCGCCCTGGCCGGCGGCTGGGGGCCGCGCTGGTACGACGGGGTCCTCGGCGCCGGGATGTACGCGCTGTCCATCATGGGCATCACCGCCGGCTACCACCGGCACTTCACCCATCTGTCGTTCAAGGCCAAACGACCGCTCCGGATCGCCCTCGGTGTCGCGGGCGGTCTCGCCATGGAGGGCCCGGTGACCCTGTGGGTGGCGCAGCACCGGCGCCACCACCAGTACGCGGACCGCGAGGGCGACCCGCACTCGCCGTGGAAGTACGGCACCACCCGGCGGGCGCTGCTCAAGGGGCTGTGGCACGCCCAGATCGGCTGGTTCGCCTCACCGGTCCGGGCCCACTACCCGCGCTACGCGCCCGATCTGCTGGCGGACCCGGACGTACGCCGCCTGGACCGCTGCTACCCGCTGACCATCGCCGTCTCCCTCGGCCTGCCGCCGGCCCTGGTCCTCGCGGTCACCCACGACACACGGTCCGCGCTGGTCACCTTCTTCTGGGCGGGCCTCGTCCGGTACGCCGTCGTCCACCACGTCACCTGGTCGGTCAACTCCGTGGCCCACGCCTTCGGTCCACGCCACTACGCCACCCGCGACCAGTCCCGGGACGTCCCCTGGGTGGCCGTGCTGACCTTCGGCGAGGGCTGGCACAACCTCCACCACGCCGACCCCGTCAGCGCCCGGCACGGCGGACTGCGCGGCCAGCCGGACCTCACGGCATGGCTGATCGCCCGGTTCGAACGATGGGGCTGGGCCTACGACGTACGGTGGCCCGACGAGCGGCGGATCACCGCGCGGCTGTGTCCGGAGACGGCCGGCCGGCGGCTGCCGCACCCTCAACTTCCCGTGAAGTAGCGGGTGAACGGGGAGGCGTCGACGGCGAACATGCCGTTGAAGGGCTGGTTCAGCTGATAGACCAGCAGCACGGTGAAGGTGATGAGCGCGCTCAGGCCCATCACCATCACCATGTGCGTGAAGCTCCGCCGCACCCCGAACATGAACATGAACGCCACTGAGAGCACCCCGCCGACGATGAGCCCGAACCACAGCACGGGTGACAGGGTGTCGGTCACGTCCCCCTCACGGCCGCGCCGGGCGTCGTCCAGCACGCTGAGCTGGGCCAGGGTCTCCTGGAGCGTGGCCTGCTGGGCCGGGGTGGCGTCGGCGGGGACCTGCCCGGCCGCCCGGAGGTCGTTCAGCAGCTCCCAGCCGCGCCGGTCCGGCGGCTCGCCCGCCGCCATCGCGGGCCACTCCGCGGACACCACGTGGTGCACGTAGGCGTCGACGGCGCCCCGGGTCCGCTCCCCCTCCAGCGCCGGCAGTCCCGCGGACAGCAACCGGATCTGGTGCGCGGCGCTCGCCTCCGCCTGCACATGGCCCACCGCGCCGGACCGGGTCTCCCACACGGACACCATCGACAGACCGAGGACGAGCGCGTAGAGCACGCCGACCATCATCGAGATGTACTCGGCGACGTCCTCGCGGGGTTCCTCGTCCGGGGCGGGCGGCCAGTAGTGGTGCCGGATCACCACGATGCCCGCGGTGACCACGGCGATCCCCAGAACCACGGCGAAGGTCTCGATCATCGGGTCTGTCTCCTGTCGTCTCGGTGTCTCGTTCCGCCGCCTACTTGCCGATCCGCCGCGAGCCGAGGAGGGCGGCGGCGAGGGCGGCCGGGATCAGCAGCAGGAACAGCACGACGAGCAGCCCGAGCCCCGTCGGACCACCGCCGGGGCGGATGAGGCGGGACATGATGGAGGGGGTGCGGGGGCGTCGGGAGGGGGCGCGGGGGGAGGCGGTGGCGGAGGGTGCGGTGGTCGGAGGTGTGCGGGTGGGTCCGCCGCTCGGGCTTGTGGACCGGCCTCCGGTGGACTGCCCTTGAGTGGCTCCGCCCCCGGTCGCTCCGCCCTGGGTGGTCCGGCCTTGCGTCGCTTGTCCCTGGGTGGTCTGGCCCTCGGTGGTCCGGCCTTGCGTCGTCTGGCCCTCAGTGGTCTGGCCCTGGGCGGATTGGCCTTGCCTGGCCTGGCCGCCCGTCGACTGGCCGCCCGTGGACTGGGCGCCCGTTGCTTCGCCGCCGGTCACCGCACCCCCGGTGGCCCCGCCGGGCCCGGCGGCGGCGCCTGCGACCACACCGGCGGCAGCACCCGCCGCGGCCGCGGCGCCGCCGGCCGCAGCCGCTGCTCCTCCTCCGGCGGCCGCTGCTCCTCCCGCGGCTGCGGCTCCTCCCGCTCCGACTGCGGCTGCTCCCCCGGCTGCCGCGCCTCCGGCACCCGCACCAGCACCGGCTGCCGCTCCGGCACCCGCAGCCGCTCCGGCACCCGCAGCCGCTCCGGCACCCGCTGCCGCTCCCCCGGCCGCGGCACCACCACCCGCGCCCGCGCCCGCACCAGCACCCGCGCCCGCGGCTGCTGCCACCCCGGCACCTGCTCCGGCAGCAGCACCGGCACCGGCGGCACCTCCCGCACCCGCCGCACCCGCCGCACCGGCAGTGCCTGCGCCGGCAGCTGCTGCCGCCCCGGCACCCGCACCCGTACCCGCGGCACCAGCACCAGCAGCCGCACCCGCGCCGGCACCACCAGCACCCGCACCGCCGCCCCCACCCGCCGCCACCCCTGCTCCCGCACCGGCACCCGGACCTGCCGCCACCCCTCCTCCCGCACCGGCCGCCCCCGGCACGGCAGCGGCCAGCCCGGGCACAGGCGCTCCCGTGCCCGCCGGAGGCAACGGCGCGGGCGGGGGGAACACGGCTCCGGGCGGCACCGGCAGGACGGGGGGCGCGGGGGGAGGCGCGGGGACCGGAGGGGGAACCGGCGCGGGAACAGGTGGGGGTGGGAGTGGGGGCGGTGGCGGTGGCGGCGGCACGGGAGGAGGGAGGGGGGCCGGAGTGGGGGACGGTGGTACGGGGACGGGGGGTGGGACGGGAGGCAGCGGCAGGGGCGGTGGGGGCTCGTGCAGCGTGAACTCGCCGGTCGCCTTGGCCTTGAGCCACGCCGGTCGTTCCAGGCAGCCGTCGGGCCCGATGGTGTGGATCCGGTCGCTTCCGCTGACGTGCCCCTCGCTGAGGTACCAGCCCGGGGGCCGCTCCACGGTCGCCACGCACCGCGCCGTATCGCCCGGTTCCAGGCTCGGGATGGTGTCACCGCCCGCCGGGCAGACGATGAGGGGCGGCTCGAGCACCGGGTCGGCGAGGTGGAGGTCGAACACCGTGCGGTTGCCGGTGTTGGTCACGTCGTAGAAGACGGTGGCGCGGCCGAGGGCCGGGAACCGGCCCAGCGCCCCGGCGCTGGTCGTCACCGTCTCCGATAGGGCCAGTTCGCCGCCGACGCCGGCGTACCCGGAGCGGGCGGCCGCCCGGGACTCCACGCCGAGGGACGGTACGCGGCCGACTGCGGTGACGTCGGCGATCCAGGTGCCCGGACGGGCGGTGGCCCGGGCGGTGCAGGTCGCCGAGTCGAGACCGCGGAGCATCGGAAGGTGATCGCCGCCGCCGGGGCAGCGGATGTCGGCGTCCGGGAGCCCCGGGTCGCTCACCTCCACGTCGTACAGGTCGGCCCCGGTGCGGTTGATCAGCCGGTACGTCTTCACCAGCGGGCGGCCGACGCGGACGCCGGGGCGGGTCGCCTCGGTGCCCGGCCTGTCGTCGACGGCGACCTGGAGGGCGAGCCCCTGGCTCCCCGCGCCGTCGGCGACGGCACGCTGCGCCGGAGTGCCGTACGCGGCCACGAGCAGCGGCAGCACAACGGGAAGTCGCGTCCCGAGGGCCCTGCGGCACCTCCCTAAATGCCCTATTAACACGTAAAACGTACTAACAGAACGGTCAGCGCGCGGGCTTCGCTCCACGCCGGTCACGGTGCGTGACCGTACGAAGATCACTCCGGTGGCCGCGCGACGTACGCCGGCGCCCCTCGGGTCCTGCCGCGGGCGCCCGGGCCGGTCAGGTGCCGGGCATCAGGCCCGCCGCGACCGTGGCCCCCAGTTCCCAGCAGGCCTGGGTGCCGGCCTTGCCGGGGTCGCCGGTGACCGTCACGGGCTCGGCCGCCCGGCGCCAGCCGAGGCCGGTGGTGACGGTCTCGACGGCGCGGACGGCGCCGGTGACGTCGTTGCCGCCGTGGACCCAGAAGCCGAACGGACGCCCCCGGGTCTCGTCCAGGCAGGGGTAGTAGATCTGGTCGAAGAAGTGCTTGAGGGCGCCCGACATGTAGCCCAGGTTGGCGGGGGTACCGAGCAGGTAGCCGTCGGCTTCGAGCACGTCGGAGGCGGTGGCGGACAGCGCCGCCCGGCGTACGACGCGGACGCCCTCGATCTCCGGTGTGGTGGCGCCGGACACGGCCGCTTCGAACAGCGCCTGGCAGTGGGGCGAGGGGGTGTGATGGACGATCAGCAGGGTAGGCACATGCGGCACCCTGCCGTGCGTCCACGGCCCGTGGCAAACATCGCCGCGGCGGGCGCCGGGCGAGACCGGGGATGACGGGAGGAGTCGCCGTGACCGAGGAGGAGGGCCGGGCACCGGCCGCCGTGGTGTTCGACGCGCTGGGGCTGGAGTACGAGCGGGCGTTCGCACGTTCCGCACCGCACCGGGCGTCACTGGGGCGGCTGCTGGAGTTGCTGGCGCCGGGCAGTCGGGTGCTGGACGTGGGCAGCGGAACGGGACGGCCGACCGCGCGGACCCTCGCCGAGGCCGGTCACCGGGTGCTGGGCCTCGACGTCTCACCGGTCATGGTCGAGCTGGCCGCCCGGCAGGTGCCGGGGGCCGAGTTCCGGCTCGCCGACATCCGGGATACACCGTTGCCGGACGCCTCGTTCGACGCCGCGTGCGCCTACTTCTCGCTGTTGCAGATGACCCGCGCCGAGCAGGCCGCGGTCGTGGCCGGGCTGGCCCGCGCGGTACGGCCCGGCGGTCTGGTCGCGCTGGCCACCGTGCCGTTGGACGTGGAGGACGTCGAGGCCGTCTTCATGGGGCAGCCGGTACGGGTGACGAGCTTCGCCGCGGAGGCGTTCACCGCGCTGGTGACCGCGGCGGGCCTGACGGTGCTGTCCGAGGAGCACGAGGTGTACACCCCGGCCCACCGCGAGGCCGTACCCGAACCGCACCTGTTCCTGCTCGCCCGGCGCGGGGCGCAGTGACCGGCGGTCGGTGAGCCGCATTTCCCTTCGGCGTTGTCGATGCCCTCGGTGCCCGTTCGGCGTTGTCGGCGCCCTCGGTTACAGTGGCCGCTCCTAACCGAAGGGGAGACAACAGTGCAGGTCAGGGTGGGGACCGTCCGGGGCCGGGTGATCGCCGCGGCGGCGCTCGCTGCGCTGCTCGGCGGCTGCGCGGGATCGGCGGACGACGACGGCGGGAAGTCCGCGAGCCCGTCGGCGCGCGCCAAGGGCACGGCGGCCGGGGGCACCGGGGCGAAGGGGACGGCGGCGGCCGGCGGCGGGAGGATCGGCGCGGCCGGTTCGGCCTGCGAACTGCCCGTCAGCTTCGCCCTCGCCAAGGACTGGAAGCCCAAGTCGATCGACGCGGAGAAGGAGCTGGCCAAGACGTCGAAGGGCGAGGACGGCGACCTGAGCGGGGCGCTCGCCGACGCCTTCCTCCGGCAGGGGCCGGTCACCGCGGCCTGCGAGATCGACGCCAAGCCGGCCGGCAACATCGGCTTCCTGCGCGTGTGGACCGGCAAGCCCGGCGACGCGGACGCGGACGGTGTGCTGCGCGCGTTCGTCGCCGCCGAGGACAACGTCAGCAAGGAGAAGTACCACTCCTTCAGGACCGGCGGCGGCCTCGACGCCGTCGAGGTGGAGTACCTCTACACGAGCAAGCTCCTGGAGGAGACGAAGAAGGAGAGCGCCTTCGCGGTCAGCACGCCCGACGGCCCCGTCGTCCTGCACCTCGGCGGGATGGACACCGAGGAGCACGAGCAGATGCGGCCGGCGTACGACCTCGCCAAGCAGACGCTGAAGCTCGCCTGAGGCCCGCTCGCCCGCGTCCCGCTCGCTCACGGGGCCGTGACCCTGCCCAGGTAGGTGAGCGGTCCGGCGTCCGCGACCGGGATCTCGTGGAAGCCGACCCGGTCGTAGAAGGCGCGTGCGGCGGTGTTGGCGGTGACCAGGCCGACGTGGACCGCCCGGACGCCCTTGCCGTGCAGTGCGTCAAAGGGTCCGGGCGCCCTGCGCGTCCCCGACCGCTCAGGACACCGGTCAGTAGCGCAGACGCCTGGCCCGCAGGAACATGAACAGGCCCGACAGGGCCAGCAGGGTGCCGAGGGCCGCGGGCCACAGGTGCGCGCCCGTATCCGCCAGGCCGCCCTGGGCCGCCTCGCCGGCCTGGGGTGCGGGCTGGGTGGCCGGTGGCGGGGCGTCTGCGGTGGCGGTGGCCTGACCCGTGGTGCCCGAAGCGGCGGCGGTGGGCGCGGACGGGACTGACGCCGCCGGGCGGGTCGAGGCGGAACGCGCCGGTGTGGAGCGGGGTGCGGCGGGCTCGGCCGGTGCGGCCTCGCCCGCGCCCTTGTCCCGGTCATCGGCGTGCGCCGTACGGTCCGTGTCGCGCTTGGTGGTGCGGGCCGGTGCGGTCGTCACGTCGTCCCGCGGGGCGTCGCCGGGCCGGGAGACCGAGGGAGCGGGGGCGGAAGTTCCTCCCTGGGCGGGGGCGTTGGGGGTGCCGCCCGCACCGGGAGCGGCTGTGACACCTGAGCCGGAACCGGGCACGGGCGTGGGGGCGGAGGTGGGGGCGGACGTGGGCGGGGGCGTCACCGTCGGACCGGAGTCGTCACCTGAATCTCCTGAAGCTCCGCAGGTGCGGCCGGAGTTGATGCAGTCGACCATCTCACGCATCAGGTCCTCGTCGAAGACGTTGACGAAGTCGCCGTGGTCGGTGACGGGCTTGTGCAGCTGCTCCGGGAAGGAGTCCACCGCGAACAGCGGGACCGTCCGGCCGCCGTCCGTCAGGCTCGGCGCGTCGACGTCGTAGACGATGCGCTGGACCAGTTGCGGAATGGGCCGGAAGCCCGCCGGGCAGGAGCCGTCGGCGGTGGTGAAGGCCACATGGGTGCGGTGGTTGGCACTGTCGATGTTGCGGCCGTCCCAGCAGCTCTGGAACCGGAAGGTGCGCACGACATCGCTGCCGGACGGGCACAGCGGGTACTTGTCCTTCAGCTGCCGGTCCTCGTAACCCGTGCAGCTCCAGGACGCGTTGGCGTTGCCGGGGCCGTTGACGAAGGCCTTGGCGTCACCGGTGATGATGCGCAGCAGGCGGGGCATGGCGGTGACCTCGCCGCGCGGGTTGCCGACGAAGGTCAGCGTCACCTGCTTGGGTGTCACGATCCGGCCGGCGTTTCCCTCCGTACCGCCGCCCGGGGCCCCGGCGTCCCGCTCCCGAGTACCGTCCTGCAGCCGCAGCACCGGCCAGTAGTACGAGGACTTGTCGCCCCGGTCCGCACAGCTGGTGCCGCCCCGCGCGAGGTCCTCGTCGCTCGCGAAGGCGGTGTTGGCCTGGTTGCCGACGTAGTCGTGGAAGTGGTGGGCGCCGTTGGAGACACCGGGGGCGACGATGACGTTGTCGGAGTTGAACAGGCCGTTCGCGTTGACCCCGCAGTCGGAGGTGAAGGAGCCGCGCGAGGCGCCGTCCTGCGGTGCCGGGGCCGGCGCGTCCGGCGGTACGGCGGTGATGTCCGCGTAGTCGGACACGACGGGTCCGTTACCGCCCTGTCCTGCGCCGTTCTGCCCCTGCCCGCTCTGCCCTTGGCCGCTTCGCGCCTGACCGGTGCCGTCCTGTCCGCCGTCGCCGCCCGGTGTGCCGGTGGGCCGGCCGGTCTCCGCGGGGCGGAGGGTGCAGGCGGCCAGGGAGTCCAGACCCTGCGGGCGCTCGCCCGCCCGGTGGACTGCGTCCGAGATCCGCCCGATGGACGCCGACCGCTTCTCCTTGAGCGGGTTCATGATCGTGTCGTCGACCAGGACGGAGTACGCGTCCCCGTCCGCGCCGGCGGCCTGCGCCGTCTGCTGGAGTTGCCGGTAGGCCGCCGCCGTCTGCTCGTCCAGCCGGGCGAGTTCACGGTCGACGTCCGCGCGGGCCGCGTCCGGCACGGCCGTCAGCCGGCTGCCGACGTCGGGGCAGTCGATGGTGGCCATGCCTGCCGACCGGACCTGTCCGGTCGTGTCCGCGCCGGGGCCGTCGCCCCAGCCCTCGCTCGCCGAGGCGTAGACGTTCGCCGCGACGAGCCCGCCCCCGCCCAGCATCAGGGCGACCGCTGCGAGAGTCGCGCGTCGTGCGCCCGTCGGGCGTCTGCGGCTGTTGCGTACCAAGGTCGTCCCCTGTGTGAGTTCGCCGGTCGGGCATGGAGTTCCCCGGCTTCATACGGAGGGCGGAGCCACTGTGTTCAACAGGGTCGCGAATTCACCGGGATCTCACAGGAAACCATGGCCTCCGCCCTTTCCCCGTCGAACTCCATCGCGAACATCACGAATATGTATCGGACATTTCACACCTCAACCTTCACACGAGGCACACACGTTGGCTAGGTTGACGCGAGGCCGCCGCCCGGCTCTGCCCCGGCGAGCCGCTGAACTGCCCCGTGGGGCAAGGAAGGAGCACGTCCTCCATGGCGCCGGAGAGCCGCGACGAGGTTCGGCAGCGGATCGCATCCCTCTATGACCAGGCCGAGAACGCCACCGGTAATTTCAACGCGACACGGGCCATGGCCGGCCGGAGCGGCAGCCGGTCCCGGGGCGTGCCGCTGGCCAAGCGAGCCGGCCGGCGCCCGGACCCGGGTCTCGACGAGATCGCCCGGCAGTGGTTCGACGCGGCTCGCGCCACAGTGGGCCCGACCGTCCCCGCCGTACTCCCCGCCGACCGGCTCACCGACGGACCGGCGGCGCCGCCCGCGCGTTCGGGGCGGGAGCGGACGGGCGGCTTCCCCGGGGGCGAGCGGGAGCCGCGCGCCCTGCCGCGCGGTGGAGAGGCCCCAGCCCTGCCGGGGGGCGGGGATGCCCTCGCTCTGCCGCCGGGTGGCGGGGGTGCCCTCGCCCTGCCGGGAGGCGGGGGCGCCTCCGCCCTGCCGGGTGGTGACCGGCAGGCGCTCGCACTCGAACCGGGTGCGGTCCGCGCGGTGGCCGAACTGACGGCCGGTCCACCGGCGGTCCCCACGAACCGACCGCCGCAGCTTCCGGAGACGGTGCTCCCGGGCATCCAGGGCTCCGAACTCCCCCGCGAGGCGCTTGCGTTGACCGGCGGGACGACGACCGAACCGGGCGGCGGCCAGGCCGCACCGGCGGCGGCACCGGCGAGCCCGACTGCCGCACAGGGCCTCGCCGTTCAGGCACCCAGGACGCTGCCCGGCGGTGCCGCACCCGGCCGCCCCTCCCTCGCCGTCTCCAAGGCCGGCAACCGGCGCAAGCTCGACACCGCGCGCGACCTGCTCTCGCGGCACACCAACGGGCTCGCCCTGCCCGGCACCGCCGCTCAGCCCGCCTGGATCGCCGGAACCCAGCAGGTACCACACCCCGCACCGGCCGAGCCGGCAGACCAGTGGCAGCAGCCTCAGTGGACGACACCCGGCCGGCCGGCAACGGCGACACCGGCCGGCGACACCGGCTCCCTCACCCCCCTCCAGGACACCGGCTCCCTGACCACGCTCACCGAGACGGGTTCCTTCACGCCGTTCACCGAGACGGGTTCCTTCACGCCGTTCACCGACACGGGATCCTTCACACCCCCCGCCGACACGGGAAGCCTCAACTCGTTCACCGGCACCGGGACCGTCACTCCACTCACCGGCACGGAACCCTTCACCGCACTCACCCACACCGGTTCCCTCGCCCCACCCACCGACACGGCATCCTTCGCTCCGGTCACCGGTACCGGCCCGCTCCCCCCGCTCACCGGCACCACGGCCTTCGCCGCCCCCCTCACCACCTCCAGCGCTCCGCCCCTCTCCCTCCCCCTCCCCGCTCCGACCCCCGCGTCGCCCGGCGCCCTTCGTGCCGCCAAGGCCATCGCGTTCGCCCGGGAGCAGCTCGGGAAGCCGTGCGTCTGGGGGGCGACGGGGCCGGACTCGTACGACTGCTCCAGCCTCACCCAGGCCGCGTGGCGGGCGGCCGGTGTCACGTTGCCGCGTGCGGCGTACGAGCAGGCGCTGGCCGGTACCCCGGTGTCGCTCGCCGGCCTGGAACCCGGTGACCTCGTCCTCTTCTTCGACGACGACCGGCATGTGGGTCTGCACGTCGGCGACGGCATGATGGTGCATGCGCCGGGGCCGGGGTCGAGCATCCGTGAGGAGTCGGTGTACGGCGCCGGCGAGGCGGCGATCCACCGGATCGTGCGGCCGGCCTGACCGGGGTCAGCCCCTGCGCCGGTGGCCGTGTCGGCTCTCGTAGTGGTCGAGGAGGGTTTCCTCCAGCCGGCGGTGGACGAGGCCGAGTTCGCGGATGCCCCGGCTGTTGTCGACGCGGAAGCGGATGCCGAGGTCCTGCCGATGCAGCCCGAGCAGCCGTCGCACCAAGTGGCTGCCGACGAATCCGCCGCCGCCGGTCACCGCGACGGTCGCCCCCGGGACGACAGCACCCGCGCCTGCGCCCACGCTCGCTCACCCCTCGTCGCCGGGCCGCGCCCCCACGAGGCCCACATAAGCAACTCCTGGGAAAGCCATAAGATCAGCTTATGAGGTCATAGACGAGACCCCCGTACCAACTTAGGTCTGCCTTAGTTTAGGCTTCCTGATCAAGTCGCCCATTCACGCTCGAAGGGAACCTGATCATGCCGCGCCCCCTGCGGGTAGCCATCGTCGGAGCCGGCCCCGCCGGGATCTACGCCGCCGACGCCCTGCTCAAGTCCGAGGTGGCCGCCGACCCCGGTGTGTCCATCGACCTCTTCGAGCGGATGCCCGCCCCGTTCGGCCTGATCCGGTACGGCGTCGCGCCGGACCACCCGCGCATCAAGGGCATCATCACCGCCCTGCACCAGGTGCTGGACAAGCCGCAGATCCGCCTGTTCGGCAACGTCGACTACCCGACCGACGTCAGCCTGGACGACCTGCGCGCCTTCTACGACGCGGTGATCTTCTCCACCGGCGCGATGGCCGACCGTGAACTGTCCATACCGGGCATCGAGCTGGACGGCTCCTACGGCGCCGCCGACTTCGTCTCCTGGTACGACGGCCACCCGGACGTGCCCCGCACCTGGCCGCTGGAGGCCGAGAAGGTCGCCGTGCTCGGCGTCGGCAACGTCGCCCTGGACGTCGCCCGCATCCTCGCCAAGACCGCCGACGAGCTGCTGCCGACCGAGATCCCGCCGAACGTCCACGACGGCCTGAAGGCCAACAAGGCCGTGGAGATCCACGTCTTCGGCCGCCGTGGCCCGGCGCAGGCGAAGTTCAGCCCGATGGAGCTGCGCGAGCTGGACCACTCCCCGAACATCGAGGTCATCGTCGACCCCGAGGACATCGACTACGACGAGGGCTCCATCGAGACCCGGCGCGGCAACAAGCAGGCCGACATGGTCGCCAAGACGCTGGAGAACTGGGCGATCCGGGACGTCGGCAACCGCCCCCACAAGTTGTTCCTGCACTTCTTCGAGTCGCCGGCCGAGATCCTCGGCGAGGACGGCAAGGTCGTCGGCCTGCGCACCGAGCGCACCGCCCTGGACGGCACCGGTAACGTGAAGGGCACCGGCGAGTTCAAGGACTGGGACGTCACGGCCGTCTACCGCGCGGTCGGCTACCTCTCCGAGAAGCTGCCCAAGCTGCCCTGGGACATCGACTCCGGCACCGTCCCGGACGAGGGCGGCCGGGTGATCGAGGAGGGCGGCACCCCTCTGCAGTCCACGTACGTCACCGGCTGGATCCGGCGCGGCCCCGTCGGCCTCATCGGGCACACCAAGGGCGACGCCAACGAGACCGTGGCCAACCTGCTGGACGACTACGCGAGCGGCCGTCTGCACACCCCCGCCTCGCCCGAGCCGGAGGCCGTCGACGCCTTCCTCACCGAGCGGAACGTCCGCTTCACCACCTGGGAGGGCTGGTACAAGCTGGACGCCGCCGAGCGTGCCCTGGGCGAGCCGCAGGGCCGCGAGCGCGTGAAGATCGTCGAGCGTGAGGACATGCTCCGGGAGAGCGGGGCGTAAGCTCCCGGCTCCTCTTCCGCCCCAGGGGCCGGCGCCCGCGCGCCGGCCCCACCACCGTCCGGGCACGCCCCATCGGCGTCCAGGTATGCCCCACCGCCGTCCAGACCCCCTCCCGCACCGTTCAGGCCCACGCGGTCGCCGTTCAGGCCGCCTCGCTCTCCCTTGGAGCCTTCCCGCCGCCGGTCAGGGCCGCCCCGCATCCGTGCGACGCGCCCGGCCGCCGTTCACCGGCGCCACCACCCTTCCGGCGCGTCCCGCCGCCGGCCAGGGCCACCCCACGCCCGTTCAGGGGCCCCGCGTCTTGCTCAGGGCCACCCCGACCCCGTTCGGGGCCGCCCGGGTCCGTTCGGGCGCTCGACCCGCCTCCTTTCAGGCTTGCGCCGCCCGGGCGAACAGTTCGTGCAGCGGCACCGGTGAGAGCAGCCGGGTGAAGGGGCCGTGCACGCCCTTGCCCGCGCGGACCGCGCCGTGTGTGGCCAACTTGTCGGTCTCCACGGGCAGGTGGGGGGCGTCGAGGGTCTCCCAGGCGCCGGGGGCGAAGGCCGTGCGCCCGGCCCGGGCCCGCCGGCCGGTCTCCACCGCCCCGACCGCCACCAGTTCCGCCTGTGCCGCCTTGTGCCGGGCGGCCGTCCAGCCGTTCCAGCGGCGGACGTTGCGGTCCGTGGGCCGGGCGAGGGCGCGCAGCTGGAGGTGGAGCGCGGCGGCGTCCGCACCGACACCGAGCCGCTGTGCGACCTCGGCGACCAGGGCGGGGGCGCTGAGCGCGGGATTGGCCTCGTAACCGCCCGGGGGTACCGGAGTCCCGGCGGCGCGGGCAGTCATCCGGCCCAGTCCGTCGAGCAGCGCCCGTATCCGCGTGACCTCCTCGCGGAGCCGGGGCAGGCCCAGCCGGTCGCATAGCTCCCGTGCCCGAGCCATGTGCTCCGGTTCCGTGAGGGCGGCCGTCCGCAGGAAGAGGTCCCCGCTGGGGACCGCCACGACGAACGTCCCGTCCTCCAGTGCGGTGGGTGCTTCCGGGACGGTGTCCGGGAGCGGCTCCGGGCACGGGAGTGCGGTGCCCGCGAAGGGCCGGAAGGCCGGGTCCCCGGCGGCGGCCCGGGCCAGGGCGGAGGACGACACCAGCTCGACCAGTGTGTCCGGCGCGGCGAACCACGCCCGCAATCCCTCGTACAGCTTCACCGCCCCGTCGGCCGCGGGGTCGCCGACCGGACGCTCGGTGAGGGCCCAGGCGATCACCGACAGCGTCTCGGCGTGCGGCGCCCTGTCCCTCCGTATCCACGCGCCCGCCGTGCCGTCAGGCCCCGCCTGGTGCAGGTGCAGCCGGCCGGTGCGGCTGCCGACCAGGACGTGTCCGCCCGGTTCGGCCGGCGGGCGGCCGGCGGGCAGGGCGCGGGCCCAGTCGGCGGGCAGGCCCAGGTCCCCTTCCAGGGCGCCCGCCAGTTCCTCGTCGACGTAGGGCCGGGTGCCGAGCAGCTCGGCCCAGACGGCGGCCATCCGTTCCGCGGCCCGGACGAGCCCGTCCGCCGTCCACAGGTCAGCCGGGTCCTCCGGGACGCCGGCGGCGAGCAGCCGGCGCCGGCCGTGCGGGCCGAGGCGGTGCCAGAAGCCGTCGTACTCGGCGCCCGTGGTCCTGTTCGCCTTGTAGGGCCTGGAGCGCAGCATCCTGGCGTGGTCGTCGTGCCCGGCGCGGCGCGGGAGGCCGGCCAGCGCCAGGGTGGCGACGGGGCGTCGTACTCCGGTGCGCCAGGAGAAGACGGCGAGGGCCTCCGGGGTCAGCGGCACCGGGCCGTTCTCCTCGACCAGCTCCAGGAGGCGGGTGAGGCGCCCGCCGTCGTCCCGGGTGACCGTGACGGTCCGCTCCTCCTCGGTGCGGGCCGGTGCGGGAGCCGTGGCCGGCTGGACGAAGCGGCGGAGTCCGCCGCGTGCGGGGCCCGCGGCGGTGCGGGTCCCGGTGGTCAGCTCCTCCTCCGGGGCCCGGCCGGTGCGCCAGGTGCCGCCGGGTTCGGCGAAGGGCTGCCGGCTCCAGGTCCGCAGGAGTGCGTTGAGCGCGGTGCGCTCGGCCTCGGGTGTGGTCTCGACGGCGGTCCGCCAGGCGACGGCGTCGATGGCGCCGAGCAGCACCTGCCATTCCGCGGGGCGTGCGGGCGGGGCGAGGCCGCGGGTCTCGTCGTCGATCTCGTCGCGCAGGAAGCGGCCGTCGGCGGCGACGGCGGTGAGGGTGCCGGGGTGCCGCTCGGGTACGTGGGCCTCGTAGGGGCGCAGGTCGGGCAGGAGACCGGAGAGGGCGGGGACGAGGGCGGTGTCGGGGATGTCGGCGGGAAGGGTCACGACCGGGCCGGAGCGCATGATGCCGACGCGGCGGGACAGCTCCTTCCGGCGCCGCAGCACGTCGGCCGCGAGCAGGGCCGCGCGCACCACTCCCTCGCGCACGCGGGCGTCACCGGCTTCGGGCAGCAGCCGGGTGACCCGGGCGCGCAGTGCGTCGTCCCCGGTGTCCCCGGTGTCGTGAGCGGCGTCCAGGAGGGCGCGCACGGCCGCGTCGCCGACGGTGCGCAGCGCCTTGGAGGAGCGTTCGTCGCGCGGGGTGAGGAAGTGCCAGAACGCGGGCGGCGGCACCGGGCCGGCTCCCTCGCCGAGGGTGGGCGGGTGGTCGCGGTCGCGTCCGGAGGGCGGGACGAAACCGTGGACCTGCCACAGCAGCGAGTTGTCCGCGGCGGCGTGGCAGCGGACGGTCGCCTCGCCGACGGTGACGGCGTCCTCGCCGCCTGCGGGGAGGCCGATGACGCCCCAGGGGTGGCGGCCGAAGCGGCGGCTGCGGTAGCGGGCGGTGCGGCCGTCGACCGACTCCAGCAGGAACTCGGTGGGTGAGGGGCCCTGGTGGGGCGTGCGGTTGAGGACGCGGCAGCCGACGAGCCGTCCGTCCTGGCCGAACGGGGAGGGCGGGGCGTCCTCGGGGAGCACCGCGAGGTACTGGCCGCCTTCGAACTCCTCCATGCCGGACGGGAGCTCCCGGTCGCGGTGGAAGTCCGGCAGGGTGCGGTCGGCCGCCGGGGCGCCGGTCACGGCGTCGTACGGCGTCCAGTTGCCTCGGGTGTGGAAGACCCCGGCGCCGAAGAGGCGCCGTCCGTCGCTCAGCTGGAATTCGTGCCCTCCGATGCCCTCGCGTCCGCCCGGCCGCAGTACCCGCTGCCCGTCGAACCGGCCGCCGCGGTCCGGGGTCTCGAACTGGTACCCGAAGCCGCCCTGGATCAGTCCGCCGTACGGCCGCAGACCGAAGCGGTCCTCCGGGGTGAACACCTCCTCCGGACGGTCGGCCCAGTACGCCTGGTCGGCGGAGGAGTAGCGGTCGCCGGTGCGCCGGCTGACGAGGAACCGGCCGCCGACGTAGTGGACGGCGTGCGAGGTCGCCTCGCCCGGCACCCGGAGGGAACAGCTCGCGCGGGTGCCCGAGGGGTCTACGGCCACGGCGCGGTCGGCGCCGAAGACGGTGAGGACGGGCCAGGTGCAGGTGACCCGGAGGGTGTCGGCCGGGCCGAGCTCCTCAAGGACCGCGTCCAGGGCGGGCCAGCCCAGCTCCTCGGGCAGCCCGGCGCGCAGGGCACGGGCCAGCGGACCGGTGAGGTCCAGCTCGGCCAGCGCCTCCTCGATGCCGTCCAGGGCGACGGCGGTGGGCCGGTCCAGCAGGCCGGACAGCTCGGTGACCGCCTCGTCGGCCGCGGCCAGCCCGCCGCCGCGCAGCTCGCCGAGCAGGCCCTCGATGCGGGTGTGCACCTCGGCGGTGATGCCGGCGTTGCGCGGCAGCCGGGTGATCGCGGTGCCGGAGCCGCGCAGCCCTTCGTGCACCGTGCCTTCGAGGCGGCGGCCGAACACCGGGTGGGCGGCCAGGGCCTTCAGGTCCCGGCGCGACCGGTCGTCCCAGAACGTCAGCCGTACGGCGTCGCCGGGGTCCGCCACCTCGATCCCCTCGGCGAGGCAGGCGTCCAGGAGGTCGGCGTCGAGGGCCGGCCAGCGGTACTTGTCCTCGTGGATCACCACGGGTGTGCCCGCGGCGCGCAGCCGTGGCGCGAACCGGGAGACGATGGCGAAGAGTTCCGCGGGCATGGGCTGGCTCGCCACGCCGCCGTAGGCCACCTTCTGGTGCCGGTACGTGCGCGTGTACTTCCCGAGCCAGCCGGCCAGGCCGCCCTCCGGTTCCAGCCGGCCGGCGGCCGCCGCGTCCACGATGCCGCCGCGCAGCAGCAGCCGCAGCCAGGCCGCCGCGTCCTTGCGGGAGTCCGGGAACAGGTCGAGCAGCGCGGCCTGCACCCGGGGACCTTGCGGATGGTCGCCCAGCGGTCCGGCGGCGGCCTCCAGCAGGGCGTCCGGCACCGCCTTTCCACGGGCGGCGCCGAGGACCTGTCCGAGCACCCGGGCGTCCTCGTCCGTGCCCAGGCCGGCGGCTCGCGCGGACGCCCCGATCCGGCGGGCGAGGTCTGCGGGGAGGTCCCCGGGCGAGGCCGCCCAGGCGGTCAGCGCGCGCACGTACTCCTCGTGCGCCTCGGCGGGCGTCAACTGCCCGGCCAGCCAGCGCTGGTGCTCGCTCAGCTCCTTCACCGGCAGGGCTCCGCGTGCCGCGAAGAGCAGCGCGTTGGCCCGCCGCCAGACCGGGTCGACGGGCAGCGCGTGCTCCTGCTCCGCCTTGCGGGCCAGGGAATAGGCCTTGGCCGCGGCACCGCCGGGGTATCCCAGCAGGCGGTGCGCCACCGTGTCCCAGAACCAGGGCAGATGCGCGGGAGGCAGCCCGCCCGCCGGCCGCCGCAGCCGCTCGAGGCAGCGCCCCATCTTGGGGTACGCGGACGACACGGCCGCCGACACCTCGTCGAGCAGGGCGACGGCGGCGCTCTCGGCGCCCGGATCGCGGGACGCCGCCCAGCGGGCGTAGGTCCTGGACCGGTGGGGTTCCGCGGGCAGCAGGTCGTGAGTGAGCATGCGGCGATCTTGGCACGAGGCTCCGACACGCGTCCGGGCCTGTGGACAACCCTCGCGGACGGCCGGCCCGGGCCTGTGGACGACCGGGGTCGTCTCGGGGGCCGTACCGCGCAAACCCCGAACCGGCCCCGGGGACCGCCCTGTTAGGGTCCTGCGGTGTTCTCGCTGTCCGAACCCCCGTTCTTCGCCCGCCTGCGCGAGGCTCGTCGCGTCCTCGTCGCCGGTGCCGGCGGCGGCTTCGACGTCTACGCCGGGCTGCCCCTCGCCCTCGCCCTGCGGGCGGTTGGCAAGGAGGTGCACCTGGCCAACCTGTCCTTCGCCGACCTGTACGGCCTGGACCTGGACACCTGGGTCGAGGCGGACGTCGCCGCCGTCCGCCCGGACACCCCGTTGCGCGGCGACTACTTCCCCGAGCGGGCGCTCGCCCGGTGGCTGCGGTCGCAGGGCCTGCCCGACACCGTGTACGCCTTTCCGCTCACGGGTGTCGAGCCGCTGCGCGCCGCCTACCGGGCGCTCCTCGCGCATCTCGGCGGGGTGGACGCGATCGTGCTGGTGGACGGCGGCACGGACATCCTGATGCGCGGGGACGAGCACGGGCTCGGCACGCCGGAGGAGGACATGGCGAGCCTGGGCGCCGTCGCCGGGCTCACGGAGGTCCCGCACCGGCTGGTGGCCTGCCTGGGCTTCGGTGTGGACGCCTACCACGGGGTCAACCACGCGCTGGTCCTGGAGAACCTGGCCGCCCTGGACCGCGCGGGCGGCTATCTGGGCGCGTTCTCACTCCCGCGCGACAGCCCGGAGGGCGCCGCCTACCTGGACGCGGTGGCCCATGCGCAGGACTGCCACGCGAGCCGTCCGAGCATCGTGCAGGGGTCCGTCTCGGCGGCGCTGCGCGGGGACTTCGGCGACGTGCGGTTCACCGAACGCACCCGGGACAGCGAGTTGTTCGTCAACCCGCTGATGGCCGTGTACTTCTGTGTGGACCTGCCCGCGCTGGCGCACGCCAACCTCTATCTGGAACGGCTGGAGGGCACCGTGCTGATGCGGCAGATCAGCACCGCCATCGCCGGGTTCCGCGACGAGGTGCCCCGGCAGCGGCCGCCCCGGGCGTTCCCGCACTGAGAGCCCACGTCGTCGGGTGCCCGGCCGGCGCAGGACGGGGTCGCGGCCCCCGACCACCGCGAGTGCCGCGGTCGGCGGGACGGGCACCGCCGTCCGGCCGGGGCCGACGCCGAGGGCCGGGCCTGCCGACGGCGCTCGTGCGGCAGGGCGAGAGGGGGCACCGTCCACAGCGGAGGGAGCGTCCGGCTGGGCACGGCGACGACCGCGTCGGTCGTACCGCGCCCGGTGAACGCGCCTGGGGAACACCTGCCGCCCGCTCGCACCGTGGGTGAAGGACCGGGTCGGCTGGGTGAGGAGGGTGAACGGGGGCCGCCCCTGAGCGGATGGACGGGCGGTCCCCGTTCGCCGGTCATTGTGGGCTCCGTGCGCGTGGGCCGGGCACGGGTGTGCGGCGGTCGCCTGACGCGCACCGCGCGCATCCCCGGCGTACCGCACGCGCCCCGGGCGTGTGGCGCACACCCCGTGCGCCGGTCGCACCTCCGGGCGACGCGCGGGCCGGACCCCCCGGCCGCCGTGTCGCCCGCCGAGCAGTGATACTGGGAAGCTCACCCGCTCCCATCAGCAGATTGGCTCATGTCGAACTCCGCCGGCGACCGCGCCACCATCCCGCAGACCCTCTGGGCGGCCCGGGGCCGCCACACCGGTCCCGCCCCCGAGGACGTCGTCCGCCGCACCCTGCGCCGGCACAAGGACAGCGGGGACATCGACGACTTCGCCGAGCCGCCCTCGGCCGAGGATCCGGAGTCGCGGGTATTCGAGGCGCGCTGGCGGGCCGGCGGCACGGTGACCGTGCGGGCCCGGCTCACCCTCGTACCGCGTCAGGGCCGGCCGCAGGGCCACGAGTGGCGGCTGGTCGCGGAGGCGGAGCACCGGTGGGACGACGCGTGGCCCTCGCCCGCGACCCTGTTCTGGCCCGAGGCCGGCGCGGACGAGGACGGCTCCTGGGACCACCACCCCACGCTCACCGGCCTGCGCTTCCGGCAGGTCAACGCGCTGCCCGAGGACGACAAGGACATGCGGCGCCTGCTGCGGGACGCGGCCCGCGAGGCGTGGTGCGTCCACGTCGTCGTCCATGAGGCGATGACGCCGGACGAGCGGGGCCGGCTGCCGCTGGCGCGCCTGCTGCCGCCAGGTCTGCGGCACCGGGTGGTGGAGCACCGGGCCGCCCCGCAGCAGCTGCGCGGTGTCAACTGGGCGCTGAAGGACCTCGGTGTCGAGGTGCCGCGCGGCGGCGCGGTGCTGCTGCCGCCGGACCCGGCGCCGGAGGGCGGCTACGACGGCCGGGAGCACAGCGTGCGCAGCGTCTTCCTGGACGGTTCGGAACCGGCCGAACTCATCGCGGCGCTGCGGCGCTTCGTCGCCCTGCCCCGGCCGCTTCCGCAGGGCGCCGAGGAGGCGTTGACGGACCTGCGCGACAACTGGACGCTGCTGACCCTTGAGGAGCAGCTGGAGCGTGAGCGGCGGCTGGTCGCCATGTACGCCGAGGCGCTGGAGGCGATGACGAAGTCCCGGGACCTCTACAAGCAGGCCGCCGAGCAGGCGCTGGAGGCCCTGGCCGCCTACCGGGACGTTCCCGTGCCCGCCGTGCCCCAGCAGCGTCCCGCCGCCCGGACGCCGACCCCTCTGCAGCAGCTGACACGCACGTTCGAACGGCTGAAGCTGACCGCCAAGGGCCGGCAGCAGCCGGAGCCCGCCGCGGGCGTCTCCCCGAACAGCGCACCGGACGCCTCCCCGAGCGGCGCACCGAACGGCACCCCGGCCGGGTCCGCGTTGGAGGCCGGCCAGGGCGGGGGCTCCGAGGAGGACACCGATGACCGGTCGTCGTCGTAGGGGCTGGACCAGGACGAGGAACCGGGGCCAGGATTCCGTATGGACACGACCACGACCCTTCTGACGATCGCCGCCGTCGTCGCCGCGGGACTGCTCGCCGTCGCGGTCGGTCTGCTGGTCCGGCTCGTGCGTGCGCGGCGGACGCTGCTGCGGGCCGGGCTGCCGACGGGACCGCGCTGGGTGTTCTGGGGTGCGGTCGCGTATCTGCTGCTGCCGACCGATCTGCTGCCCGACCCGGTCTACCTGGACGACATCGGTGTCCTGCTTCTAGCCCTGCGCAGCCTGCGGGCCGCCCGGCCGCTGCCGCCGGGGACGAGCGGAACCGGATCCTGTCCCGACGTCACGCGGCCCGGCCGGTGACCGCAGCCGCGGTGACACCGACGCTCAGGTGTTGCGCCACGGCGTCGAGAGCCGCATCGCAGTGTTCCCTGTCGGGGCCCGACACGACCCAGTAGGCCAGGCGGTCCTCCGGCCCGGCCGCGGGTGACGCGAGGACGTGGGCCCCCGGCCGCTGGAGCAGGCCCATGGACTCGAGCAGCGGATGGCGGGCGGCCTCGGGCGAGACGTCGAGGTGTTCGATCCGGCCGCTCACGGAGGGGTGGGCGAAACCGACGGCCGCCGCTCCCTGCCGGGTCGGGGTGAGATCGGGCGTCCTGCCCGCGGCCAGGGCCGCGCAGACGAGCGGGAGGTCCACTCCCGTGGCCCGCTGGACGAGCAACGGGACGAGATCGTCCGCCAGGCGGGCTTGCACGTCGGTGACGCGCGGGCCGAGCGAGGTCAGCCTCATGCCGATGTGGAGGACGCCGAAGGTGAGGCCGACGGCCCGTACCACGCGCTGTACGGTCTGGCGCACCAACGGGTTGTGCAGCAGGGTGTCGTGCGCGTAGACGGAGTGGCGCGTCACCTCGCGGCCGCCGGTCGAGCCGAGAGTCGTCCGTGTGACGGCGACGATCCGGATGTCGCCGTCGGGCAGGACGACGGTCTCGGCGGAGATGACGGCCCCGTCGGGATGCTCGTCGCCGTTTCCCGGCGTGTGGGACTGACATATGTGGTGCCGTGTCAGCAGTCCGCGCAGCGCTGTGGCATCGCTCAACACAGCCAACGCTTCGGCCGAGGCCGCCGGGAGGCCCAGCCGGCCGGCGAGGCGCGACGCCGTGACCAGGTGGTCCGGCACATGGCTGAGCACACCGCACACGCCGTGACGGGAGGCGTGGTCCATGACCGCGTCCGCGATGGCAGGACCGTGGACGAGGTCGGCCGCGATGTGCTCCAGCACATAGGGTCTGGTCCAGGCCGGCGCGGTGGTGTCGACGAGTACGACCGGGTGCGCGGCGGCGATCCGCGCGAGATGGAACTCCGCCCCGGCCGCTGCCGATCCGGCGCCGATCAGCAACAAGGGCTCGGACATCGCGTCACCTCTCGGCGGGGTAGGGGCGGACAGCCTGGACTCCGCTGAGAGGCTCGGCTACGACAACCAAACCGCACAGCTGGTCTGTTGGATCACCCTGCGCGGTGATCCTGCTACCGGACGCCATGTCATGTCAACTCAACCTGCGAGCTCATGCAGGTTTTCTCGACACTGTCGACCAGGTAAGGCGATCCGGATACCCTCGCGTACGTCCCCGCCCCTGATCAGCGACGTGCCCGGGAGAATGCTCGGTGGCAGCAGACGATGCCTACGCAAGACTGGCCGGAACCCTGGAACGCCTCCACCATGCCGTCGGCCGGGCCGAGTTGACGGACGTGCTGAACACGCGGGACCTGTCCTTCGAGACGGGGGTCCCCGAGGCCGTGGTCGAGCTCCTGCTCGCCGGCGGACGGGCCGAGGAGGTCTCGGTGGCAGAGCGGGTACGGCAGCGGCTCGACCTCCTCCGCGAGACGCGCCGGCGCGAGGACGGGAAGAAGTACACCCTCGAAGAGATCGCCGCGGCGGCGGGCGTGACCCGTCAGACGATGAGCGAGTGGCGCAGGAAGGGCCTGCCCAGTCTGGAGTCCGCCGACCGGCTCCGACGGTTCTTCTCCCTGCCGCCCGGCTTCTTCTTCGCCGACGAGCCCGAGGCGCTCAACGAGGCGCTGCAACGGCATCTGCAGTGCCTCGAGTCGCGGTCGGACCCCCTCGCCGAGCTCCGCACGCCCGAGATCCTGCGGCTGGCCGCGCGGGGACTGCTGTCGCCGAGCGGGGTGCGGGCGATGGCCCAGTGGGCGGAGGGCATCACACGGCCCGCCGCATCCGGCGTCGACGGCGGCGGTTCGGCACGCAGGGGGCCCGCGTGGTGATCCGCGGGTCCGGCGGGGAGCCCCGCTCGCCACGGACCGTCGACGGGTCCCACCCGCCGCGGACCGCCGACGTGCCCCACTCGCCTCAGGTCACCGAGGCCTCCCGCTCGCCGCAGCTCACCGGAATACCCGACACACCACGCACGGCCGGAGCGCCCCCCTGGCCACGCACGGCCGGAGCGAGCGACCGGCCACGGGCTGCCGGAGCGACCGACTCCCCACGGACGACCGGGACGCCCGGCTCGCCATCGACCGCACCAGTGCTCAGCTCACCCCAACCCCCGGCGGCCCCTGCGTCTTCCAGCGGGCGGGACGGGGGCCGGTGACCGCGATGACCCGGCTGCGTCAATGGCAGCGGTTACGGCAGCGCGACAAGGAGATGCGGCAGTTCGCCGAGCTGCTCATCTCTCCGGTCCGCGCGAGGCTGAGCAGCACCGGAGCGGACGAGGACCTGTCCGCCGTAGAGGCTCCGGAGGATCCCGAGTCGTTGTTCGAGGCCCTGGTCGAGTCGGCCCGGCGATGGCGTGGCGAGCGCAGGCTCGTGGTGCACCGGGTGCACATCCCACGTGAGTTCAAGGCCACGGGGATGTGGCTGGAGCGCACGGACCAGGACGACGTCATCATCGAGCAGGACGCGGAGATCTGGCACCAGGCGCAGATCTTCGGCCACGAGCTGTGGCACATGAGGCAGAAGGACGGTTTCACCCCCGAGCAACTGGCGGACGGTGCCTGGGAAGCGCTGGAGGCCGGGCATGTGCACGGCGCACAGCCGGCCGCCGCGCGTTCCCGTTTCGACGAGGACCCCGAGAAAGAAGCCGAGTTGTTCGGGATCCGGGTCGGGCAGGAGATGCGAGCACTGATGGAGCGCGATGTGATCACCGGCGAGACGGCCCGCCGCATCGCGGACTCCCTCAACTATCGGGGGAACCGGAAATGAGCGGGGCGATCAACTACATCAGCTGCGGCCTGCTGTGGGTCGGTCTGCTGGTCAAGCTGCCCGGCCTGATCCGGCACTGGGGCGAACGCTCACTTCGCGCGGTCAACGGGGTGCTGGCGCTCGCGTCGCTCTGCTTCCTCTTCGGAGCGCCCGCTTCGGTGCAGGTGATCAATCGGGTCAGCGGTGTGCCCAACCTGGCCGCTCCCCTGACCTACGCGTCGATCACGGCGTACAGCGCGGCGCTCCTGATCATGATCGCCTGCTGGCGGGGCGGCCCGTCGCTGCGCCGGAGGACGCTGAGCTGGATCTACGGGTACACGGCCGTACTCACCGGCATCGGCGCCCTGTTCGTGTTCGGGGACGCCGCCGAGGAGCGCAGCAGCGACTTCGACACGTACTACGCGACGACCCCCTGGATCGCCGAGATGGTCGTCCTGTACCTGATCGCGCATCTGACGGCCGCGGTGGTCAGTGCGGTCTGGTCGCTGCGCTGGGGTTGCGAGGCGGAGGTGCGGAGGCGGCCCTGGCTGCGGGCCAGTCTGCTGACGATCGGCACGGGCACGGTGATCAGCTCCGGGTACAGCGTCTGCAAACTGATCGCGGTGGTCGCCCGGTGGACCGGCCGGGACTGGCCGGTGCTCGGTACGTCCGTCCCGCCGTTGTGCGCCGGTCTGGGGGCGGTGCTCACCGTGGTGGGGGTCCTCCTGCCCATGACCGGTCACCAGCTGTCGGCCTGGCGTGACTTCTTCCGCCTGGCGCCTCTCGACGCCGTACTGGACCCGGTGCTCACGGACCGTGCCCTGCGTGTCGAGCGGCCGCGCTCGCCGTTCCTGTGGGGCACCTGGCGCTGGAGCACCATTCACAACGGTCTCCTCGCCATCGAGACGCTCTACGACGACAGGCTCTACGGCCACACCCTGGACGCGGAGTTCGAGAGGACCGGCGACTGGTCCCGGGCCACCTCCGCCGCGTGGGCCGCCACCATCGCCGCGGCCGTGCGGCGCAGCACCCAGCCGGCGCCGGAACCCACCGGCGAGCCGGCCCGGCTCTCCCACCCGCGCGACGCCGAGTCCCTCGTTCTCATCGCCGACGCCGTCAAGAGGTGCGAACGTGAGGGGCGGGCCGTCGAGCCGGACCCCGCCGCGGCCCGGTCGGTATGACCAGCGGACCGACCGCACGAGTGCCCCCACAGCCAGAGGACCTGAACGGAGCCACCGAAAGATGAGCCTTGTCGTGTATATGGCGTCTCTCCTTCTGGCTCTGGCCGCCATAATGCTTCGCCGGCCGCGCAGGACTCCCCGCTCCCCGCTGTCCATCGCCACCCGGGCCACCGCGTTCATCGCCGCCGTGTGCTTCTTCTGGTCCGCCCCGGTGACGCTCGCCGCCGTCAACCACGCCACCGGCATCCCCAACGTGGGCGCCCCGCTGACTTACGGCTCGATCTCCGCCCTGAGCTGCTCCCTGATCATCCTGCTGATCCACTGGAAGGGCGGCCCGAAGGAGCAGATACGCCGGATGACCCGGGTGGCGGTGGCCGTCTACGGCACGCTCATCGTCGCCATCGTCGTGCTGTTCGGCCTCGCGGACGCGCACACGGAGCGCCTCACCGACCTGGACACGTACTACGCGAACACCCCGTACATGCGGGAGATGATCGCCCTCTACCTGTTGGGTCATCTGGCGAGCACGATCGTCCTGAGCGCCGTCTGCCTGAAGTGGGCCCGCGACGAGGTCACCGGGCTGCTCCGCCTCGGCCTCCGGCTGATCCTGGCCGGGCTGCTGCTCGACGCCCTCGGATTCACCCTCGCCAAGGTGACCGCGGTCGTCGCCCGCTGGCTGGGGTACGACCTGGACTTCCTGTCCACCTCCGTCGCACCGCCGGCCGCCGCGCTCGGCGCCCTGATCTACTCCGCCGGGTTCGTCCTGCCGCGACTCGCCTCCGCGGCCGCCGCCGAGCGGCAGAGCCTGGCCACCTACCGGGCGCTGCGGCCCCTGTGGTCGGCGGTAAAGGACGTGGCGGCGACACCGGTCGCGGAACCGACCTGGTGGCAGCTGTGGTGGCAGCTGCCCAGCAACCGCCTCTACCTGCTGGAGGCCAACATCCGCGACGCGCTCCTGCAGTTGACGGCGTACTTCGACCAACGGATCGGCCAGGCGACGTACGCGGCCGCCGTGGAGCGCGGCGAGCAGCGGGAGAGGGCGCGCATCGCCTCGGAGGAGGCGATGATCATCGACGGGATACGCCGGGCGTCGGGCAGGGGCGACGGACCCGCCGACCCACCGGAGAAGTTCCGCGTCACCATCGATCTGGTCGAGCTGGCGAACGCCGTGCACCGCCTCGGTGAGGCGGCACCGGATCAGGTGAGAACCCAGTGACGTCGGCATAACAGCACTACAAGGAGAACCAGTTGTCACACAAAGCTGTCGTGGTCGGAGCCGGCATCGCCGGGCTGGTGGCCGCCGCGGCCCTGTCCCTCGCCGAGCCCTCGCTGCGGATCGTCGTCCTCGACAGGGACGAGCTTCCGGAGGGACCCGAGAACCGGCGGGGTGTCCCCCAGGGTCAGCACGCCCACCTGCTCATGGCCGGCGGGCTGTCCGCCCTGGAGTCCCTGTTCCCGGTGAGCGTGCGTGCCCGGCTCCTGGACGCCGGGGCCCACGAGATCGCCCTCGGCAACGGCATGCTGGCCCGCACTCCGGACAGCGGCTGGCTGCGCAGGTGGCGCAGGAGCGGCCCGCACATGATCACCTGCACGCGTGCCCTGCTGGACTGGGTCGTGCGGCAGGCGTTGCTCGACTCCTGCCCGAACGTATCGGTCCACCGGGCCACGGTGGAGGGGCTCCTCGGCGACGCCGACCGGGTCCACGGGGTCCGGGTCAGCGGCGCGGACGAGCGACTCGGGCCGGCGGTGGAGGCGGACTTCGTCGTCGACGCGAGCGGCCGCGGCTCGGGCAGCCTGAAGTGGCTCGGCGGGATCGGCATCGCGGGTGTGGAGGAGCGCAAGCTCGACTCGGGCCTCACCAACGCCACCCGGATCTACCGCACACCGGCGGGTGCTGAATCGTTCCCGCTGACGGTGGTGCAGGCCAACCCGTACGACGGCCGGCCCGGCCGCAGCGCGATGGTGCTCCCGATCGAGGGGAACCGGTGGATGGTCAGCGCGGGAGGCACGCGCGGGGGCGAACCTCCCCAGGACCCCGAGGGTTTCCTCCGGTACACGCTCGACCTTCCCCACCCGATCGTCGGTCAGCTCATCGCCGGCGCGGAGCCCCTGACCGACGTGGTGGTCAGCCGTGGCCGCAGCACGAGCAACGCCCGCCGGTACTTCGAGAGGTCGGTGCGGTGGCCCGAGCGGTTCGTCGTGCTCGGCGACGCGCTGGCCACCTTCAACCCCGCCTACGGCCAGGGCATGTCGGTGGCGGCGCTCGGCGCCCAGGTCCTGGCCGGCGAGCTGCGGCGGACCGGCCTCGTCTCCCCCGGCCTGTCCCGGCGTGTCCTGAACGGCGCGGCCCGGCACGTGGACACCGCGTGGGCCACCGCCGTCGGCATGGACGTCCTGTATCCCGGCGTGGTCGGCGGACAGCCCCGCCTCGCCGACCGCGTCACCGCCCGCTACGCACGCCGGCTGACCAGGGCCGCCACGGGCTCCATCGACGCGGCGGCGGCCCTGTGGGACGTCACCAGCCTCAGGGCTGCCCCGACGCGCGTACTGCACCCCAAGGCCCTGCTGGCCGCCCTGACCGGTCCGCCCCTCCCGCACATCCCGGAGCCGCCGCTACGGCCTGCGGAGCGTGAGATCCTCGACCGGCTCAAGAAGCGCCTGGAGCCGTCGCCCGCCTCCGGCCCCCTCCGTTAGTCCGCGTCCGCGGCGAACCTTCCGCCGGTCCCCTCCCGACAGCGACCCGGCCGGGCGGCGCGAGCCCGGCCCGGCTGCGCGGTCCCGACCGGTACGGTGCCCGGAGCGGAGCGGGTCCGCGGGGAAGCGGGCGCGGCCCCCCGTCGCTCGCGCCACAGCGCCGGCCTGGGCCCATTGCCGTAGGCGGCCCGCGAAGTACGCTCTCCCTCCGCTCCCCCTGTCTCCTGCCGCCCGGGTGCGTTCCGCGGGTCTCGTGGCGCATTCTTGCTGTGTCATCCCGGAGGCGCACGGGACGGGGTAAGGCCGATGGCTGGGAGCGGCGAGGAGGAGGTCCGGGGGCGGGCCCGGCTGACCGCGTTGCTGGCCGATGCCTCGACCGGGGCGCTGACCGCGGCCGGGGGGCGTGTGGCGGGGGTGTACCTGCGGTCCGGGGTGCCGGGGCTGCTCAGGCTGTCGGTGCTGGTGGGGCTGCCCGGACCGCTGTTCCGGCCCTGGTGGCGGCTGCACGTCGACCGGCCGTTCCCGGTCTCCGACGCCTACCGGCTCGGTGTCCCGGTGGTCCTCCCGAACGCCGTGGAGACCATGCGCCGGTATCCGCAGTTCGCCGCCGGTCTGCCCTTCCCGTTCGGGTCCGTGTACCTGCCGGTGCCGGGCGGGGATGAGCCGCTCGGGGTGCTCACCGTGCTGCACCCGGCGGTGTCGGAGACCGTGGACGAGCTGTTCGACCGCGATGTGCTCACCCGGCTGGCCGAGGACCTGGGCGCCGAGTTGCTCGGGCTGGCCGGCGGGGACACGAGCGCGGTGTTCTGGGACGGGGAGCCGTTGTGCCTGCGGCCGCCCGTGAGCGGGTCCGCGCGGGCCGCCGTAGGACGGTTCGGCTGGGACCCGGCGACGTCCGTGGTGCGCGCGGACGACCGGCTGCACGCCCTCCTCGGACTGCGGCACGGCGAGTTCACGGGGACGGCGGCGGCGCTCGCGGACGCGGTGGCCCCGGCCGACGCCCACCGGATCCTGGCCGCGCTGCGCGACACCGCCGCCGGGAAGCCGCCGGGCGCGCCGCTGAGCCTGCGGGCCCGGAACGGCACACAGCGGCTGCTGGACCTGTGGCCGGCCGAGCCCGGCAGCGCCGGACCGGCGGTCCTCGGGGTGGTGTTCGACCCCGGTGCGTCCGCCGCCGCGGACGGCGCGGCCGACCCGCTGCCGCAGGGTGTGTTCTGCCTGGACCGGCTGGGGTTGATCGTGTACGTCAACCCGGCGGCGGCCCGGCTCGCGGGCCGGCCCGGCCGGGAGCTGCTGGGGCGGACGCTGTGGGACGCGCTGCCCTGGCTGACCGGGCCGCCGTACGACGACCATCTGCGCGGTGCCCTGCTGTCACCGGAGCCGGTGCACTTCCACGCGCTGCGGCCCCCCGACGAGCGCGACGGAAGCGGCGAGGGCGACTGGCTGGCCGTCTCGGTGCACCCCGGCACCGACCTGCTGACCTGCACGCTCGTCCCGGCCAGCCGGATGGACGCCACCCGGGAGCCGGCCCCCGACGCACGCGTCCCCGAGGACTCGGTGGCGCGCGGTCACGCGATGGCGCCGCTGTACCGGCCGATCGCGCTGGCCATCGCGCTGACGGACGCGGTGACCGCCCGGCAGGTGTCGGAGGTGGTGATGCAGGAGCTGCTGCCCGCGTTCGGCGGCCGGCGGCTGGCCATCTACCTGCTCCAGGAACGCCATCTGTACCTGGCCTGGGAGACCGGGTTCCCGCAGGGCTTCCTCGCCCCGTTCGAAGGCGTCGGCCTCGACGCCCACCTGCCCGGGGTGGAGACGCTGACCACCGGCCGGCCGCTGTTCTTCGAGTCCATGGAGCAGATCGCGGCGGCCTACCCGGGCATCCCACTCGACGCGGACGTGGGGGCGCGTGCCTTCCTGCCGCTGATCGCCTCCGGCCGACCGGTCGGCTCCTGCATCCTCGGCTTCGACTGCTCACGCGGCTTCAGCACGGAGGAGCGTACGGTCCTCACCGCGCTCGCCGGGCTGATCGCGCACGCCTTGGAGCGGGCCCGCCGCTACGACGACGAGGCGGCGCTCGCCCGCGGTCTTCAGCAGGCGCTGCTGCCGCGCCGGCTGTCGGCCCACCCGCGGCTGGAGACCGCGGGGCGCTATCTGCCGGGGACCCAGGGCATGGACGTGGGCGGCGACTGGTACGACGTGGTGGAGGCCGGGGACGGGCTCGCCCTGGTCATCGGCGATGTGCAGGGGCACGGGGTGCAGGCGGCGGCCACCATGGGCCAGCTGCGCAGCGCGGTCCGCGCGTTCGCGCTGGGCGACCGGCCGCCGGACGAGGTGCTGAGCGGCACCAACCACCTGCTGATCGACCTCGACCCCGGCCAGTTCGCCAGCTGCTGCTACCTGCGCCTGGACCCCGCGACCGGCCGCGCCCGGATCGCCCGGGCGGGCCACCCGCCGCCGCTGCTGCGCCGCCCCGACGGCCGGACCCGGTTGCTGGACGTCCCGGGCGGTGTCGTCCTGGGGGTGGATCCGCAGGCCCGGTACCCGGTGGCGGAGCTGCTGCTCGAACCGGACGCGATCCTCGCGCTGTACACCGACGGTCTGGTGGAGCGGCCCGGCGCCGACATCGACGACGGCATCACGGCGCTGCGGCTGGCGCTCGCCGAGGCCGGTGCCGCGACGGGCCGGGGCGGCGGGCGCTCCCTGGCCGGGGTCGCCGACCGGCTCACCGCGACCGCCCGGCACGCCACCGACCGCCCCGACGACGTGGCCCTCCTCCTCGCCGCCCGCCGCCCCGCCGCCCCCGGCGGCTGACCGAGCGACTCGTCGGCCGGGACGGGACCGCGCCGTTCCCCCGCGCACCGCCGCGCCGTTCCTCCGCGCACCGCCCGGCTGCCGCCCTGCCTCCGGTCGGGCGTCGGTGCCTCGGGTGACGGTCTCGCCTCACGGCGCCGGGCAGTGTAGACATGGGCACATGGTGCGACTGCCCGGCCGGCCCGCGACCCGGCCGCCCCGTTCTCTCGGGAACCCGCGCGCACCGCACGGCCCACCGCCGCCGGGAGGCGGCGCGGGCGGCAGCCGGCCGGGGGTGCTGCGGTCGGCGGTGACCGGGCGCAGCGTGGCCGGTCAGGTGTTCCTCCTGCAAGTGGTGATCGTGCTGCTGCTGGTCGTCGCGGCGGTGGTGGCCCAGGTGCTCCAGGTGCGGCACGACAGCGACGTGGAGGCGACGAACCGTTCCCTCGCCGTGGCCGAGACGTTCGCCAACGCGCCCGGTACGGCCGCCGCGTTGCGCTCCCCCGACCCCACCGCCGTACTGCAGCCGCGTGCGGAGGCGGCGCGCCGGGCGACCGGCGTGGACTTCATCGTCGTGATGAACACCGACGGCATCCGCTACACGCACCCCGACACCGACCGCATCGGCAAGAAGTTCGTCGGCACGATCGCCCCGGCGGTGGCCGGCGACACGGTCACCGAGCACATCACCGGCACCATAGGGCCGCTGGTGCAGGTCGTGGTGCCGGTGAAGGACCCGCACGGCACCGTGGTGGGCCTGGTGTCGGCCGGCATCACCACCGCGCACGTGGGCGGGGCCGCCGACCGGCAGCTGCCGCTGCTGCTGGCCGCGGCGGCCGCCGCGCTGGCGCTGGCCACCGCCGGAACGGCCCTGGTCAGCAGACGGCTGCTGCGCCAGACACGCGGCCTGGGGCCGTACGAGATGACCCGGATGTACGAGCACCACGACGCGGTGCTGCACGCGGTCCGGGAGGGTGTGCTGATCGTCGGCGGGGACGGCCGGCTGCTGCTCGCCAACGACGAGGCGCACCGGCTGCTGGACCTGCCTTCGGACGCCGAGCGGCGGCATGTGCTGGAGCTGGGCCTGGACGACGACACGGCGGCGCTGCTGGCCTCGGGCCGGGTCGCCACGGACGAGGTGCACCTGGTCAAGGACCGCCTGCTGGCGATCAACCAGCGGCCCACCGATCTGCGCGGCGGCCCGCCGGGCAGCGTCACCACGCTGCGCGACTCCACCGAGTTGCGGGCCCTGTCGGGTCGCGCGGAGGTGGCACGGGAGCGGCTGAACATGCTGTACGACGCCGGGGTGGGCATCGGCACCAGCCTGGACGTGACGCGGACGGCGGAGGAGCTGGCCGCCCTGGCGGTGCCCCGGTTCGCGGACTTCGCGACGGTGGACCTGTTCGACGCGGTGCTGAGCGGGGAGGAGCCGCGGCCCGGAACGGCGCTGCGCCGCGCGGCCTGTGCGGGCGTCCGCAAGGAGGCCCCGCTGTACCCGGTCGGCGAGCGGATCCGGTTCGTGGCCACCTCGCCGCAGGCCCGCGCCCTGACCACCGGGCAGTCGGTCGTGGTGGAGCGGCTGCGCCAGGAACCGGGCTGGCGGGCGCAGGACCTGGAGCGCACCGACCAGGTGCTGGCGTACGGCATCCACTCGCTGATCACGGTGCCGCTGCGGGCGGGCAGTCTGGTGCTGGGTCTGGCGAACTTCTGGCGGGCGCAGAAGCCGCAGCCGTTCGACGCCGAGGAACTGGCCCTCGCGGAGGAGCTGGTGGCGCGGGCGGCGGTGTCGATCGACAACGCCCGGCGGTACACCCGTGAGCACAGCATGGCGGTCACCCTGCAGCGCAGCCTGCTGCCGCGGTCGCTGCCCGAGCAGGGCGCCCTGGAGATCGCCTACCGGTACCTGCCGGCGCAGGCGGGGGTGGGCGGCGACTGGTTCGACGTGCTGCCGCTGTCGGGAGCCCGGGTGGCTCTGGTCGTCGGGGACGTGGTGGGGCACGGGCTGCACGCGGCGGCGACCATGGGCCGGCTGCGTACGGCCGTGCACAACTTCTCCTCCCTCGATCTGCCCCCGGACGAACTCCTCGGCCTGCTGGACGAACTGGTCGGCCGGATCGACCAGGACGAGACCCCGGCGTCGGGCGCGGCCGAGGTGACCGGCGCGACCTGCCTGTACGCGATCTACGACCCGGTCTCCCGACGCTGCGTCATGGCCCGGGCCGGTCATCCGCCGCCCGCGCTGGTGCACCCGGACGGCACCGTGGAGTTCGCCGACCTGCCCGCGGGGCCGCCGCTGGGCCTGGGCGGGCTGCCGTTCGAGACGGCGGAGCTGGAGCTGGCGCAGGGCAGCCGGCTGGTGCTGTACACCGACGGGCTGGTGGAGGACCGGGAGCGGGACATCGACGAGGGGCTCGGCCTGCTGCGGGACGCCCTGCGCCGGACGCCGGGCGCCTCCCCGGAGGACACCTGCCGTACCGTGCTGGACCGGCTGCCGGCCCGGCCGAGCGACGATGTCGCGCTGATCGTGGCCCGCACCCGCGTGCTGGGCGGCGACCGGGTCGCGCAGTGGGAGGTGCCCACCGACCCGGCGGCCGTGTCGCGGGTGCGGGCCTCGGTGACCCGGCGGCTGGCCGACTGGGGTCTGGAGGAGCTGGCGTTCACGACGGAACTGGTCCTGAGCGAGCTGGTCACCAACGCCATCCGCTACGGGCGCGGCCCGATCGAGGTACGGCTGCTGCGCGACCGCACGCTGATCTGCGAGGTGTCCGACAGCAGCACGACCTCGCCGCACCTGCGGTACGCGGCGAGCACCGACGAGGGCGGCCGGGGCCTGTTCCTGGTGGCCCAGCTCGCCGACCGCTGGGGCACCCGGTACACCCCGCACGGCAAGGTGATCTGGGCGGAGCAGCCGCTGTCCTGAGCGTCCGCGGCGGCGGGGAATGTCCGTCGAGGGCGCCCTGGGCGGGCGCGCCGACCCTCCTCCCCCGCCCTGCTCGCCGCCCGGAAAGCCTGGACGCCGGGCATGTGCCCTGCGGCAGGTGCGGGCCGCCGGGAGGCCGCCGAACTCGGTGGGGCCACCGTGGGGCGAGCGACTGCGGCCGGGGCGCCGGTGGGCGGCTCGCGAACGGGGGCCGGCGGACGACCGTCCGGAGGCGGAGGCCGCCGCCGGGGTCACCGGCGCGGACCCGGCCGATGACGGTGAGGGGGTCGGGACGCCGGCGGCCCGGCGGACGACGACGCCGGGTTCGCCGCGTTCGCCTCGGCCGTGGCCGGCACGTGGCTGCGCGGTGACCGGGCGCGTGTGCGGTCCGCCGGGCCCGTTCCCGGTTGCCGGTTCGCCTGAGCGGGGCGGCGGTCAGCCGCCGCTGAGCCGGGAGCGCAGCAACTGCTTGCCCATTTCGGCACCCTTGCGGCTGTCGGACTGGGCCTTGCGGAACAGCTCCACGACCTCGTTGTCCTTGTCGCGCTCGGCGTCCTGGATGTACTGCTCCAGGCGCAGGGCGTTGCTCAGGCACGCCTCGACGTACCAGATGAGGTTGTAGTCCTTGTCACGGGTGCCGGTGACGTCGCCGGTCTCGCTGCTGCTGGTCATCCGAGGTGTCCTCCTTCGGTGGACCCTGTGTCGGTTCCGCTTGTCGGCACGCCGGGTACCCGTGCGACCTGCGGACACACCGCCCGATCGGGTGACCGGTCCTACTCGTCGACCACGGCGCCGAAGCGGGCTCCGTGGGCGGGTGCGCCGAGGGAGGCGGCGCCGTAGGACCAGGAGCCGTCGGCGAGCAGTCCGCCGCGGCTCGCGGGGAGCAGCCACAGCGCGCCGTCGCCCGCGTTCTCGCCGGGTGCCGCGGCGAGGAGTTCGGCGCGGCCGTCGCCGTCGGTGTCGGCGAGGCGGACCTGGGCACCCCAGGCGTCGTCGGTCTCGGCGGTGCCGGGGACGTGCGGGGTGTTCTGGTCGAAGGACTGGGCGCGGGTGCCGGTGAGACCGGTGCGGGTGCCGCGGAGCAGCCACACGGCGCCCGCGTCGGCGACGCCGCCGACGTCCTCGCCGGGCGCGCCGACCGCCAGGTCCGCGTAGCCGTCGCCGTTCACGTCGGCCACGGACAGGTCGGCGCCCCATGCGTCGCCCCGCTCGGCGGTGCCCGGGACGCCCGGGGAGTTCTGCGACCACCACTGCGGGGCGGTGCCGGGGCCCTGGGTGCCGGCGGGGCCGTGCGCGCCGCCGTAGTAGACGGCGACGAGGCCGCCGGGGGCGTTCGCGTCGCCGGCGGCCTCGTCGGCGGCGCTGAGCCGGCCCACCACCAGGTCGTCGTATCCGTCGCGGTCGATGTCGCCGGAGGCCGAACCGAGACCGCCGTGCAGGTCGCGCCGGTAGGCGAGACCCTCCGGGCCGCCCGCGTAGTAGGCCGACCAGCCCTTGGTGTAGTCGTCGTCGGGGCTGTAGCCGGAGACGACGAGGTCGGCGAAGCCGTTGTGGTCGTAGTCGCCGGTGGTGACGTAGCCGGGCTGGAGCCGGTGGCCGGCGGAGTGCGGGGCGCCGACCCGGCGCAGGACGCCCGCGTGCCAGGTGAACGCGGTGAGGCCCACCTTCTGGTCGACCACCACGAGCTGGTCGGAGTCCACGTCCCCGGTGAACCGGGCGGCGGCCGCGGCGAGGCCGAAGCGGGCGCCGGCGGCGGGTTTCGCGGCTGTCACCGAGGCGGTCCGCTCGGCGCCGAGGCCCTTCTTCGAGCCGTACAGGACGGTCACCCGGCCCGCGTCGGCGACGCGTCCCTCGTCCTCGCCGGGCGCGCCGATCACGGCGTCGTCGTAGCCGTCGCCGTCCAGGTCGCCGCTGGCGACGGTCTGCCCGAAGTCGTCCCAGGCCTCGGAGGTGCCGGGCACGCCCCGGGTGGACTGGCTGAGCACCTGGACCCGCCCCCTGGGAACGGTGGCGCGGGTGCCGATGCCGTTCGGGGCGCCGTACTGGACGGTGACGTAGCCGGCGCCCTCCTTGCCGTCGACGGTGCCCTCGGGAACACCGGTGAGCAGGTCCGTGTAGCCGTCGCCGTCGAAGTCGCTGTTGCGGTCGGCGGCCGCGGTGCCGCCGGGCGCGCCGGCGAACGCGGCCGGGGCGGCGAGGATGCCCGCCGAGGCCAGCAGCAGGAAGGAGGCCGCCGTGACGGCAGCGGAGCCTGCGGTGCGACGGGTGATTGCGGTCATGTCTGTTGCCCCCGGAGTGATGGACGGGTCGCCAGGTGGACGGTGACCGGTCGGTCGGACCGGCGCATGGTTCGACCCGGCGGGGGCGGGGGTGGTTGTGGGGCGCGGACGGTCTGTGACGGGGCGGTGACAGATCATCGCCGGGCCGGGGGTACGGCGGGCGTCAGCCGAGGGCGCGGTCCAGGTTGAAGGCGGCGCTGATGAGGGAGAGATGGGTGAACGCCTGCGGGAAGTTGCCCTGCTGCTCGCCGGTGCGGCCGATCTCCTCGGCGTACAGGCCGAGGTGGTTGGCGTAGGTGAGCATCTTCTCGAAGGCCAGCCGGGCCTCGTCGAGCCGGCCGGCCCGGACGAGCGCCTCGACGTACCAGAACGAGCAGATGGAGAACGTGCCCTCGTCGCCGCGGAGCCCGTCGGGGCTGGCCTGGGGGTCGTAGCGGTAGACGAGCGAGTCGGAGACCAGGTCCTCGGTGAGGGCGTCCAGGGTGGACAGCCACTTGGGGTCGGTGGGGGCGATGAACTTGGCGAGCGGCATCATCAGCAGGGAGGCGTCCAGGACGTCCCCGCCCTCGTACTGCACGAAGGCGCGCCGGCGCTCCGACCAGCCGCGGTCCATGATCCGCCGGTAGATGGCGTCGCGGGCCTGGCGCCAGCGCCGGTGGTCGGCGGGCAGCCCGCGGTGGGTGGCGAGGCGGATGGCCCGCTCGATCGCGACCCAGCACATCAGCCGTGAGTACAGGAACTCCTTGCGTCCGCCGCGGGTCTCCCACACGCCCTCGTCGGGCTGGTCCCAGTGGTCGCACACCCAGTCGACCAGGTGGCACACGTCGTCCCACTGGCCGCTGGAGATGGGCTGGGCCCACTTGTCGTAGAGGTAGATGGAGTCGATCAGGGCGCCGTAGATGTCGAGCTGGAGCTGGCCGACGGCGGCGTTGCCGACCCGGACCGGGGCCGAACCCTGGTGGCCGGTGAGGTGCGGCAGTTCGCGTTCGGGCAGGTCGGTGCGGCCGTCGATGCCGTACATGATCTGCAGTGGGCCGGAGCCGTCGCGGCAGCCGGGGCTGATGTGGGTGGTGACGAACCCCATGAACGCCTCGGCTTCCCCGGTGAAGCCGAGCCGCAGCAGCGCGTACACGGCGAAGGCGGCGTCGCGCACCCACACGTACCTGTAGTCCCAGTTCCGCTCGCCGCCGAGTTGTTCGGGCAGGCTGGTGGTGGGGGCGGCGACGATGGCGCCGGTGGGGGCGTAGGTGAGGAGTTTCAGGGTGAGCGCGGAGCGGTGCACCATCTCGCGCCAGCGGCCCCGGTAGCGGGACTGGTGCAGCCAGCGCCGCCAGTAGGCGACCGTGGCGTTGAACTGGTGCTCCGCCTCGGCGTGGGCGCAGCCGCGCGGGGTGACCTGGCCGGTGACCTGGTCGAGGGCGAACACCGCGGACTCGCCCTCGGCGAGTTTGAAGTCGGCGCGGGCGTCCCGCGCGTCGCACTCCAGGGCCACGGTGGAGGTGAGCGCCAGCGACTGGCCGGGGGACTCGAACAGGACCATGCCGTCAAGGTCGGTCAGGGTGTGCGGGGCGGCGCCGTAGTCGAAGCGGGGGGCCACCAGGGCGCGGAACGGGACGGTGCCGCGGACGCACACCACGCGCCGGATCAGCCGGTGCCGTCCCGCCTCGCCGCGTGCGTCGTCGGCGACCGGCATGAAGTCCTGCACCTCGCCGACGCCCTCCTCGGTGAAGAACCGGGTGATCAGCACGTTGGTGTCGGGGAAGTAGAACTGCTTGGTCCGGGCCGGTACGGCGGCGGCCAGCTCGAAGCAGCCGCCGCGCTCGGCGTCGAGGACGGCCGCGAAGACGCTCGGGGAGTCGAAGGCGGGGCAGCAGTACCAGTCGATCGTGCCGTTGCTGCCGACCAGGGCCACCGTGCGCAGGTCGCCGATGAGCCCGTGCTCGGCGATGGGCAGGCAGCCGGGGGTGCGGGTGGCGTGCTCGGGATACACGGTCTCGGCCATCGACGGCCTCCCGGTGAGCGGTGCGGTGTGCGGTGCGGTCCGGTGAGGGTGAGGTGCGGTGTGCGGTGCGGTCCGCTCCGGTGAGCGGTGCGGTGCGGTGTGCGACGGGTACGGGTGTTTCCAGCTTAGGAGCGAGTGGTTCCGAGTGGCGTGGGAACGCGCTCCGCACCCGCTCCCGACGCGCCTGGAGATGCAGGCTGCGCCGTGGAGGGGAATGGTGAGAGTGTGCCTCGTTTCGACAGGCACCGGCACGGATGCGGTCATCCGGACCGAGGAGGAGGCATCATGTCGACATCCACACCCGAAGAGTCCCGTTCGTCGGACGACGTCTGCACCCCGGACGCCCTGCTCCACTCCGCGCCCCCCGGGGACGTCACCCCTGAGGACCTGGTGATGGCGGCGGGCAGGGACGTCACACCGAAGACCCTCGACTGGGCGCGTCGCAAGCTGGCGTCGGAGGGCCCGGCGGCCATCGAGAGGCTGCTCCCCTAGGGCGGTCCGGGGAACTCAGGGACACCAACGGGGGCACCGGCCGGGCGTGCGCACGCCCGGCCGGTGCCGTGTGCGCTCACTCCGGCAGTTCGCTCTCGTCCGGGATCACGTGCATCGCGGCCTCCTCGGCGCCGGCTGCTCCGCCGTCGATGCCGACGTCGCGGGCGACCTCCTCCTTGGTGGTGTCGGTGTGGGCGCCCTCGTCGGGAGCCACCAGGCGGCCGGCGCGGGGCTCGCCCGCCTCCGGGTCGACCGGCTCGCCCTCGCCGCCGGGCAGGTCGCCGATCTCGTCGCCGGCCGGCGGGGTCACGTCGGGGACCTCCTGGCCGAGCCGTTGGTCCAGGGTCTCCCCCGCGTGCTGCTCGGCGGCGGTGGTGCCGTGCCGGGTGACGCCGAGGGGGCGTTCGGGCGGGGAGTAGCCCTCGTCGAGGATGTCGTCGTAGGTGCGTTCGCCGACCGCGTCCTGCAGGTCGAGGGGACCGGCGTCCTCCTGTTCCTCGTTGGTGCCGGTGGGCTGGTATGCGTCGTCGGCCATCGGGGTCTGCTCGGACTGCTGGTCGCTCATGGTCGCCTCCTTCGGGCTCGCGGACGGTCCTGGTCCGCGTTTCCCGTGACCGGGCCGTTAACCCCCTCGGCGCCGGGACGGGCCGGCCGGCGCTCGCTGACGCGAGCACCGAACGGCCGTCCCGCCGACCCTGATCCACTCCTGCCGCGTCGGGAGCCTCGGACGCGGTGCCGGGCCGGGCGGTGAGGGTGCCGGCCCGGGCGGGGAGGTGCGGAGCGGGATCAGGGACGGCCGTCCACAGCCTTGTGCCATGCATCCGCAGCTGCAACATATGTGCAGTAAAGGGCGCGGCAGGCCTTTCCCATGGGGAGGGAAAGGCGGTCGTGGGGCGGTCAGAGAGTGGCGTCGGGCGGTCACAGGGTGGCGTGCGGGCCGTCCGGGCAGCCGGTGCGCTGCCGGACGGTGTCCCGGCCGAGCTGCTCCGGCTCCCGTTTCCGGCCACCGTCTCCGGCGACCGCTCGGAGCCGTCCTCGGTGATGACCGAGGCGACGGGGAGGGCCCGGCGACCGAGGGCCGGGCCGACTGGTGGGCGAGGTCCGGCCGGCCGGTGGCCGAGTCGTCGTCCGCCGCGTCGTACAGCGCCTGGAGCTTGAGGAGGGCCGCCTCCCAGCGGATCAGGTCCGTCCCACGGCGCGGCTTCTGCGGGGCGCCCCGGGTCGCGGTCGGGGCCGTGGGCGCGGTCTCGGTCGCGGTCGGGGCCGTGGACGCGCCGGGCCGCGGCCGGCCCCTGGCCGGCGACCGTGGGCCGCCCCGTCCCGCTCTCGACGGCGGGCCAGTGCCGCCGGCCGGGTACGGCGCGCCGGACGGAAGGGCGATGCGGGCGCCGGCCTGTACGTGGGCGCGCCGACGGCCGGCGGTAGCGGTGCGTCCGGCCGGGGCCGTCATCGGCCGGCGCTCGGGAGGACGTAGTACAGCCGGACCGCGCCGACGGCTTCGGACGGCCAGTCGTGGGCGTAACCGGGCGGTGCGGACCCGGCCGGCACCAGCGTGGCGACCGGCATCCGCCGGGTGGTCCGGACGATGCCGTCCTCGGTGGTGTTCGCGTTGGGCCCGGCCGTCGCGCCCGAGGAGCACCCGGCGGCGAAGGCGACCGGAATGGCCTCGTGCCCGGTCACCAGACAGGGCGGCCGGATCCCCCGCCGCCCCAGCTCGGCCGCGGTACGGGCCCACGCACGGTGGGCCGCGGCGGTCTTGCCGACCGTGTGCACCAGCACGGCGAGCTGCACCGCGAGGTGAGCGACGAGCGCGGCACAGACCAGCACGGTGACGAGCGGGTGCCGGGACGGGTGCCGGGGCGAGGGCCGGGCGGCCGGAGGTGAGGCCGGGGGGTGGGCCGTGGCCGCGGGCTGGGCCGGGCGCCGGTCGGACCCCTGGTCCGGACCGTCCGGGAGACGGCGGGCCCCGCTCGCATCCGGGTGCCGGGCCGGGCGGCCGGGCCACGACGGGGTCCGGCCGCCGGCCGGGCGCCTCGCCTCGCCCTCGGTCCGGAGGGAGGAAGGTGCCAGCAGGTGGGTGAGGGTGGTGGCGGCGGGGAGCGCGAGGAGGGCGTAGGCGGGGAGGAGGAAGCGGGGGGCCGCGTAGCCGATCAGGAACAGGTAGGGGAACGCGGCGGTCGCCGCGCAGGCGAGCGGCAGGGCCGTGGGCGGCGTACGCCGGGCCCGTGCGGTGACCGCGAGGGCGAGCACGGCGAGCAGGGGAAGCGCGAACCACCAGAAGGTGAGCAGGGGGTGCGGCAGGGCGCCGGTGCACGGCCGGCACAGCGTGCGCCCGCCCAGGCTGCGCAGCTGGTCCACGACGGCGAGGTGCCAGCCGAGGCCGCCCTGGATCCGCGAGCCGTCGGACAGCCGGCGCGCCAGACCGCCGTAGCTCGTGTACGCCTCGATCACCCACTCCGCGGCGCCGGCCGCGAGCCCGGTGATCAGGACGAGCAGCGCCCGCCGGTGGCGGCGGGACAGGCCGGCGGCGAGCAGGGGCAGGGCCGCCCACACCGCGTCCACCGGCCGCATCCACGCCATGAGCACCGCGCTGCCCGCCAGACCCCACAGCGCGGCCCGCTCGGCGGGAGCGCGCAGGAAGCAGCCGACGGCGGCCAGGGCGGCCACGGCGACCCAGTAGTTGGGCATGGCCTGCGGGCCGTAGAACAGGGTCACCCACAGGGAGGCGAACAGGGCGCCGGCGAGGGCGAGTACGCGGCCCGGGAGGAGCCCGCGCCAGGCCCGCAGCGCCAGGAACAGGGCGAGGCCGGAGAGGACGGCGAGGTAGACGCGCAGCAGGGCGGTGGACGACGACCAGGACGCGACCGGCGCGACCAGCAGGGAGACGCCCCGCGCTCGGGGTGCGCTGAAGAAGGAGGCGGGCGCGTGTCCGCTGACCTGGCTGACGTACACCGTCTCGTCCCAGCCGAGCCCCAGCCCCGGGCCCACGAGGACCAGTTGGGCCAGGGTGAAGACCGCGGCGACGGCCGCCGGCGGCCGGACGGCGCGCAGGGAACCAACGGACGAGCGGCGCGCGCCCTCACGGCTCGCCGCGTCCAGTGTCGCGTGCGCACTGCCGGCCATGACCACCCTCCGGGAATCACGGCCAACCTAACGCCGCCCGCCCCGCGCGACCCGGCGGACAGGGCCATCCGGCCGACGGCCCTACGCGCTGTAAGGTTGGGGCATGGCTGGCACAGGGTCCCGCGGCAGGGCGGAGCGGCGCGGCGCCGGGGAGCTGGAGAGTGAGGTGCTGGCCGCCCTCTGGGCCACCGAGCGACCGCTGACCCCCGCGGAGATCCAGCAGGAGATCGGCGGCGGACTCGCGTACAACACGGTCCACACCATCCTCACCCGCCTGTACGACAAGGGGCTGGTCCGGCGGGGCGCCGACGGGCGGCGCGGCGCGTACCGGGCGGCGAGGGACGCGGCCGAGACGACCGCCGCGGCGATGCACGAGGCCCTGGACCGTGGCCCGGACCCGATCGCGGCGCTCCGGCACTTCGTGACCGGCCTGAGCGCCGAGGAGGAGCGGGCCCTGCGCGAGCTGCTCCGCGGAGACCGGAACGAAGACCGGAACGGAGAGCGAACCGCAGGCCGAAGCGGACACGGAAGCGAAGACCGAACCGAACCGGAGACCGCACGGCGAGCCCCAGACGGAGACGGAACCGGCAACGGAATCGCGGGTCGAGACGGAACCGGAACCGCGGACGGGGACGGCCCCGCCGGCGGAGCGGTGAGCCCGGACACGGCCGCAGGGGGTGCCTGAGGCCGGTCCGGACCCACGCGGAGGACGGGGTTCAGCCGCCGTTCGGCGCCCGGTGCGGCGGCTGTTCGGGAGCGGGCCGGCGGATCACCGGCGGTACGGCCCGGACGGCCGGTTCGTCGACGGTGACCTCCAGCGACTCGCCGTGGTGGCCCAGCGTCAGCGGCGGCCCGTCCAGCAGCGCGTACGTCACCTTGTCCGCGCCGATGTCCACGCGCAGCCGGCGTCCGCGGAACTGGACGTGGAAGGCGAGCCGGCGCAGCCGCTCGGGCAGCCGGGGCGCGAACCGCAGCCGCTCGCCGACGCGCCGCATCCCGCCGAAGCCCGCGACCAGTGCCATCCAGGTGCCCGCGAGCGAGGCGATGTGCAGCCCGTCCCTGGTGTTGTGCTCCAGGTCATGGAGGTCCATCAGCGCGGCCTCGGTGGTGTAGGCGTAGGCGAGGTCCAGGTGGCCGGTCCGGGCGGCGACGACGGCCTGGCAGCAGGCGGACAGGGAGGAGTCGCGGACGGTCAGCGGCTCGTAGTAGGCGAAGTTCCGGGCGATCTGCTCCTCGCCGTACTTCTCCTCGAACCAGTCGCCGCACGTGTACATGGCCAGCACCAGGTCGGCCTGTTTGACGACCTGCTTGCGGTAGAGGTCGAAGTAGGGGAAGTGCAGCAGCAGCGGGTACTGGTCGGGGCGGGTGCCCTCGAAGTCCCAGCGCTGGTAGCGGGTGAACCCGGCGTGCTGTTCGTGAACGCCGAGTTCGGCGTTGTAGGGGATGTGCATGGCGTCGGCGGCGTCCCGCCAGGCCGCGCTCTCCTCCTCGTCCACCCCGAGCCGCCGCGCCTCGGCCGGGTGGCGTTCCACGGCTTCGGCCGCGGCGCGCAGGTTCTGGCGGGCCATCAGGTTGGTGTACGTGTTGTCGTCGGCGACCGCGCTGTATTCGTCGGGGCCGGTGACGCCGTCGAGGTGGAAGACGCCGTGGGTGTCGTGGTGGCCCAGCGACCGCCACAGCCGGGCGGTCTCGACCAGCAGCTCCACGCCGGTCTCCCGTTCGAAGGCGGTGTCATCGGTGGCCGCGACGTAGCGGACGACGGCGTCGGCTATGCCGGCGTTCACGTGGAAGGCGGCGGTGCCGGCCGGCCAGTACGCGGAGCCCTCCGGTCCCGCGATGGTCCGCCAGGGGAACGCGGCCCCGGCGAGCCCCAGTTGCACCGCGCGTTCGCGGGCCTCGTCCAGGGTGCTGTGGCGCCAGCGCAGTGCCTCGGCGACGGCGGCGGGCGCGGTGTGGGTGAGGACGGGCAGGACGAACATCTCGGTGTCCCAGAACGCGTGCCCGTCGTAGCCGGAGCCGGTCAGTCCCTTGGCCGGGATGGCGCGCCGCTCGGCGCGGGCGCCGGCCTGCAGGACGTGGAACAGCGCGAAGCGGACGGCCTGCTGGATCTCCTCGTCGCCCTCCACCTCGACGTCGGCACGGGCCCAGAAGTCGTCCAGGCAGGCCCGCTGACCGTCGAGCAGACCCTGCCAGCCGTCGTGGCCGGCCGCGGCGAGCGCGGCGTCGACCTGGTCGGCCATGGCGGGCAGCGACCGGGTGCCGGACCAGCCGTGCGCGACCAGTTTCTCCACCCGCAGCGTCTGGCCGGGCTCCAGCACGGAGGTGACGGTGAGCCGGGCGACGTCGGTGCTGCTCTCGCTGCTGGTGGTGGTGCGGTCGGGGCCGGTGACGACGTGGTCGGCGGCCACGGCGACCCTGAGCCCGCTGCGCCGGGTGCGGTGCACCAGCCGCAGCCGGTTTCCGCCGGCGAAGCCGTCCTCCTGCTCCAGCGGTGACTTGAGGGCCCGCGCCGCGCGCGGGTCGCCGTCGGGTTCGGGCAGGCTCTCGTTGGCGACCAGCTCCGACTGGATCACCACGCGGCTGCGGCTGTCGACGGCCTCCACCTCGTAGGCCACGGCGGCGATCGCCCGCTGGGTCAGCGACACCAGCCGGGTGGAGCGCACCCGGACCGTGGAGCCGGCCGGCGAGATCCACTCGCAGGTCCGTTCCAGCACCCCGCGGCGCAGGTCGAGGACGCGCTCGTGGGCGACGAGCCGGCCGTAGCGCAGGTCGAACGGCTCGTCGTCCACGAGCAGCCGCAGGACCTTGCCGTTGGTGACGTCGATGACGGTCTGCCCGGACTCCGGGTAGCCGTAGCCGGCTTCCGCGTACGGCAGCGGGTGGACCTCGTGGACGCCGTTGAGGTAACTGCCCGGCAGACCGTGGGGTTCGCCCTCGTCGAGGTTGCCGCGCCAGCCGACGTGCCCGTTGGAGAGGGCGAACACCGACTCGCTCTGAGCGAGGACGTCGAGGTCGAGCGCGGTCTCGCGGACGGTCCACGGTTCGACGGCGTACGACCGGTCGGTGATCACTGCTTGCCTCCGAGTTCGGCGAGGTCCTTCACGACGGTGTCGGCGCCGTGCGCGTACAGCGCGTCGGTCTGGCCCGTCCGGTCCACGCCCACGACGTATCCGAAGCGGCCCGCGCGGCCCGCGTCCATGCCGGCCAGCGCGTCCTCGAAGACGGCCGCGCGGGACGCCTCGACGCCCAGGTCCCGGGCGGCGGCGAGGAAGGTGTCGGGGTGCGGCTTGCCCGGCAGGTTCCGCTCGACGGCCACCACGCCGTCGATGCGTACGTCGAAGAAGTGCTCGGCGTCGATGGAGCGCAGCACGTCGCGGCAGTTGGCGCTGGAGGAGACGATCGCGGTGCGCAGGCCCGCGGCGCGGACCGCCTCCAGATAGCGCAGGGTGCCCTCGTAGGCCTCGACCCCGCCGGTGCGGATCCGCTCCAGCAGCAGCTCGTTCTTGCGGTTGCCGAGGCCGTGGACGGTGCGGGCGTCCGGCGGGTCGCCGGGGCCGCCCTCGGGCAGGTGGATGCCGCGCGAGGCGAGGAAGGCGCGGACGCCGTCGGCGCGGGGGCGGCCGTCGACGTACTCGTCGTAGTCGGCGACGGTGTCGAACGGCCGTCCCTGCTCGCCCTCGTAGGCGCGCAGGAAGGCGTCGAACGTCTCCTTCCACGCCGCCGCGTGCACGACGGCCGTCTTGGTGACGACCCCGTCGAGGTCGAACAGGCAGGCCTGGATGGTGTCGGGCAGACCGAGCTGACTCATACCGGGGACTGTTCCCCGTCCGGAGCGCTCCAGCGAGTGGCGCACGCCACATGCCGCGCGGACGGTCGGTGCCACACTCTCCTGTGTGCCACCGAACTCCGGCTCCGTGCCTCCCTCCTCCGATTCCGTGCCTCCCTCCTCCGATTCCGCGCCTACGCCCTCCCACTCCGCGTCCACGACCCCCGACTCCGCACCCTCGACCTCCCGCTCTACGACCCCCCACTCCGTGCCTCCGACGTCCGGCCCCCTTCCGCTGACCTTCGACGGTCTCCTCGCCCGCGCCCGCGCCCTCCCCCGGAGCGGCCGGCGGGCCCTGCTCGGTATCGCGGGGAGTCCCGGCGCGGGCAAGACGACCCTGGCCGAGCGCCTGGTGGCCGCCCTGAACGGTGACGGACCGCCCTGGGCGGCGCACGTGCCCATGGACGGCTTCCACCTCGCCGACGCCGAACTGGACCGGCTGGGCCGCCGTGACCGCAAGGGCGCGCCGGACACCTTCGACGCGGGCGGGTACGCGGCGCTGCTGCGGCGGCTGCGCGAGGAGACCGACGACGTGGTGTACGCGCCGGGCTTCGAGCGGGTGCTGGAGCAGCCGGTCGCCGGCGCGATCCCGGTGCCGCCGCAGGCCCGGCTGGTGGTGACCGAGGGCAACTACCTTCTGCTGCGGGAAGGTTCGTGGGCGCGGGTGCGGCCCTGCCTGGACGAGGTGTGGTTCTGCGAGATGGACGAGGAGGAGCGGGTCCACCGACTGGTCGCCCGGCACGAGGAGTTCGGCAAGGAGCACGCGGCGGCCGTGGCCTGGGTGCGGGGCATCGACCAGCGCAACGCCGACCTGGTCGCGACGACACGGGAGCGCGCGGACCTGGTCGTGCCGGCCGGCGTACTGCGCTGACGCACGGGTGCGGTGCCGGGGCCGGCGTTCGGTTCCGTGCGCCGCGGGCCGCGCGTTCACGCCCCGCGCGCCCACCGGTCGCCGGGGCCTGCCCGGCCGGGTCCACGGCGCCCGCGCCCAGGAGCCGGGCGCGTTGGAGGTCACCGTGCGGGCCGGCGGCAAGGCGCCGCCGACGGCCGGCCACCGGGCGGTGCCCGGCGGTGCTGGGCGGTGCGGCTGGTCGCCGAACGGCCGCCGGCCGCGGGCAGCACCCTGCCGGTTCCGGCCGCGCCGAGGCGTGCCGGGAGGTTCGAGCGGACCGAGGTGAACTCCGAGGGGCTGCGGGCCGTACCGGTGTACACGGCAGAGGGTCTGTCGGTACGACTCGTGCGGCGGTGACGGCCGCGGGGGCGGGCGCGGTGCGACAGTGGAGCCATGACCAGGTCCCCGCGCCCGCCGGCCACCGCGGGGCCGGTGCGGCCGCTGGGCGGATGATGGCGCACGAACAGCACCCGGTCCTCCTCTCGGAGGCTCCCGCACGGCCGGAACGGCAGGTCCCGGCCGGCCGGTACGCGCTGCTGCGGCGGCACCGGCGGTGGCTGGTGCCGCTCCTGGTGGTCCTGCTGCTGGCGCAGATGGCCGCCGCGATGGTCACCACGGCCGTCCAGCAGACCCCCACGATCGACGAGCCCGTGTACGTCGCGACGGCCACCGACTATCTGCGCGAGCACCGGCTGCGCTACAACCCCGAGCATCCGCCGCTCGGGAAGCTGCTGATCGCGGTCGGGGTGGCGGTGGCGGACCCGCACTTCGACCCGTCGTACACCGGCAGCCAGGGCGAGGTGGGCCGGCACCTGCTGTACGCCTCGGGCAACGACCCCTGGCGGCTGATGCTGTGGGCGCGGCTGCCGGTGATCGTGCTGACGCTGCTGTGCGGGCTCGTGGTGTTCGCGTTCGCCCGGGACCTGGCGGGTACGGCGGCCGGGTCGGCCGCGCTGGCCCTGTACGCCTTCTCCCCCGACGTGATCGCCCACGGTTCGCTGGCCACCCTGGACCTGCCGGCGGCCGCTTCCGTCCTGACCTCGGCCTGGCTCGCCTGGCGGGCCCGGCGCCGCCCCGTCCTGTACCTGCCGCCGGCGGGTGCGGCCCTGGGCGCGGCCGTGGCGACCAAGATGAGCGCGCTGCCGGCGGTGCCGGTGGTGATGGGTCTGGCGGCGGTCTCCGCGTGGGCCGCGCACCGACCGCCGCTCCCCCTCCTGTCCCGGGCCTCCCTCCCCGTCCCTTCCCCCTCCGGACCTTCCCCGTCCGGCCCTTCCACCCCCGTCCGCCCTTCCCTCTCCGGCCCTCGTCGGTCCGCCCGGGCGGTCCTGGGGCGGCTCGTGGAGCGGCGGGGCGTAGGGGCGCTCGTGGGTGCCCTCGTCGTGGCGGTCGTCGCGGTCGTCGTCGTGTGGGCCGTGTACCTGGCCGTCGACCCGCGGCTGCGGTTCCTGCCCGCCGAGCCGGTGCCGGCCGTGCACGGGCTGCGGGGGCGGCTGGTGGAGCTGCTGCCGGTGCCGCCGGCCTACCGGGCCGGGATGCGGGTGCAGTTCGGGCTGGAGGGCCTCCCCTGGCAGGGGTACCTGTTCGGGCACCTGTACACCGGTTCGCTCTGGTACTACCTGCCGGCCGCCCTGCTGGTGAAGACCCCGCTGGGTCTGCTGGCGCTGGGCGGGGCCGGTGCCGTGGCGGTCGTGGCGCGGCGCCGGCTGCGGCCCGCGGCGCCGTACCTGCTCCTGCCGCCGGCGGTCCTGCTGGCGGCGGCGATGACGGGTTCGCGGGACTTCGGCACCCGGTACGCGCTGTTCGTGCCGGTGTTCTGCGCGGTGACCGCGGCCTGTGTGCTCGGGCCGCGCCGGCGGTGGGCGGGGCCGCTGACGGGCGCGCTGGTGCTGTGGGTGGCGGTGAGTTCGGTGCGGACGTTCCCGTACTACCTGCCGTATGCGAACGAGGCGTTCGGCGGGACGGCGCACACCCACCGGCTGCTGCACGACTCGAACGTGGACTGGGGACAGGACCTGGGGCGGCTCGCCGACCGGCTCCGGGAGCGGTACCCCGGCGAGCGGGTGTGGCTGGTGTACAAGGGCAGCGGCGTGCCGTCGTACTACGGCATCCGCGCCGCCGATCCGCGTACGGTGCCGCCGGACCGGGTGCACGGGCTGCTGGTGGTCTCGGACTCCTCCGTCGCCAAGGCGCGCGGGCGGCTCGCCGAGCTGATCGCGACCAGCCGGCCGGTCGGCTCGGTGGGCCGTTCCATCAGCCTGTACCGGAGGTGAGGCCACTGCTCCAACCCGCTGGTCACGGCGGTCGGTGAGCTATGTTGAGTGATCGTGGCAGACAAAGGAGGCCGACCGGTGCCCTCGCCGCAGCAGGCACGCGCACAGGCGTCAGCGATCACGTCGGGCAAGACGGCGCCCGAGGCCGAGGCCGCCCCGACCTCCCGGCTGCGGGAACTCTTCGACGGGCCTCGTCTGTCGCCGGGGCAGCGGCGCATCGCCCAGTACCTGATCGAGCACCTCACCGAGGCCGCGTTCCTGTCGATCACCGAGCTGGCGGACCGGGTGGGGGTCAGCCAGCCCTCGGTGACCCGCTTCGCCGGCGCCGTCGGTTTCAGCGGCTACCCCGCGCTGCGCGAGCAACTCCAGTCGATCGCGCTGAGCAGCCTGGCCGGCGGGCCGGGCGAGGAGGACCGGGCCAACGAGCTGCAGGCCGCCGTCGACGCCGAGCTCCAGAACCTGGAGAACCTGCGGCGGGACTTCGCCGACCCCGACCGGGTCATCCGCGTCGGCCGCGAGCTGTCCCGCTCCACCCCGCTGACCGTGCTGGGCCTGCGCATCTCGGTGTCGCTCGCCGAGTACTTCGGCTACGCCGCCCGCCGCATCCACCCCGACGTACGGCTGGTGACCCGCGGCGGCAGCGTGGCCTACGACGCGCTGCTGCAGGCCCGTGAGGCCGGCGGCAGCTGGGTGCTGGCCTTCGCCATGCCCCGGCACTCCCAGGAGACGCTCCAGGCCGTCCGGGTGGCGCGCGGGGCGGGTCTGAAGGTCGCGCTGGTGACCGACCTGGCGCTGGGGCCGCTGGCCGACGAGGCCGACATCACCTTCGCCACCGGCACCGGCTCCCGGCTGGTGTTCGACTCCTACGCCGCGCCCGGCGTGCTGGCCGCGGCGCTGCTCCAGGCCATGACCGACGCCGATCCGGAGCGCACCCAGGCCCGGCTGGAGAAGTACGAGCAGCTCTCCGAGCAGCACCAGTTCTTCCTCAGGGACTGAGCGCGCCGGCCGGCCGTTCTTCCGGCCGCGCCGGGCATTCGTGAAGATCTTGCGGTCACCAGCCCCCTGGACGGGGATGATTCACCGCATATCGCGCATGAATGTTTTCATACGCCTTGCAAACCACTCGGCATATATAAATACTGCTCGGCGGACGCAGTACCGGTTCCCCGCGTCCGGGGCCCCGCACGGACACCCCGACGCCGTCCCCTACCCACGTCGGCGCCCGGGGTGTACCGGGGCGTGTCGTCTGCGCGGCACGCCCGTGGCGGTCCCGGTCATCCCCTAGACCGGGGCCGCCCCGAATCCGTCGACCACCCTCACGACGCCGCACACCGGAAGCGATGATCATGACTCTCACCAGCACGCGCATCAGCCCCGACTGGCCCTGTCAGGTCAAGACGCCGGGCTCGTACGACTGGGAGCGCTCTGCGGCCAAGTGGCTGCGCGATCTGATCCCCGCGCGCTACGCGAGCTACCCGGCGCTCATCCGGCACCCGGTTCTGCTCGCCCGGCACGCGCAGATCCAGGTGCAACAGGAGATCCGGATCGCGCGGACCGCGCTGCAGACCGCGCGGGCCGAGCTGCCCGTCCTCGGCCTGCCCGAATCGGTGATCGAACATACGATCAAGCTGTACGCGGCGGAGGTCCTCCAGCTGCAGCACATCGCGCGCAGCGTCCGCGCGGTGAGCGAGGCACTGGCCGGACGTGGCACGGGCCGCTGACCCCCCGGCGCCCTGCGCAGGTCCCCCGAGGGGGGTGTCGTCCGAAGGTCACGGGAATCCCGACTCGGCAGACGAGTGATCGAACGGCCCCATGTGTGCAATGCTCAACGCGTGACGAGCGAGTCTCTGCCCCCGGTGGACCGCGACGCCGGCGCGGAGCTGGCGGCGCTGGCCAAGGTCGTCGCCCGGCAGCGCGTGGAGATGGAACGGCTGAGGGACCTGGCCGCGACCTCGGCCGTCCTGGAGCGGGCCAAGGGCGTGCTGATGGCCGTCACCGGCTGCACCCCGGACGCGGCCCACGACGAGCTGGCGCAGCGCGCCCGGGACGGTAACCGCACCCTCCTCGAACAGTGCTGGCTCACCCTGGGCGCCCTGCCGCCCAGGACACCGCCCGCAGCCCCGGCCTCGCCGCCGCCCGCCGCCCTGGCCTCGCCGCCGCCCGCCGCCCTCGGACCCGTCACCGCCGGCGGCCGCTCCGGCCCCGCCGGGAGTCCCACGGCCGGCACCACGGACCTGGCGGACGTACTCGCCTGGATCGGCCGCGACCTGGTCCCGGTCGGCTCGCCGCAGGAACTCGCCGGCTGCCTGCTGAGCCACCTGAAGCCCGAGGCCGGCGCCGACGCGGTCATGCTGTACGAGCGGCTGCCCGAGGGCGGCCTGGGGCTCATCGGGTGCGCCGGCATCGAGCCCGCCCTCGCCGCCCAGTGGCGCCACGTGCCCCCGCTGACCGGCGTGCCCGCGCTGGGCGTCGTACGGTCCGGGGAAGCCGTCTGGCTGGACGACCTCGCCGCGGACCGCAGCCGGTACCTGCTCATCGGGGATCCCCCGGAGAGGTGGCTCAGCCGGGCCTGGCTGCCCGTGCCGGCCGGGGACGCCGCGCACGTCGCCCTCGGGGTGCTGCGTCGGCGGAGCGGGCCGTTCACACCGCGTGAGCGGGAGCTGCTGCGGGCCGTGGCCCGGCTGTCCGCGGGCCGGCTGCGCGCCTTCGACAGCCCGCGCAACGGGGCGCCCGGCGATGTCGCCCAGACCGTGCAGGCGGTGTTCGACGCGCTGCCGGGCGCGGTCATCCTGCTGACCCCGCTGCGCGCCTCCTCCGGCGAGGTGGAGGACTACCGCATCGACGCCGCCACCGCGGAGGCGGTCGACGTGTTCGGCCGGACCGGCCGGGAGATGGTCGGCTCGCACATCCTGGAGAGCTACCCGTCCGTCGCGGGCGAACCGCTGTGGCAGGGCTATCTGCGGGCGTTGCAGACCGGCCTCCCCTTCGAGGGCGAACCGTTCGCCTACCAGGACGTGGTCGACGACGTGCCGGTGACCGCCACCTACACGGTGCGGGCGGCACCGCTCGGCGAGGGCCTGGTGGTGACCTGGCTGCGGCACGACCCGGCGGAGCGGCAGGAGCAGCGCCTCTCCGATGTCCAGCGGCTCGGCAACCTGGGCTGGGCGAACTGGAACCTGCTCACGCAGGAGGCGTCCTGGGCCGCGCAGACGTACGCCGTGCTCGGCCGGCACCCCGGGCAGGGGCCGGTGCCGCTGGAGGAACTGCCGGGCCTGGTCGTGCCGGAGGACACCGGGCCGCTGGCCCGCGCGATCGACGGACTGGTGTGCGAGGGGCGGCCGTTCGACGCGCCGTTCCGCATCGAGGCGCCCACGGGTGTCCGGCACCTGCGGATGGTCGCGGAGGCCGTCAACGCACCCGACGGGACCCCGGTCGAGGTGCACAGCTTCGTCCAGGACCTCACCGCGCAGCGCAGCGCGGAACTCGCGCTGGTGGAGAGCGAACGCGCGATGCTCCTGCAGCGCGGCATCCTCCAGGCCGAGCGGGCCCTGGCGGCCCGGCTGCAGCACGCCCTGCTCCCGCTGCCGAGCAAGCCCGTCCAGCTGGCCGGGCTGCGTGTCGAGGTCGCCTACCTGCCCGCGCAGTCCGGCATCCACGTCGGCGGCGACTGGTTCAGCGCCATCGAACTGCCCAACTCCGACGCGCTGTTCGTGGTCGGTGACGTGGCGGGCCACGGCATCGACGCGGTGGCCACCATGGCCCAGCTGAGATTCACCGCGAAGGGCATGGTCAGCACCGGCTCCTCGCTCACCGGGGCACTGGCGCGGCTCAACCAGCTGCTGCTGCACTCCCGCGACAGCCAGACCACCGCCACCATGGTGCTGGCCCGCTACGACCCCGACCGGCACGTCCTGGCCTGGGCGCAGGCCGGGCACCCGCCGCCGCTGCTGGTGCGCGGGGGCGAGGTGCGCTTCCTCGACCGGCCGGGCGGCATGCTGCTCGGCGCGATGTCCGCGCCCGACTACGAGTCGCTGGAACTGCGGCTGGAACCCGGTGACCGGCTGCTGCTCTACACCGACGGCCTGGTCGAACGCCCCGGCGAGGGCCTCGACGCGGGCTTCGACCGGCTGGCCGAGGCGGTGCGCACGCACGGCTCCGGCGGGTCCGACTCCCTGGAGGCCGTGCTCGCGACGATGCTGGCGGACGAACGGCGGGACGACGTGTGCGTGCTGGACATCCGGATGCCCCTGGAGGCAGTGCAGGACGCGGCGGAGGGCACGGCCGGCGGCTGAGGACGCCACCCGGACCGGGCCGGCCACTCGGCCGACCCGGCCGGGCCGCTCAGTCGGCGGGGTGGCCGGCGTCGATGGTGACGGCGTCGGAGAGCCGCAGCAGCGGCCCGCCCCGCCCTTCGCCCCACTGGACCGGGTCCAGCACGAAACCCACGTGGTCTCCGCCGTCGGTGCGGTGCAGGATCGTGCCGACGAACCAGGCCGCCGCGTCCTGGAGGACGAGGGCGCCGCCGTGCTCCTCCCGCCAGTCGAGCCCGACGAACTTGTCGGTCTCGTCGCCCGTCTCGCCGCCGAAGACTTCCGCGAGGTCCCGCTGGTCGCGGGTGAGCAGATGGACGGCGAGGTACTGGGCGGCGCGGGCGACCCGGTAGGTGTGGTTGGCCTTGGAGAGCCACACGGTGAACCGGAGCGGCTCGATGGAGCACTGCGAGGCGAACCCGACGAGGCAGCCGGCGCGCTCGCCGCCGGCCACCACGGTGACGACGCACATGTCCGGGTCGAGCCGTTGGAAGAAGGCGCTCAGCTCCACCGTCCGGCCGCGCGTACCGTTTTCCTCCGCCATGCCGCTGCACTCCCGTCCGTCGTCGCTCGGTTCCGTCCGCTCATGCATCGTCGCCGAAGCCGGTCCGGGACTCCAGTGCGCGGCGCGTGTCGTCGCCGTACACGCCTCTCTCGTCGCCGCTGATGCCGTACCAGAGCTGGAAGCGGGCCACGGCCTCGGTGAGCGTGACGTCGTAGGTGCCGCTCGCGGAGCCGCCGCGGTAGACGTCCGGGACGCGCAGCAGGCGCTGCTGGAGTTCGGTGACGTCGGGGCCGGTGTCTCCCTGGCGGAGGACGCCGGGGCCGTCGGGGTCGGTCGCGGCGGAGGGGGCGGTCGATGCGGTGGGAGCCGGAGCGGCGGCCGGCGGGGCTTGTGTGGCCGAGGCGGGCGAGGACGCGGTCGCGTCGGCCTGCCGGCGGCCGGGGAGCAGCAGCGCGCCGCCGAAGCCGAGGAGTGCGGCCGCCGCCACGGCCACGACGACGGTCCGACGCCGCCCTGGGCGGGGGGCGGGGGTGGCCGCGGCGGGACCGGCGGTGGGTGCGGGCGGCCGTTGCCGGGTGCGGGCCTCGGCGAAGGGCTCGGCGAGGGGCTCATACCGCACCGGGCCGGGCGTCAGGGGGCCGGACGCCGAGGGATCGGACGCCCCGGGGCCGGGCGTCACGGCGGGGTCGGGCCGGAAGTCGCGCATCAGCTCGGCGAGGGCGTCGAAGTGGCGGAGCCGTACGACCCGGATGGGCTCCGGGAGCGGTTCCGGTGGCGGCCGCCGGGGGTCGGGAGGTGTCGGCACCTGGCTCTCCTTCCGTCCCTCGGCACGGGGGCCTCCACGGCCCCGCGCTCAGATACGGCGCCCGTCGCCACCCCGTTCAGCGCCCCCGTTCCCGTGGACCCGGGTCCCTGGTCAGGCCCGGCTGAGCGCTCCCTGCGCGAACCGGTTCAGGGACGCCGTGAACGCGGTGACGAAGGCATCCCTGGCCTCCTCCTCCAGCGCGTCCAGGGAGAGGTAGGGGTTCAGGTCCTCCAGTTCGACCAGCAGCAGGCCGCCGTCGGGGGCGCGGCAGGCGTCGACGCGCTGGATGCCGTGGCCGAGGTCGTTCCAGTCGATGAACCGGCGCGCGAACTCCAGGTCGGCGGCGGTGGCCGCGTACGGCTTCAGCTCCCAGCGGCGCCGGGGGTCGGGGGCGTACAGGGCGTACTGGAAGTCGTCGTCGACGAAGTAGAAGGACACCTCGTAGGCGAAGTCGACGCAGGGCTGGATCAGGACGTCCCCGGCGGTGTGCCCGGCGAGCCGGCCGGCGGGGACGATCCGCAGGCCGAGGGAGTCCGCGCCGAGCTTGGGCTTCACCACGTACCGCGAGGCGGCCGGGAGCCGGTCCACGTCCTCGACCCGGTCGACGGTCGGGATCACGGGGTAGCCGGCGGCGGTCAGATCGAGCAGGTACTGCTTGCCGGCCATGTCGGCCTTCCCGGTGAGCGGGTTGTACACCCGGGTGCCGGCGGCGAGCGCCCGGGCGCGGAAGTCGTCGTATTCCCTCCGGTAGCCGAGGACGGGGCCGCTGTTGCGGACGACGACGGTGTCGAATCCGTCCATCAGGGCCGCCGCGTCCAGCGGATGGCACAGGGCGAGGTCGAAGTGGGTGCGCAGCCGGGAGGTGAGGAGGATGTCCTCGTCGCAGTAGCGGCGCCCGCGGGCCTCGTACGCCAGGTCGGTGACGTAGAGCAGACGGGGACGGGCGGCGGACATGGGACTCCTCGGGGGCGGTACCGGCTGCTGCTGCGGTGGCGGTGGCGGAGAAAGGTTACGCCGCGGGGTGCCGGGGCTTTTCGTCGCCCTCGGTGACCGCCCGCGGGACGTGGTGCCGGTTACGTCCGGAAGCACTCAGTTCCCTCGTGGGAGGGCTCTCGCTGCACTGAGTGTCAGGAGACCGGTTCGGGTGCTACGTTCCCGTTCATGAGCTCCAGCAGCGCGGTGCCGGCCGCGAAGCCGCCGATCCGGGACGCCCTGGTGGCGGCGGCCTTCCGGCTCTTCCTGGAACGCGGGTACGAGCAGACCACGGTGGACGACATCGTGGCACTGGCCGGGGTCGGCCGGCGTTCCTTCTTCCGCTACTTCCCCTCCAAGGAGGATGTGGTCTTCCCCGACCACGAGCGCTGTCTGGCCGAGATGACCGCCTTCCTCGCGGCGGGCGGCGCCGAGCACGAGCCGGTGCGGCGGGTGTGCGACGCGGCCCGGCTGGTACTGCGGATGTACGCCGAGAACCCCACCTTCTCCGTGCAGCGCTACCGCCTCACCCGTGAGGTGCCGGGCCTGCGCGCCTACGAGCTGTCGGTGGTGTGGCGCTACGAGCGCGCGCTCGCCGAGTACCTGCGCGCGCGGTTCGCGGGGCGGCCGGACGGGACCCTGCGCGCCGACGTGATCGCGGCCGCGGTCGTCGCCGCGCACAACAACGCGCTGCGTTCCTGGCTGCGGTCGGACGGCAAGGGGGACCCGGGTGCGGCGGTGGACCACGCCCTCGGGTACGTGCAGATGACGTTCGGCCGCTCGACGGCAGCGCCCACGCCGGCCATGGCCACGGCGGCCGTGTGGGCCGGCCCCGCCGGCGCCGGCGACGCGGCGGGGCGGTCCGACGACGTGGTCGTGCTGGTGTCCCGCCGGGACGCCCCGCTGTGGCGGGTGGTGCAGGAACTGGAGACGGCACTCGGCCGCGCCTGACCCTCGTCCGGAGCCGCCGATGACGAATTCCGGGTACGCAGTGCCTTTACGAGTGACACTCAGTGCCATACTCTGTCGGCGTGCACGGTGGCACGGCAACCGTGCGCACGCGTGCGCGGTCCGCGCCGGGCACGCGGGATTCCGGCCGAGCGCAGGGAGTTGACCAGCGTGTACCACCACTCAGCAAGCACCTCGCATCCGACGGCCGGTTCCGCGGCGGGTGTGCTCGATCCCGCCGCCGCGGACTCCAGGGACGCCATCCTCTTCCAGCGCTGCACCTGGTGCGGCACCGCGATGTACCACCGACTGCTGTGTCCGGTCTGCCAGGGCAGCGAGCTGTGCACGGAGCGCAGCGAGGGCGTCGGCACGGTCCGCCACTCCACCGTGGTGCACCGCAACACACCGGCGGCGCGCAATGTGTCGCTGATAGAGATGGCCGAGGGGTTCGTCGTACGGGGCCGGGTCATGGGCCCGCCGGTCGGCATCCACAGCGGCGACCGGGTGCGGTTGTCCACGGCCAAGGACCCGGTACGCGGCGAGCCCGTCTTCCAGTTGCTGGACGAGCCGTACCGGGCCTGGACCTGACCGGCGTACCCCGCTGAGCACCCTGCCGCCCGGCCGCCTCGCCCCAGTCTTCGCACCCGGCCGGATCCGGTCCCTCCCTCCACGGTGTGATCCACCACCCCGCCGTCACAGGCAACCCACGGTCCCCGCTTTCCATCCTCCGGGAGCGAGGGGCTCCCGGGACGGCCGGGACGTCCGTGGTCGGGGTTCGAGGAGGAACTGTGGTCCGTGCCCGGCGCATATGGGTGACCGCCGCCGCGTTGCTCGCGGTGGCGGGAGCATCCCCGGGGGTGGCAGTCGCCCACGCCCAACCACCCGGCGGCACAGGGGCGTTGGCGGCCGACGGTGGCGCGCCGCTGCCGTCGGGGTGGCGGCTGGCCGGTGGGGGGCCGACGCCGCAGCTGGTGTGGCGGTCGGACCGGCGGGTGCCGATGGGGGACGCGCGGGTCGAATTCCGTGCGGGAGGAAGGCTGTTGGGCGTGCCGCGGCCGGCCGCGGACGGGCGCACCTTCCGGCTGCCGCTCGCCGGACGCCGGGCCGCCGTCCCGCACGGGCTGGAAGTGTGGTCCGGCGGACGTCGGTTGGACGAGCGGGAGGCGTCCGGTGCCGCGTCGGCGGCCCGGCTGCCTGCGCCGCTGCCGGCGAACGGCGTGGACCCGGGCAAGCCGGGCGCGTTCCGTACCACGACCGGCGAGTACGGGCTGAAGTCGGTCAGGCTGCCGGGCTTCCCGGCACCGGTGGAGATGCGCGCGGTGGTCGTCGCCCCGGTCGGCGCGTCCGGCAAGCGCCCGCTGGCGTTGTTCCTGCACGGCCGGCACGTCACCTGCTACAAGGGGCGCGAGGACGTCGCCGGTGCCTGGCCCTGCCCGGCCGGTACCAGGCCGGTGCCCAGTCACCGCGGCTATCTGCGGGACCAGAAGCTGCTCGCCTCCCAGGGCTATGTCACCGTGTCGGTCTCGGCCAACGGGATCAACGGGCAGGACTTCGCGGCCGAGGACGGCGGCGCGCAGGCCCGGTCGTCGCTGGTGCGGCTGCACCTGGCCCACTGGGCCGAGTGGGCCGAACACCCCGCAACCGCGCCGAAGGCGGTCCGTCAGGCGCCCCGCGCCGGTCTGTCCCGGGTGCTGCTGGTCGGGCACTCGCGGGGCGGCGAGGGCGTCAACCGGGCCGCGCTGGACAGTCTCGCCCCGCCGCCCGCCGGACAGGACGGCTACCACGGGCCGGTGCGCTGGAACGTCCGCGGCACCGTCCTCATCGGCCCGACCGTCTTCGGCCAGAACCCGGTACCGGACGTGCCGTCGGTGACGATCCTGCCGGGCTGTGACGGCGACGTCTCCGACCTGCAGGGCGAGGTGTACGTCGACGGCACGCGCGGGGTCGGCAACGGCACCGCGCTGCACAGCGCGGTGTACGTCATCGGCGCCAACCACAACTTCTTCAACTCGGAGTGGACGCCGGGCCAGTCCGCCGCCCCCTCCGAGGACGACTTCTCCGACGACCCGCGGCACCACGACCCGGTGTGCGGCAAGCGGGCCCCGACCCGGCTCACCGCCGACCAGCAGCACCGGGCCGGTTCGACGTACATCGCCGCCGCGGCGCGGCTGTTCCTCGCCGGGGACGACCGGGTCCGGCCGCTGCTGGACGGCTCCGGGAAGCGGGCACCGTCGGCGGACCCGGCCCGGGTGCTGAGCCACGCGGTGGGGGCCCGCCGGGGCGGCGGGTTCCTGCCGGACGGCGGGGTGTCGGTGACCGGCGGCAGGCTGTGCTCCGCGGTCGATCCGAGTCCGGCCGAGGCGTGCCTGGGAACGGGTGCCAGGGGTGCCTCGCCGCACTTCGCGCAGTGGGAGACCGACCGGGAGGCGGGCCGGCACGCGATCGCGCTGCGCTGGACCCGCGCCGGCACCCCGGCCCGGGTGACCGCGAAGAAGCCGGTGTCGCTGTCCGGGGCCAAGGCGCTGGCGCTGCGGCTGTTCGTGCCGCCGAACACGGGGGCCGCGCCGCTGGACGTGTCGCTGACCGACGCGTCCGGCAGGAAGGCGAAGCTCGGCCGGATCACGCCCGCCGGACTGCCCGGCAGTGAGCGGACCGCCTCCTACTGGGCGCGGGAGATCCGCGTCCCGCTGACCGCGGCCCGCCGCGCCGGGCTCGACCTGCGCTCGGTCACGTCCCTGGAGCTGACACCGCGTTCGGGATCCGGGCGGGCCTGGCTGATGGACGCGTGGGGCTGGCGGCCCGGGACGCCCGCGGTGCGGACGGAGGCGCTGCCGCGCGTGGACGTCGGCCGCAGGACCGTGGACGAGGGTGACGCGGGTGTGCGCACCTATCGGGTTCCCGTCCGGGTGACGGGCCGGGGCGGCAGCGGCCAGGTCCGGGTGTACGTCGTCGACCCGGTCACCGGGAAGGCCACGGACCGGCTGGTGACGGTGCGTCCGGGCGGTCAGGACATCGACGTACCGGTCGAGGTGAAGGGCGACACCCGCTACGGCGCCGACGTGTCGTACGACGTGCTGGTGAAGGCGGTCCGCGGCGCGGTCGTCGGTTCCCACCGGGGCGGGATCACCGTCCACGACGACGATCCGGCGCCTGAGATGACCGTGACGCCGGTCGCCGGCGCGGTGACCGAGGGGCAGCCGCTGAAGTGGCGGCTGTCGCTGTCGGAGGCGGTGGACGTCGACATGGGCGCGCTGTTCGCGGTCGCTCCGGCCACCGCTCCGGAGTTGTCCACCAAGGACGTTCCGGCGAACTGGCTGCGCGACATGACCGGGGAGAAGCCCGATCCCGAGCGCCCGCTGTCCAAGCTGTCCGGGCTGTATCTGTGGGTGGACGTCCCGGCGGGACGGACCAGCGCCGACATCACCCTGCCCACGGTGAAGGACCGGGTCCGGGAGGCCACGGAGTCGGTGCGGTTCCGGGAGGTCGACCCGCAGTCCGGGGAACCGCGGACCGGCGGCCTCGAACTGGCGGGTTCGGTGCGCGACGCGTCGTAGGACGCCGGGACCCGGATCCCGTCGCAGGACGCCGGGATCCGCGTGTCCCCCACCCCGCCGGCGCCCGGGTGGCTCTCACTCCGCGAGGGTCACCCGGATGCCGACCGTGCCGTCCAGGCCGCGCCGGAGCCGGCTGCCCAGCAGGGTGAGGCGGCCGAGGATGCCGTACTTGCGGGCGATGAGGGTCCGGTAGCGGGCGGTGGTGGCCGCGTCGGTGATCTCCGCGGTGGCCGGGAGCTGGTCACCGGTGGGGTTGCCGCGCAGGTCGCAGGGGCCGACGAGGACGTCGGCGCGGCGCCGGATCCGCTTGACCTTCCCGCTGTCGGCGGCCGTCCACGCCCCGAGGGTGCCGCCGTCCCGGACCACCCAGACCGGGGTGGCGACGGGGGCGCCGTTCTTGCGGTAGGTGGTCACCAGCAGGTACTTGCCGGTGCCGAGCCGTTCGAGCCGCGTGTCGTCCATGTCCGCAGTCTAGGAGGCGGCCCGCCGCGCGCGTGGCCGTCGGCCGGCCGGCTACGAGGCCGTCTCCTTCGCCTCGGGCCGGTTCGCGGTCCACGGCCACGCGGACTCCCGGCCCGCCTCGATGAGGCCGACCATCCGGAACGCGGCGTCCGTGAGGCCGCCGAAGGTGTGCCGGTGGGGGCCCGTGGGACCGTGGGCGGGCTGGTACCCCGCCAGGTTCCACGTGTAGACGGGGATGTCGGCCGGGACCGGTTCGGGCGGCCCGCCGGGACTGCAGGGAGCGGCCTGCTCGTCGGTGACGATCAGGCCCCGGTCGTGTTCCCGGTAATGGGTGCGCACCGCCTTCGTGGTGTGGGTGCCGCCGAGCGCGTGGAACCGTTTCAGCACCTCCAGGACCGGCTCGCCCGGCTCGAACGGCACCTCCGCGCTGCGCCAGCCGAACTCCACCAGATCCGCCCGCTCGGCGCGCATGGCCAGCGCGGTACCGAACACGGCCGCCGCGTCCGCCCGAGTCAGCCGGGACCGCTCGGAGACGGTGTCCCAGAACATGGAGTCCGACCGGTCCACCAGGATCAGGGTCCGGCCGGGCAGGGCCGGTACGTTGGCCAGCGAGTGGCCCAGTGCCCGTTCCAGTGCCGCTGCCCAGCGCTGCGACGGCGCGTGCCGGTGGGCGGCCAGGTAGCGGATGGGGAACTGCCGGGACCGGGCGACCTCGGAGGCGTCCGAGAGCCGTGCGGCGACCCGGGCCGCGACGTCGTCCGAGATCCCCGCCTCGTCGAAGTTCCGCAGGTTCCGCAGGAGCGCCATCGGCGCCATCGTGGGGATCACGGCTTCCCAGACGGCGGCGTCCATCGGTCCGTGGAGCCAGCCCGCCAGGGCCTCCCACGTCATGCCCGCCGCGGCCAGCCGCTCGGGGCCGTCCGGCGCGGTCACCACGGTCCGCCGCTCCCCCACTGCCGTCCCGGTCAGCGCCCGGTGGGCGGTCAGCAGGTGGTCGGAGGCCGGCGGTACCGCCTGCTCCGGGTGGTGGCGGCGGTCCAGGGCGTAGCGGAAGAGCGCGGCCTGCCAGGGCTTCTCCGGGTCGGGGGAGGCGTGGACCAGATTGAGCACGTCACCGAAGCGGAAGCTCCTGGACGGGGTGTCGTACTTGAGCAGGGACCGGGACGTGTACAGCCGGCGTACGGCGTCGGCGAGGCCCCGCTTGACGGGCTGCGGCACGTTCCGCCCGTGGACCGAGATCCAGTGGGCGAGCAGTTCGCCGGGCTCGTCGGCGCGCTGGAGCACCGAGTCGATCACTGACCGGTTGGACGGGCCTCCGGTCGCCCCGGCCCGGAGCCGGGCTCGTACGTACGCGGCGGCGCCCACCAGGGACGCCGTGCGCATGTTGCCCTCGTCGCGGAGCCAGCGCAGCAGGCCGGCCGTCCAGACCGGGTCCTGGACGGCGAGTTCGCCGACGAGGCGGGTGTACCGGTCGTCCCGGTCCTCGGCGCTCTCGTAGAAGGTCTCCTGGGAGACGAAGTTGCCGACGGCGAGGAGGAACAGCTCGTCGCGGGGCTCCCGGACGAAGGCGGGGCCGCCCTCGTGGGTGCGGACGTCCTGCGGGGCGGGTTCGTGAGGGAGCCGTGGTGGGTGCGGGGAGCGGGCGGCCGCCGCCGAAACGTGCGGGGCGACGAGCATCTCGGGCCAGATCTTGGAGACGCGTGGGGTGTGACGAGGCAGCGAATCCCCCGGATTCGAGAGTGGGGACGGCCCCGGCCGAAGGGGCCGGCGGAGTGGGTGAGGACGCCCGCGCCTGCCGAGATCAGAAGAGGCGGCGGCGTCACTTGGTTGTCAGAGGAAGGAGCCGCAGCCGGGCGCATCGGAGGCGCGGTCGCGATGCCAGCCTACAAGGGCCACCGGGCCGCGCACCAGCGCATTACGTCCGCCTCCCGGCCGACGGTCGTGTGCGGAGGGCGGCCGGTGCGGGGGGGCGCGGTGCCGGAGGAGGGAACGCGGGTAGACGGATGGGGAGTCGGTGAGACGCACGACCGTGACGTGGGCGGAGGGCTGTGAACGTGGACGGAGGCGGGGCCTGCGGGGCGCGGGAACCGTGGGCGGCGGTGGGCCGCGTCCTGGAGGTCGCCTGTGACGAGTCGGGGTCGGACGGGCAGAACCTGGTCGGCGGGAACACCGAGGTGTTCGCGCACGCGAGCGTGGCCCTGCCGGTGGAGGCGGCCCTGGAGTGCGTCGCGGAGGTCCGGCGCCGGATCCGCTCGCCCGCCGAGGAGTACAAGGCGGGTCACCTGCTGCGCGGGAAACACCGGGCGGTGCTGGTGTGGCTGCTGGCCGAGGGCGGGCCGGTGCACGGGCGGGCCCATGTGCACCTGACGGACAAGGCGTTCCTGGTCGTGGACCGGGTCGTGGGGCTGCTGTCCGCCGACCCGGAGGACGCCGTCGCCCTGTACCGGCACGGGCCGGAGCTCTTCGGTGCCGGGCGGTGGCGGGAGTTCCTGGTGGCCGCCAACGCACTGCTGCGGGTGGGTCCGGGCGGGTCCGAGGACGCGACCGGGGAGGCGTTCTTCACGGTCGTCGACCGGCTCGTACGGTCGGCTCCCGGATCCGGGGCCGCGGCGGTCCTCGGCCGGGTGGCCGCCGGCCGGTCGCGGGCGGAGGACTACCGGGCCCGGATGCGGGCGCTGCCGGCCCTCTTCCCGGTACTCGATCCGCTGTTCCCGGCGGTCCGGCACACGGCCGCGTACTGGAGCGCGGGCGGGCGGCCGGTGGTGCTCGTGCACGACCGGCAGAACGCGCTGACGCCGGGGCGGATCGCCCGGATCGTGCAGTCCGCGCGGCGGGACGGGATCGCGCTGGCCGGACTGCGGCTGGTCGACTCCCGGGACGACGCCCGGGTGCAGATCGCCGACTTCCTGGCCGGGGCCGCCCGCAGGATCGCCTCGGACGAGCTGGCCGGTGTGGGTGATCCGGAGCTGACGGACCGTCTGCGCCCCTACGTGAGTGCGCAGTCGGTGTGGAGCGACGCGCGCAGCTGGGCGCGGCTCGCTCCGGGCGCGGAAATCCCGGGCCGGTCGGCGGAGATCGACTCGGGCGTCTAGATTGCGTGCTGCACGGTGTTCCTCCCGCAGGTTCTCCCTCAGGTATCCAGGAGCTGACCCACGTGACCGACAACCCGGCAGCCACCAACGACGTGGCCGCGTCGCTGCGCGCCCGTATCAACACCGGCCAGCCGCACACCGCCCGGATCTGGAACTACTGGCTGGGCGGCAAGGACAACTACGAGGTCGACCGTGCGGCCGGCGACCAGATCCGGCAACTGCACCCGGGGATCGGGGAGTACGCGCGCGCCGACCGGCGCTTCCTGGGCCGGGCCGTGCGCCATCTGGCCGGCGAGGTGGGCATCCGGCAGTTCCTGGACATCGGCACCGGGTTGCCCACCGCCGACAACACGCACGAGGTGGCGCAGCGGATCGCGCCGGAGTCCCGGATCGTGTACGTCGACAACGACCCGCTCGTCCTGGCGCACGCGCGTGCCCTGCTGACCAGCACGCCGGAGGGCCGTACCGACTATCTGGACGAGGATCTGCGCAATGTCGACGCGATACTCGAACACGCCGCGAAGACCCTGGACTTCAGTGAGCCGGTGGCGTTGATGCTGCTCGGCGTGGTCATCTTCGTCGGTGACGAGGAGGATCCGTACGGCCTGGTGCGGCAGTTGACGGACCGGCTGCCCGCGGGCAGCCATCTGGTGCTGTCGCACACCGTCACCAGCCCGTCGATGCCGGACGTGGACGAGGCGGTGAAGTTCTGGAACGAGCACGGCACTCCGAAGCTGACGCAGCGCACGCCGGAGGACGTGGCCCGGTTCTTCGACGGTCTGGAGCTGCTGGAGCCGGGTGTGGTGTCGTGCTCGCGGTGGCGCCCGGAGCACGGTGCCGGGGCCGAGCCGGAGGAGGTCGCGATGTTCGGCGGGGTCGCCCGCAAGAACTGACCGGGTGCGGGAGTCCGCCGCCGGTGAACGCCGTGGCCCCGGGCGCCGTATGGAGGTGCGGGCCCTCGACGGTACGGGGGCCTCGCGGTGCCGGTACGGGCAGCGCGCGTTCGGGTTCGGCTTCGGGAGCCATGCATGCGGCACGCACGACGACGGGTCGTCCGGCGAGTGACACGGCTGGCGGCGGTCGGCGGTCTCCTCCTGGGGGGTGCGATGGTCACCCAGGCGGCCATGGCGAGCGAGACGCCTCCCGCCTCCGCCAGCCCGCTCGCCGCCAGGGGCGACACGGGTGCCGCGCTCGCGGCGCGGCTCGGCACCGCCCGTACGGCGGGCAGCTGGATCGGTGCGGACGGGCGTCCGGTGGTGGCGGTGACCGACGCGACGGCTGCGCGGGAGGTGCGGCGGGCCGGGGCCGAGGCGAAGGTCGTCCCGCACAGCATGGACGAGCTGAAGTCGGCGACGGCGACGCTGCGTTCGGCTCCCCGGGTGCCGGGCACGGCGTGGGCGGTGGACTACCGGACCAACCGGGTGGTGGTGCGGGCGGACCGCACGGTGTCCGCCGGTGACTGGTCCCGGCTGAGCCGGGTCGCCGCGGGGATCGGCGGGTTCGTGCACATGGAGCGGACGAAGGGCGCGTTCACCACACGGCTGAACGGCGCCCAGCCGATCCTGTCGACGGGCGGTCGCTGCTCGGCGGGGTTCAACGTCACCAACGGGCAGTCGGAGTTCATCCTGACGGCCGGGCACTGCGGGCCGTCGGGGTCCACCTGGTTCGCCGGCAACCAGGGGAACCGGCAGCTCGGCACGACGGTGAACAGCGCGTTCCCGGGCAGTGACTTCTCGCTCGTGCAGTACGACGGCGGCAAGGCGGGGGCGGGTGCCGACGTCGTCGCGATCGGCGGCGGCAAGGGGGTGCGGATCACCGGGGCCGCCGATCCGGCGGTCGGGCAGCGGGTGTTCCGCAGCGGCAGCACCAGCGGTCTGCACGACGGCCAGGTCACCGCGCTGAACGCGACCGTCAACTACCCGGAGGGCACGGTCACCGGGCTCATCGAGACGAACGTGTGCGCCGAACCGGGGGACAGCGGAGGCCCGATGTTCTCCGAGGGTGTGGCGCTCGGTGTCACCTCGGGCGGCAACGGCGACTGCACGACGGGCGGGACGACGTTCTTCCAGCCGGTGACCAAGGCCCTGACGGCGCTCGGGGTCCGGCTGATCGTGTCGGCGCAGAACGCGGGCGGCGCCCCTGGCGGCACCCCCTCCCCCGCGCCGTCGGCGGCCGGGGCCCAGGGCGCGATGGCCCCCAGCGCGGCCTCGCCGGGCTCCTCGGCACCGGTGACGGGCGCGTCGGAGGGCAGCACCCTGCTGGCGCGGCTGACGGACACCCGGAACGTCGGGCCGGGGCTGCTGGTCATCGCGGGCAGCCTGATCGCGCTGGTCGCGACCCGGTACATCCGGGCCGAGCAGGACCGCAAGGCGTATCAGCGGCACTACTCGGCGACGTGGGGCTGAGCGGACGGGAAGGGCACGACGACAGGGGCACCCGTACACTCACGGGTGCCCCTGATGCGGTGCGCGGGGTCGGTCAGGCCGCCCGGTGCGGGGCCGCGGCGGCCCACTCCATCACGAGGCGCTGGTACTCCGCGCGCTGCTCGGTGGTCAGTGTCCCGCCCGACCGGCGCCACAGGGCCCGGATCTCCTCGTTGACCTCCGCGGCCGATCGCTCGGAGACGGCTTCAACAGTGGTGGACATGCTGTGAAGCATATGCCGACCGAGGTGAAGACGCTGTGAGTAAGTATCCGCAATCCGGACATTGCGGACCGTGTTGCTCATCACGTCAACGCGCCGACCTCGCATGTCGACCACCGGCTCAGGTGCCCGGCTTCCGGCCGTACACGAAGACGTCGTCGCCGTTCCTCAGCAGGGACCAGTACTTCTTGGCGTCCGTGGTGGTCATGTTGACGCAGCCGTGCGAACCCGGCGGGTTCCACATGCTCAGGCCCACCGAGTGGAAGGCCTGGCCGCCGTCGAAGAACTGGCTGTAGGGCATCGGCACGTCGTAGATGGTCGAACGGTGGTCGATGTCACGCCAGTAGATCTTCTTCAGGCCGGTGCGGGTCTCGTAGCCGTCGCGTCCGGTGCGCACCGGCACGGGGCCGAAGACGAGCCGGCTGCCGTCCTGGATCCAGCTGAGCTGGAGCGTGAGGTTCACGCAGGCGATCCGGCCCTTGTTCACCGGGCACTTGCCGTCCCGGTTCGGCTTGTTCCCGACGGCCTTCTGCTTGTTCATGAGATCCATCACACCCCAGGTGACGGGGCCGGCGTAGCCGATGTTCGGTGTGATGCCGTGCTTGTTCTGGAAGGCCTGGACGGCCCGGCAGTCGGCGGCGGACTGCCTGCCGTCGACCGGCCGGCCCAGGAACTTCTCCACCTGCTTCTGGTACGGCCCCGTCCGCGTGGTGCAGCTCGCGGCCTGCGCCGGCGTCGCGGTCAGCGCGAGCGCGAGCGGCGCCACCAGTCCCGTGACGCCCAGCGCTACCACGCCTCGTCTGCGTATTGCCCCCATGGCGGCCTCTTCCCCTTCGCCTTGTGCCGGTTCGTTCGCCCGGGCCTCCCCGGTGCTCTCCAGCGATTCCCTCGGTCTGTGACTACTAGACCCGGCTGGGCGGGGCAGGGTTGTGGTTTCGGTCAGGCTGTGACGAAACGGTGAACTTCAGGCCGTGACGCCCCCGGTGGAGAAACGGGGTACCAGGTGTCCGGCGGTCGCTCCGGTCTACGCTGCGGCGCATGCACCGCACGCTCGCCGGTGATCTCGCCCGGCTCCCCGAACTGCTGCAGGCCGCCCGTGATCTCGCCGCCCGGGAGGTGACCGGGCTGGCCGAGCGACCGGTCGCCGCGCCCGGGCCGGTGCCCGGGCGGGATCCTCTCCCGGAGGGGGGTGCGGGCGGTGACGGCGCGCTCGCCCGGTTCGCCGAGCGGTGGGCGCCCGGCTTCTCCGGCTCCGCCGGTCCGCGCTACCTCGGCTTCGTCACCGGAGGCGCGACGCCCGCGGCCGTGGCCGGGGACTGGCTGACGTCCGCGTTCGACCAGAACCTGTCCGGGGCGGGCGGGTCCTGGGCGCAGGAGCTGGAGCGGGAGACGGTGGCGTGGCTGCGGGAGCTGTTCGGGCTGGGCGAGGCGCACAGCGGGGCGTTCGTGACGGGCGCGACCATGTCCAACACGGTCGGTCTGGCGATCGGCCGGGAGTGGGCCGGTGAGCGGCTGGGCGTGGACGTCTCCCGGGCGGGCACCGCCGCGCTGGGCCCGCTCGACGTGCTCTCGGGCAGCCCCCACTCCAGCATCACGAAGGCGATGTCCGTACTGGGCCTGGGCCGGGACCGGCTGCGGCAGGTCCCGCTGCTGCCCGGCAATCGCGAGGCCGTCGACGTGACCGCGCTGGAGGCGGCGCTGGCCGAGCGGGCGGGCCGGCCGGTGGTCGTGGTCGCGAACGCGGGCACCGTGAACACCGTCGACTTCGACGATCTGCGGGCGATCGCGGCGCTGAAGGAGCGGTACGACTTCTGGCTGCACGTGGACGCGGCGTTCGGTGCCTTCGCGGCGCTCTCCCCGGAGCACGCCGCGCTGGTCGACGGACTGGACTCGGCCGACTCGGTCTGCGTGGACCTGCACAAGTGGCTCAACGTCCCCTATGACGCGGCCGTCCAGTTCACCCGGCGGCGCGATCTGCAGGTGACGGTGTTCCACAACGCCTCCCCGTACCTGGGCCTGCCCGAGAGCGAACCGGAGTTCCTGCATCTGACCCCGGAGAACTCGCGCCGGCTGCGGGCCCTGCCGGCCTGGTTCTCACTGGTGGCGTACGGGCGCTCCGGGCACCGGGAGATCGTGGAACGCAACGTGGCCCTGGCCCGCGTGCTCGGCGCGGGCATCGACGCGCTGCCGGGCCTGCGCCTGTTGGCCCCGGTCCGGCTCAACGTGGTGTGCTTCACCCTCGCCGCGGACCCCTCGCCTGAGCGGGTGGCGGCGCTGGCCCGGGCGGTCGCGGCGTCCGGCGAGGCCTATGTGACCCCGACGGTGTACGGCGGGGTGCCCGGGCTGCGCGCGGCGTTCAGCAACTGGCGCACCACCCAGGCCGATACCGAGCGGGTGCTGCGGGCACTGGCGGCGGCCTCGGGCTGAGCGCGGTCGGGACGCCGTACGCGGGCCGGCGAGGACGTCGTGCGCGCCGCGCGCGAGGCCGGTGCCGGCGGCGGTCAGGAGCGTCGTACGGCCGCGTGGAAGCCGGTGTTGACGGCGGTGAGGCCACCGTCGACCACGAGGGTGGTGCCGGTGATCCAGGCGGCGTCACGGGAGGCGAGGAAGGCGACCGCGGCGGCGATGTCCTCCGGTTCGCCGACCCGGCCGAGCGGGTACAGGGCGCGGACGGCGTCGAGGTCGTCCTCGCGTCCTTCCCACGCCGAGGTGCGGACCGTGCCCGGCACCACGAGGTTGACCCGGACGCCCCGGGCCGCCGCGTGCCCGGCGAGGGTCCGGGTGAGGGAGGCGAGACCGGCCTTGGCGGCGCTGTAGGCGTGGTTGCCGAAGTCCTGCAGGCCGTTGACGGAGCCGATGCTCACGATCGCCCCGCGGCCGGAGGCGGCGAGGTGGGGCAGCGCGGCCCGGCAGCAGCGGTGGGCGCCGGTGAGGGTGATGTCGAGGTCGCGTGCCCAGGAGTCGTCGGCGTCCTCCTCGTAGCGCGGTGCGTCCGGGGTGCAGTGGGCGGCGCAGTTGACCAGCACGTCGAGGGAGCCGAACGCGGTGACGGCGCGGTCGACGGCCGCCTCCACGGCGGTGCGGTCGGCCACGTCGCAGGCGAACGCCTCGGCGGTGCGGCCCTCCCGGCGCAGCGCGGCGGCGGTCCGCTCGGCTTCCGGCAGGTCCCGGTCGGTGACCAGCACCCGGCCGCCCTCCTCGGCGACGCGCCGGGCGACGGCCGCGCCGATGCCGCGGCCGCCGCCCGTGACGAGAACTCCGTGCCCCGCGAACCGTGTCGGATCAGTCATGGGCCGACGGTACGGCTCCCCGGGCCCGGTTTCACCGGTACGGAGCCGGGTCCGACGGGATCCGGTGACGTCCGGCACCGGTACGGCGCCGGGTTCTCACCGGTATCCGGTGACATCGGCCGGCCTGCCCGCGTCCCGCACCTCGACCAGGTACCGCCAGGCGTCCGGCCGGCTGCCGTCGAGGTCGGTGAAGCCGTACGCCCGCGCCAGGCCACCGCTGGAGAGGGACCGCCCGTTGAACCGGGACACGTCCGGGTCGGCGGCCAGGGCGGCGACGGCCCGGCCGGTGAAGCGGGGGGTCTCGGAGATGGCGAAGTGGGGCTCGCGTTCCAGGGCGTCGCGCCAGTTCTCCTCGCGGACGCCGAACGCTTCGAGCATGATCTCCGAGCGCATCCAGCCCGGGGTCAGCGCCACGGCCGTCGCGCCGCGCGGGCCGAGTTCGTGGCCGAGGGCGAAGGCCATGCGCAGGACGGACGCCTTGGCGAGGTCGTAGAAGAAGTTCACGCGGTAGGTGTCGCGGTTGTAGTCGGCGGTGCCGTCGGTGACCTCCACGACCAGCCCGCCGGGGTGGCGCAGCAGCAGCGGCAGCGCGTGGTGGCTGGTGACGGCGTGGGTCTCGACGGCCAGGCGGAGGAGCCGGAGCCCCTTGTCGAGGTCGTGCTCCCAGACGGGGGTGTCCCACGCGAAGAGCTTCTCGCCGCCCCAGATGTCGTTGACGAGTACGTCGAGGCGGCCCCGCTCGTCCGCGACGCGGTCCACGAGGTCGCGTACGGCGGTCCTGTCCAGGTGGTCGGCGGGCACGGCGATGCCCCGTCCGCCGGCCGCGGTGACGAGGTCGGCGGTGTCCTCGACGGTCTCGGGGCGGTCGTACTCGGAGCGGCGGGCGCGGGTGCTGCGCCCGGTGACGTAGACGGTGGCGCCGGCCGCGCCGAGTTCCACGGCGATGCCGCGGCCCGCGCCCCGGGTCGCCCCGGCGACCAGCGCCACCCTGCCTTCCAGCGGTCCTGACATGTCCGGCCTCCGTGCGTGCGATGTGTGCGATGTGCTGTCGTGCTCACTGTCGCCGGGAAGCCGGACATCCTCTGTCGGTTTTCGCGGGGCGTTCCGTGGCTCAGTGGCCGCGGGCGATCCACTCCTCCAGGTGGGGTGCCTCGGCGCCGACGGTGGTGGCGTCCCCGTGCCCGGTGAGGACCTTGGTCTCCGGGGGGAGGGTGAGGAGGCGGTTGCGGATGGAGTCGATGATCGTCGGGAAGTGGGAGTAGGAGCGTCCGGTGGCACCGGGGCCGCCCTGGAAGAGGGTGTCGCCCGTGAAGACGGTGCCGAGTCCGGGGTCGTACAGGCAGACGGCGCCCGGGGCGTGACCGGGGGTGTGCAGGACGGTGAGGTCGGCGCCGGCGGCCTCGATGACCTGGCCGTCGAGCAGGTGCCGGTCGGGGTCGCGGTGGGGGTGGGTCTGCTTCCACAGCGGCAGGTCGTCGGGGTGCAGCCAGATGGTGGCGCCCGTCAGATCGGCGAGTTCCGGGGCGGCGTTGACGTGGTCGTTGTGGGCGTGGGTGCACACGATGGCGATGAGGCGCCGGCCGGCGACGGCGCGGGCGATGGCCTCGGCGTCGTGGGCGGCGTCGATGACGATCACCTCGCGCTCGTCGCCGACGATCCACACGTTGTTCTCGACGTCCCAGGTGCCGCCGTCGAGGGTGAACTGCCCGGAGGTGACGAGGCGTTCGATGCGTACGGTCATCAGAACACCACCACCGAACGCAGTACGTCCCCGTGGTGCATCCGCTCGAACGCCTGCTCCACCTGGTCGAGTCGGACGGTCTCGGTGACGAACGCGTCGAGCGGCAGGCGGCCTTGCAGATGGAGGTCGATCAGCATGGGGAAGTCCCGGGTGGGCAGACAGTCGCCGTACCAGCTGGACTTCAGGGCGCCACCGCGGCCGAACACGTCCAGCAGGGGCAGTTCGAGCTTCATCTCGGGGGTGGGCACGCCGACGAGGACGACGGTGCCGGCGAGGTCGCGGGCGTAGAAAGCCTGTCGGTACGTCTCCGGGCGGCCGACGGCCTCGATGACGACGTCGGCCCCGAAGCCGCCGGTCAGCTCGCGGATCGCCTCGACCGGGTCGGTCTCCTTGGAGTTGACCGTGTGGGTGGCGCCCAGCGTGCGGGCCTTGTCCAGCTTGCGGCCGTCGATGTCCACGGCGATGATCCTCGCCGCGCCGGCCAGGCTCGCCCCGGCGATCGCCGCGCCGCCGACTCCGCCGCAGCCGATGACGGCGACCGAGTCGCCGCGGCCGACAGCCCCGGTGTTGATCGCTGCGCCGATACCGGCCATCACCCCGCAGCCGAGGAGGCCCGCGACCGCCGGGGAGACGGCCGGGTCGACCTTGGTGCACTGGCCGGCCGCGACGAGCGTCTTCTCGGCGAAGGCGCCGATCCCCAGCGCCGGGGACAGCTCCCGGCCGGTGGCGGCGAGAGTCATCCTCTGCCGCGCGTTGTGGGTGTCGAAGCAGTACCAGGGCCGGCCGCGCAGACAGGCCCTGCACTGCCCGCACACGGCACGCCAGTTGAGGATCACGAAGTCACCGGGGGCGACGTCCGTGACGCCCTCGCCGACGGACTCCACGACACCGGCGGCCTCGTGGCCGAGCAGGAAGGGGAAGTCGTCCGAGATTCCACCCTGCTTGTAGTGCAGATCGGTGTGACAGACCCCGCAGGCCTGGACGCGTACGACGGCTTCGCCGGGCCCCGGGTCCGGCACCACGATCGTCTCGACCCGTACGGGCTCGTCCTTGCCCGGTGCGATCACGCCGCGCACTTCCTGCGCCATCGTCTGGTCCCTTCCCTCGGTTGCCTTCCGGGCCGACCCTACGCGCGACCGATCGGTAGCGGGACGGACCACGAGGGTGATCGTGGATCTTTCCGCCAGGGGACGCCGGCACCGCCCGCGCACAGCGGTGAGGGCCGCCCCGGCCGGGGCGGCCCTCACCTCGCGAAGTCTCGTCAGTGGATGGCGCCGACCAGTCCGAGCAGGGGCGCCGCGGGCGCGATGACCTGCTCCAGCTGGTTCAGCTGGTTCAGCTCACGGAGGTGCTTCAGCTCCCCCACCTGCTCGGAGACCCGCGGGACACGGTCCCGCTGCGGTGCGGGGATGTCACCGCCGGCGAGCGAGTCCAGCGTGGTCAGCACGCCGAGCTTCCCGACGAGCGGTGTGCCGGTGTCCGCCGCGTTCGCCTGCGGTGCGGCGAGACCGGCGATCCCGGCGGCCAGTCCGACGGCGGCGGCGATACGTCGTGTTGAGATCATGTCCTCAGCAACGGCGGCGGGCCCCCGACGGACACGGGCGGCGGGCCGCGCTCACCCGTGAGGCGGAGCGCGGCGGCAGCGCTTGCCGTGGCCGCCGGGGCGGAGGAGTCTCGGAGAGGGGGCCCGTGAGGCCCGCTCCCGGTCGGGCCGCGGGCACCTGAAGGAGGTCACCATGGGTACCACCACGGGGTCCGGTTTCGACACCGAGACACTGCGCCGGGCCATCGAGGGGAACACCGGCAACAACCTGCTGTCGCTCTACGCGGACGACGCGGAGATCCGCATCGTCGACCGCAACAACCAGCCCAGCCACCCGACGGTCCTGCACGGCCGGGGCCAGATCGCCGAGTTGCTGGACGACGTCTACAGCCGCGACATGACGCACAGGCTGGACCAGTGCGTCGTGCAGGGCGACCGTGCCGCCTACAGCGAGTCCTGCGAGTACGCGGACGGCACCCGGGTCCTGGTCGAGTCGATGGTCACCCTGCGGGACGGCAAGATCGCCGACCAGCTCATCATCCAGGCCTGGGACGAGTAGACCGGCGGCGGACGGGGCCGGCACCGGCGGCAAGGGCGCACGGGTCCGGATCGGCTGACCTGGACCTTCTCGGCGCGGGCCGGGCCGGCTCGGTTACGCTGTCCCCGGGCCGTGACTGGCGCTGAGGTGGAGCACCACCGGGGAGCGGTCCGTGGTGGTTGCCGCGCGCCTGGGCGAGAGAGTCGATCCAGCCCAGGAGTGTGCAGCATGACCCAGGCCCGTCTCATGGACGGCACCGCGCTCGCCCGCCGCACGGTCGAGAAGACCGCGCGGAAGGCCGCCGGCCTCACCGAGCGCACCGGCACCGCGCCCTGCCTCGCGACCGTGCTGGTCGGCGAGGACCCGGCCTCCGTGACGTACGTCCGCATGAAGCAGAACCGCTGCCGCAAGGCCGGCATCGAGTCCCGGCACGTGGCCCTTCCCGCGGCCACCACGACCGCCGAACTCGTCGGCGTGCTGCGGGACTTGTCGGCCGATCCGGGTGTGCACGGGATCCTGCTGCAGCACCCGGTGGGCGACCACGTCGACGAACGGGCCGCGTTCGAGGCGATCGCGCCGGAGAAGGACGTGGACGGCGTCACCTTCGCCTCGTTCGCCACGATGAGCTTCGGGCTGCCGGGGTTCGTCTCCTGCACGCCGGGCGGCATCGTGCGGCTGCTGGACGAGTACGGCGTCGATCCGTCGGGGAAGCGGGCCGTGGTGGTGGGCCGCAGCGCGATCCTCGGCAAGCCGGCGGGGATGCTCCTGCTGGCCCGGGACGCGACCGTGACGTACTGCCACTCGCGCACCCGGGACCTGTCGGCGGCGGTCCGCGATGCGGACATCGTCGTGGCCGCGGTCGGCCGGCCGCGGCTGATCCGCGGGCAGGACATCAAGCCGGGCGCGGTCGTGGTCGACGCGGGCTACAACCCGGGCAACGTCGGCGACGTCGACTTCGACTCGGCCGTGGAACGGGCCTCGTTGATCACTCCGGTGCCGGGCGGGGTCGGTCCGATGACCATCGCCACGCTGCTGGAGCAGACCGTGGAGGCCGCCACCCGGCAACTCGGGGCCTGAGCGGAGCGGGGCGCGGGGGCGGGGGCGGTGAGGACGCAAGGGGGGCGGCGGGGGCCGTGGGGACGCAAGGGGCGGGGGGCCGTGGGGATGCAAGGGGGCAGGGCAGCGCATCCAGGTGCTGCCCCCCCATGACGTCCCGTGCCCGCACCCCGGCCTCCGGGGCGGCTCTCGGGAAGGCGGCCTCCGGGGCCGACGAGCACTCGACGTGGGCGGCGTCCGCCCTCGTCGCCGGGCCGGGGACGCAGGCGTCGGGCGGGCTCGGCACGGCCGGGCGGGCGGGAACGGGGGCGTAGGCGTCCGGCGGGCTCAGCGCGACCGGGCGGGCGGGAACGGGGACGCACGCGTCCGGCGGGCTCGGCACGGCCGGGCGGCGCGGTGGTCCTGGTGGCGGTGGCCGCCGCCCGGCGCGGGCCGTCCGGCCCGGGACCACCTCTGGTCGGCGCCGCCCGTGCCGGCCCGCAACGCCAGGGAAGTGCCCTTGCCGGTACCGGGGTTGTGCGCGTCCAGGCACGGCCCGGCGTGGAACGGCCATACTGGCCGTCGTGCGCGTTGCCATCATGACGGCGGGTTCCCGGGGTGACGCCGCCCCCTACACCGGGCTCGGACACCGGCTCGCCCGGGCCGGGCACGAGGTCACCCTGGTCACACACGGGCGCTTCGCACCGCTGGTGACCGGGTCGGGGGTGCGGTTCCACGAGCTGCCGGTGGATCCGCGGGCGGAGCTGGAGTCCCCGCGTGGCCGAGGCCTGCACCGCAGTACGAGCGACGCCGGAAAGCTGCTGCGCGTGGTGGCCCTGGCGCGGCGCCTGGCGGGACGGCTGACCGAGGACCTGGTGGCCGCGGCGCGGGACAGCGACGTCCTGCTGCTGTCCGCCTCCCTGGCCCCGCTCGGGCACACGATCGCCGAGGGGCTGTGCCTGCCGAGCCTCGGCGTGTATCTCCAACCTCTGGCCGCCACCCGGGAGTTCGCCCCCGCGATGCTCGGCGTCGGCTCCTGGGGCGGGCCGGTCAACCGGCTCGCCGGGCAGGGGGTGGGCGTGGCCGTGGAGCACGTCTTCGCCGGTGCCGTCCCGGCCCTGCGGGAACGGCTCGGCCTTCCCCCGCTGCGGACCGGTGCGGCGCGGCGCGCGCGGGAGCGGCGGAACTGGCCGGTGCACCACGGCTTCAGCCCGCTGGTGGTGCCCCGGCCCGGGGACTGGCGGGCGGGTCTGGAGGTGGGCGGTTACTGGTGGCCGTACGACGGTGAACGACGACTCCCCGCGGAACTGCGGGAGTTCCTCGGCGCCGGGCCGCCGCCGGTGTTCGTCGGGCTGGGCAGCGCCACCGTGCCGGATGCCGGGCGGCTCAGCGCGCGGGTGGTGGCGGCGCTGCGCCGGGCCGGGCTGCGCGGGGTGATCCAGCGCGGCTGGGGCGGCCTGGCGGCGGACGGGGACGACATGCTGACCATCGACGAGGTGCCGCACTCGCTGCTGTTCCCGGAGATGGCCGCCGTGGTCCACCACGCGGGCGCGGGCACCACGGCGGCCGGGCTGCGCGCCGGGGTGCCGGCCGTGCCGGTGCCGGTCCAGTTCGACGCGGGTTTCTGGTCCGCCCGGCTGGTCGCGCTCGGGGTCGCCCCGGCCGTCGTACCGCTGCGCCGCCTGAGCGTGGACGCGCTGGCCGCGGCGCTGGTGCGGGCCAGCCGGGAGCCGGCGTACCGGCGGCGCGCCCGCGCCCTGGGTGCGCTTGTCCGGGCCGAGGACGGCGCCGCGCCGGTGCTGGCCGCGCTGGACCGGCTGGGCGGCTGAGGCGGCCCCGGGGTGTCAGCCGGCGGTGAGCACCATCCGGAACCGGGCGGCGCCGGCGAGCATCTTCTCGTACGCCTCTCCGGCCTGCTCCAGCGGAACCGTCTCGGTCATCGGGCGGATGCCGTGCAGGGCGCTGAAGGCCATGGTGTCCTCGACGTCCCGTGAGGTGCCGGAGGCGTGCCCGCGGACCACGCGGCTGCCCATGATCACCTGGAACGGACTGATGCCCAGGGGCTGGGCGTCCGCTCCGATGACCACCAGCTCCCCGCGGTGGGCGAGGCCGTCCACGGTGGCCGAGATGGCCTCGGAGTTCCCGGCGGTGGCCAGCACGGCCCTGGCGCCGCCGAGGGACTGCAGGGCCTCGGCGACCGGGGTGCCGGACGTGCTGTCCACGTAGTGGTGCGCGCCGAGCTGCTTGGCGAAGTCGGCCTTCTCCGCGCCCCGGGCGATCGCCACGGTCTCGAAGCCCATCGCCGCCGCGTACTGGACGCCGAGGTGGCCGAGGCCGCCGAGGCCGAGGACCGCGACCAGGTCCCCGGGCCGGGCCGGGCTGTGCCGCAGCCCGTTGTACGTGGTCACGCCCGCGCAGGCCATGGGGCCCGCGTCGGCCGCCGCCAGCGCGTCGGGGACGCGGGCCAGGGCGTCGACGGGCGCGATCACCTTGTCGGCGAAGCCTCCGTCGTAGGCCCATCCGGGCACCTTGAGGGTGGTGCACTCGATGAAGTCGCCCTGGCGGCACGGCACGCAGTGGCCGCAGCTGCCGCCGAACCAGCCGACCGCCACCCGGTCGCCGGCCCGGTAGCCCCAGTCCTGGGCGCCCTCGCCGAGCTCCTCCACGCGGCCGGCGATCTCGTGCCCGGGCACCACGGGGAAGGTGACGCCGGGTACTGAGCCGTTGACGAAGAGGGTGTCACTGTGGCAGATCCCGCACGCCTCGACGGCGATCCGCACATGGCCGGGTCCGGGCCGCGGCACCTCGCGCTCGACCAGCTCGAACGCGCCGCCCGGCGCGGTGACCTGCGCGACTCGATAGGTACTCATGCATCACTCCGGGGTACGGGTACGACGGTCCCCCGCACCAGCAGACCAGCTCCGGCCCGATCGCGCGCGCCGAGCCCGGCCGGGCGTCCCGCCGACCCGGCCGGCCCGGCCGCGCGGGCCGGGTGTCAGGGGCGCGCGGGGCGCCAGCCCCCGGGCCGGAGCATGCCCAGCAGCAGCCGGACCAGCTCGTCCACGATCTCGTCGAGCGTGGCGTCCACCCAGCCGGCCGTCCAGTCGTGCAGGAGACCGTTGACGCTGCCGATGAAGGCCGTGGCCGCGAGGCGGTAGTCGCGCGGTGCCGCCTCCCCCCGGGCCACGGCGGCGTCCGCCTCGGCGCGGATGAGGTCGACCCAGCGGGCGCGGCGGGCCAGGCGCTGTTCCTCCAGGCGCGGGCTGACCCCGACGATCTCCACGAACGCGATGCGGATGCGGCGCGGGTCGCTGGTGACGCCGTGGGCGTAGGCCCGGAAGAGCACGGTGGCGCGCTCGGCGAGCGGCAGGCCACCGGCGGTGGCGAGGGCGTCCAGGACGGCCTGTTCGGCCCGGCCGTTGACCTCCAGGTGCAGGGCGGCGAGGACGTCCTCCAGGGTGCGGAACTCCTCGTAGAACTGGCGCGTGGACAGGCCCGCCGCCTGGCTCAGCGCGGCCACGGTGGTGCCCCGGTAGCCGGGCGTGTCGCCGAACAGGCGCAGTGCGGCGTCGAGGAAGCGGCGGCGGCGCTCGGCCTGCCGTTCCTCGGCGGAGCGTCCGCCGTAGCGTCCCGTCGGCGCTCTGAGCCTGCCCCCCACGCGTCCCCCTCCGTCGCCTCACCGATCACCCCAATCTTGTCGTGCACACATCTTGTCGAGAAGGCGCCCCCTTCCTTACTTTTCAGTAAGTTCACTGTGAAGCCACCCGTGTTCAGATTCCTCCGAGGAAAGAGAGCCGTCATGGCTGCCTCCAGAACCAGGCACCTGTGCTCCGTGGCCGCCGCCCTCGTCCTGACCGCCGCCGCCCCGGCGACCGCCGCCTCCGCAGGCGCGGCCGCCCCGGACGGGCTGCGCGAGGTGCTGTTCGTCGGCAACAACTGGGACGGCACCGCCGATGTCATCCGCTCCTCCGGCGACTTCGCGAAGATCGGCCGGATCGACGTCGTCCCGGACAAGGACGCTCGGATGGCGGAGATCAACGCGGATCCGATCAAGTGGATCTACTTCCAGGCGATACGCAACAGCGTCGGCGAGGGCCACGACCAGTTCGCCGACGACATGTACTCGACTCCGGACGGCCGGTCGGTGGTGGTGTCCCGGCCGAGTTTCGCGGACGTCGTCTCCATCGACCTGGCCACCGGAAAGGTCAACTGGCGCTTCCCGGTCGCCGGTTACCGCGCCGACCACATGGCGGTCTCCCCGGACGGCACCCGGGTGGCGGTCTCCGCCTCGACCGCGAACACCGTCCACGTCCTCGACATCGGCACCGGGAGGCAACTGGGGTCGTTCAAGACCGGCGACAAGCCGCACGAGAACATCTTCACCCGGGACGGCAGGTACATCTGGAACATGTCGATCGGTGACGTCAACACCGCGCTGGACGACCCCGGCTGGGACTGGACGAAGGGTGACCGGCGCATCACGGTGGTGAACGCGAGGACGTACCAGCAGGTCAAGGTCGTCGACATGCGGCAGCGGCTGGACGCGTACGGGCTGAAGGACTTCTCCGACGCGGTCCGCCCGGCCGTGTTCTCCCCCGACGAGTCCAAGCTGTACTTCCAGGTGTCGTTCTTCAACGGCTTCCTCGAGTACGACGTCGCCGGCGACAAGATCACCCGGGTGAAGACGCTGCCGAAGAACCCGGCGACCAGCGAGGACCGCACCACCTGGGTCAACGACTCGCGCCACCACGGCATCTCGATGAGCCCCGAGGGCACCAAGCTGTGCGTGGCGGGCACCATGGACGACTACGCCACCGTGGTCGACCGGGCCACGCTCCAGGAGGGGCCGCTGGTCACGGCGTCGAAGCCGTACTGGGCGACGGTCAGCGGGGACGGCAAGGACTGCATCGTCTCGGAGAGCGGCGCCGACCAGGTGACGGCGATCGACTTCGCCACCGGCAGGAAGGTGGCGTCGGTCCCGGTCGGCGACCATCCGCAGCGCGTCCGGCTGGGGCACGTCCCGTCCGACTGGACGGGTCCGAACGGCGGTTGACGCCGGCCGAGCCGTGGCCTCCGGGGTGCCCCCACTCGCCCCGGAGGCCACACCCGTGCCGTCAGAACCGCGCCGCCGCCCATCCGGCCAGCTCCGCCTTCGCCGCGCTCAGCAGCTCCGCCGGGGGTGCCGCGGTGCCGTTGGTGACCAGGGCGTAGTGCAGGACGCCGGAGTCCGCGTCGGTGAGCAGCAGCCGCCGGCTGCCCGTACCGCCCGGTTCCCGGGCCACGGCGACCGGGGTGGCGGAGGTGTACGCGGGCGGGGCGTGGACCGCGCCGAGGTCGGAGACGACCGTGGTCGCGGCGGTCGGGAAGGACGCCGGAAGATGCAGTTCGGTGGGTGCCGTGCCGTCGCCCGAGCGCCACACCAGCAGCCCGTACTGCCCCGAGCCAACGAGCTTCGCCACGTTCGGCAGCGACGCCGGCACCGGGTTCCAGGTGAGGGTGGTGGAGCCGTCCCGGGAGCGGTCCTCGTAGGTGAAGGCGAGGGCCGTGCCGGCCGTGGCGCTCGGGTAGAGGCGGTCCAGGAGGCGGGCGTCCTGGCGCAGGGTGACGCTCCCGGAGTCGTCCAGCCGCACCGCCGACAGGTCCTCGTCGTTCCAGGCGTCCCCGGCGGTGAGCGCCTTGCCGGGGTTGCCGTTCATCAGCTCGTGGTGCCGGCCGTTGTAGAGGTCCCACTGCCACTGGGTGCCGGACAGCACCGGGCCGGAGGTGGCCGGGGCGGTCCACCAACCTGCCCCCTTCAGGCGGGAGTCGAGGGCCTGGTACATGGCCTTCAGGACGGTCGGCGCCTTGTCGGACACCGTGCCGGACAGGGGGTGGCCGAACTCGCTGACGAGGGCCGCGGTGCCGGCGGTCGCGGCGCGGTCGCGGACGGTGGCGAAGTCGGCGGCGTACTGGCCGTCGGCCGCCTTGCCCCACATCAGGATGCCGGAGATGGCCTTCTGGTCGTAGAAGTGGGTGTTGAACACGTAGTCCGGGCCGAGCGTGCCCGCGTCCAGCAGGCCGCCCTCCTGTTTCCGGGTGGAGATGCCGGCGTTCCAGAAGAGGTTCGGCTCGACGAGGGCGGGCTTGTCCTGCCAGCCGGCGGCGTCCATGCGGGCGCGGAACCTGACGTGGAACGGCCAGAGCAGGTCACGCTCCCAGGTGCGGGAGTCCTGCCCGGGGTCGTAGCCGCCGGCGTACGGCTCGTTGTACGGGTCGAAGCCGGTGATGCCCGCGAACTCGGCGTCGCTCAGGTGCCGGCGCAGGTGGACCATGGTGGTCTGGGCGGTGGCCAGGAAGGCGTCCTGCACTCCGTGGGCGTTGTGCCAGAAGTCGTACTGGGCCTTCTGCACGGCCCCGTTCTGCGTGATGTTCTGGCCCCAGAAGAGACAGATGCCGCAGGACTCCTTCGGGTAACTCCCCGCGTCGACGGCCCACTCGGGGGCACCGTCGCCGGTGTACCAGCTGCCCGTGTCGAACAGGTACCGGGAGAAGAGGTCCTGGTGGAAGTCGGGCTGGACCCGGATGCCCGCGTCCAGGAAGGCACGCATCTGTTCGGTCGCGGCGTCCAGGTAGGCGGTGTCCACCTGGCCGCGTACCGGCTCGGCGTGCGCCCATGACAGCAGGAAGCGGACCGCGTTGCCGCCGCCGAGGGCGCGCAGCGCGGCAGCGGACTTCCGGGCGTCGGCGGCCGAGGCGAAGGGCAGGCCGCCGTTCTCCTCCAGTTTGGTCTCGCCGGAGACGTTGTAGCCGCGCAGCACGATCTCGCGGCCCCGGCCGTCGGTGAACCGGCCGTCCCGCACGGTCAGCGGAGCGCCGTCGAACCAGAGCGAGTCGGTGGGGGTGTCGGTGGCTCCGGTGGCGGGCGGGACACCCGCCACCGTCAGGGATCCGCCGAGGACGACCAGGACGGCCAGCAGACGCACGCGGAAATTCGGCATGTTCACCACAGTCGGATGCCGCCCCGGGAGCGTCAAGAGTTTCTGACCTGTGAGTAAGTTGACGATTGGTCAGGGGGTGGTCAGGACGTGGTCCGCTCCCCCGCCCGGCGGGTCACGTTCAGCAGGTACTCCTTCCGGTTCAGCGGGTTGTGGTCGGTACGCGGGCGCCTCGGGACCGTGCCGCGCGTGACCGGCGCGTAGTGGTCGAAAGCCGTCTCCAGTTCACCCTCGCCCCGGGTCACCCCCGGCAGCCGCTTCTCCAGCGCGTGCACCCGGGCGGCCGGCACCGTGCCCTCCAGCACACAGACCGCGGCCCGCGTGCCGGTGTTTTCCGGTACCGCGCCGAGCCGGGCCAGCACCGGCAGCAGCGCGCCGAGCGTGTCGGCCGGCGCCTCCAGCCGGAAGCGGTGCACCGGCTCGTGCACCAGGGTGCCGGCGCGGCGCAGCGCTTCGATCAGGACCAGCGGGGTCAGTCCCCGGAAGTCGTAGCCGGTGCTCGACATGCTCTTGTCGAAGCCCTGGTGGGCGTGGCTCTGCCGGGGCGAGTAGCCGGAGTGGGTCAGGGTGACCGTGCAGTCGGTGACCTGCCAGCCGTGCAGCCCCTGGCCGAGCGTCTCCCGGACGGTGTCCTCGACGGCCTTGAAGAAGGCGTACGGCATCGAGCCCAGCTCCACCTCCAGCCGGAACGCGACGCCCGCGCCGGGCGGGGCGGGGTCCACGCGCAGGCCGACGGTGGCGAGGAAGGGGTTGGGGTCCTTCTTGTTGAACTCGACGGCGTGTCCGGTGCCGGCCGGCCGTTCGACGCACAGGGTCGTCGTCTCGCGGAAGGTGACGTCCAGGCCGTACTCGTCGTCGAGGGTGGCCTGGAGGACCTCCTTCTGCACCTCGCCGTAGAGGGACACCGAGGTCTCCCCGCGCAGCGCGTCGTGGCGGACGCCGATCAACGGGTCCTGTTCGGCCAGCTGGGTGAGCGCGAGGTGCAGGGAGCGCCGGTCGGTACCGGGGCCGGGCACGACGACGGTCTCCAGGGTGGGCGGCGCGAAGTGGTGCTCGTACGACCGCCCCGGCGCTCCCAGCGCGTCGCCGACGCGGACGCCGCCGAGGCCCCACACCTTGACGATCCGGCCCGCCCCGGCGCTGTCCGTCCGGGTGTCCGTGCCGTGCTCGAAGACGCTGAGCGCGGTGACGCGTCCTTCGGTGCCGGCGCTGCGGCGGCCGTCCCCGAACGGGATCCGGTCGCGGACGCGCAGGGTGCCGGTGAAGAGGCGGGCGTAGGCCACCTTCTCCCCCGCCGGGCCCCGCTCGACCTTGAAGACCGTGCCGGACACGGGGGCGTCCGGGTCGCCGGCTGCGGGCGGGAGCAGCCGCTCGACGCCGTCGATCAGCTCGGGTACGCCGGCGCCGGTGATCGCGGAGCCGAAGTACACCGGGTGGACCGAGGCGTCACGGGTCCGTGCCGTCAGGACGCGGCGCAGCCGGGCCTCGGGGACCGTACCGTCGAGGTAGGCGGCGAGCAGACCGTCGTCCCGGTCCGCCAGCGCCTCCAGCGCCGCCGGGCCGAGGCCGGGGCGGAACCGGGCGGCTCGCGTGCCGAGCCCGGCGGCCGTGCCCATCGGGACGACCGGTACGGCGAGCCGCTCGGCCATCTGGTCGAGTACGGCGGTGTCCCGGGCACCGCGCCGGTCGATCTTGTTGACGAAGACCAGGGTGGGGATGCGCAGCCGGCGCAGGGTGCGCATCAGCACGCGGGTCTGCGCCTGGACGCCCTCGACGGCGGAGACGACCAGGACGGCACCGTCGAGCACGCCGAGCACCCGCTCCACCTCGGCGATGAAGTCCGGGTGACCGGGGGTGTCGATCAGGTTGACGGTGACGCCGTCGAGCGGGAACGACACGACGGCGGATTTGATCGTGATGCCGCGCCGCCGCTCCAGCGCGAGGGTGTCGGTGGTGGTGCTGCCGGCGTCGACGCTGCCGATCTCGTCGATCACACCGGCGGTGTGCAGCAGCCGTTCGGTCAGGCTGGTCTTACCTGCGTCGACGTGCGCGAGGATTCCCAGATTGAGCAAGTGCACGGAACGTCATGTCCTTGAGAGAGGGGGCCGTTGCTGCCGGGGTGGACATGGACGCAGCGCGCATCTTCGCTCCTGGCTGTCTGGGAAGACCGACCGGTGCAGTGCAGCAGAACGGCGGTCGCGGCGCCAACGGATTAACGTTCAACGGGAGGCCCGTGGCGGGGGCTGAGCCGAGGAGCGGACGATGCGCGAGATTCTCCCCGTACTCAACCGGTGGTACGCCGCCCGGGTGCCGTTCGGGCTGGCCACGGTCGTCTCGGTCGGCCACAGCGCGCCGCGCGGGCCCGGCGCCGCGCTGGCGGTCGGGCCGGACGGCGAGGTGGTCGGCAGCGTGTCCGGCGGCTGTGTGGAGGGCGCGGTGTTCGAGCTGGCCCAGGAGGTCGTCGAGAGCGGCGCCGTACGGCTGGAGTCGTTCGGCTACAGCGACGAGGACGCCTTCGCGGTCGGCCTCACCTGCGGGGGCGGGATCACCGTGCTGGTACGGCCGGTGACCCGGGCCCGGGACCCGGTGTTCGGCGCGGTCGCCGCGTCCGTCGCGGGCGGTGAGCCGGTCACCGCGGCCACCGTGGTCGACGGGCCGGCGCAGCGCGGGGCCACCCTCGCGGTGTGGCCGCGCACGGCCGCCGGCAGCCTGGGCACGCGCGGGCTCGACGTGGCCGTCGCCGCCGACGCGCGCGGCGAACTCGCGCTCGGCGCGACGGGCCTGAGGCACTACGGACCGCACGGCGAGCGGCGCGAGGACACGGTGACCGTCTTCCTGCAGTCCTTCGCTACGCCGCCGCGCATGCTGGTGTTCGGTGCCATCGACTACGCCGCCGCCGTGGCCCGGCTCGGGGACTTCCTCGGCTACCGGGTGACCGTGTGCGACGCCCGGCCGGTGTTCGCCACGCCACGGCGGTTCCCGGAGGGCGTGGAGGTCGTCGTGGACTGGCCGCACCGGTATCTGCGCGGGACGCGCACCGACGGGCGGACGGTCATCTGCGTCCTCACCCACGACCCGAAGTTCGACGTGCCGGTGCTGCGGGAGGCGCTGCGGCGGCCGGCGGCGTACATCGGGGCGATGGGCAGCCGGCGCACCCATGACGACCGGCTCCGCCGCCTGGTCGAGTGCGGCCTCACCGACCGGGAACTGGCCCGCCTGCGCTCCCCGGTCGGCCTGGACCTCGGGGCCCGTACGCCGGAGGAGGTGGCGGTGTCGGTGGCGGCGGAGATCGTGGCCCTGCGCTGGGGTGGCAGCGGGGCCCCGCTGAGCGGGACGACGGGGGCGATTCACCCTCGGGGCGTGGGGTGAGGTGCCGGCACCCGGACATCGCCCGGCACGAGCCGACGCCCCCGACCGACCGGACCGAGAAGCCCCCGGCGCGCCCCGGGACCGGCGGCTGGGCCTGAGGCGGCCGGCGGTGGAGCCTGAGGCGGCCGCCCTCCTCTCCCGATCACCGCCTCCCTGGCCGCAACTCCACGGCTGCCATACCGCACCGGCAATCCCCCCGCGCGTACTACTCGGGGTCGCCGGCCACGCGCGCGTGCAGGTGCTGGTCGTGCCGGCCGTCGGCGTGCAGCAGGGCGCTGCGCTGGGTGCCCTCGAAGGTGAAGCCGGCCTGACGCGCCACCCGGCAGGACGCGGGGTTGGCCGTCGAGTGGCACAGCCGCAGCCGGTGCAGGCCCAGGTCGGTGAGGGCCCACCGGGAGAGCCGCCGGGTGGCCGTGACGGCGAGGCCGGCGCCGCGCGCCTCCGGCAGCAGCCAGTAGACGAGTTCGGCGCTGCCACCCGCCAGGTCGATGTCGTTGAGCCCGACGAGTCCGACGGCCGGGCCGTCCGGCCGGGCGAGGGCCCACACGGCACCGGTCTCGGCCCTCCACCGCGCGTGCATGCGGTCGATCCGGGTGCGGGCGTCCGCGCGGTCGGCCACGGTGAACAGGTTCCACCGCCGGATCGCGGGGTCCTGTCCGGCCGCGACCAGCGCGCCGGCGTCCTCGGCCCGCCAGGGCCGCAGCCGGGGGCCGCCCGGCAGGTCCAGGCCGGGCTGCTCGCGGCCGGCCATGCGGCCCGCGGGTACGACGTCGGGTATGCCGGCGCGGGAGATCATCCCGGCATCCTCGCACGGCCGGCCGTCAGGGCCTGGGCAGCCGGTGCAGGGTGACGTCCGTGAGCGTCCCGTCGGCCACCGTCGCCGTCAGGTAGGTGCAGTGGGGCTGGCGGCGGCGGTCGGTCGGGGAGCCGGGGTTGAGCAGGCGCAGGCCGCCGGGTGCGGTGGTGTCCCAGGGGATGTGACTGTGCCCGAAGACGAGGACGTCCAGGTCGGGGAAGCGGGCGGCGCAGCGGGCCTCGCGGCCCTGGGCGGGGCCGGTCTCGTGGACGACGCCGAAGCGCAGGCCGCCCAGCTCGGCGTGGGCCACCTCGGGGAGCCGGGCACGCAGCTCGGGGCCGTCGTTGTTGCCGTACACGGCGACCAGCCGGCGGCTGCGGCTCTCCAGCAGGTCGAGGGTGGCGGTGTCGACCCAGTCCCCGGCGTGGAACACCACGTCCGCGCGCGGGAGTTCGGCGAGCAGCCGCTCCGGGAGCCGCTTGGCCCGCTGGGGCAGGTGCGTGTCGGACATCAGCAGGAGGCGCACACCCCCAGCCTAGGCGGCTCGGGAGGTCAGGCGGCGCAGGCCGCTCACGGTGCCGAGCAGGGCGGCGCCGGCGCCGAGGGCGGTCGCCGCGGGGTGCCGGAGCAGGGTCTCCTGCCAGGAGCGGGCGTGTGCGGTGTCGTCGAAGGCGCCGTGGGCACCCTGGTCGTCGGCGGGTTCCCGGTCGACCGGTGCGAAGAGGTTGTCCAGGCCGGCCGGCGGGATGCGGTCGGTCTGCTGGGAGTCGAAGCCGGTGCGGGCCAGATAGCGGTCGAGCAGCGCGGGGACGAGCCGGTTGGCCCAGATGGTGGCGACGGTGGACGCGCCGACGTAGTACTGCTTGCGGTGCGGGTGGTCGGCGGCGTACAGCACGCCCCGCGCGGCGACCTCCGGCTGGTAGATCGGCGGGACGGGCATGGGGTGCTTGGCGAGCCGGGAGCGGACCCACTCGAACTGGGGGGTGTTCACGGCGGGCATCTGGACGACGGTGACGTGCACGTTGCTGCCCCGGTGCAGCAGTTCGGTGCGCAGGGAGGAGGTGAAGCCGTTGATGGCGTGCTTGGCCCCGCAGTACGCCGACTGCAGCGGGATCGACCGTTCCCCGAGCGCGGAGCCGACCTGCACGATGGTGCCGCGGTCGCGGGGCAGCATGCGCTTCAGGGCCGTGCGGGTGCCGTTGACGAAACCGAGGTAGGTCACCTCGGTGACGCGCTTGAACTCCTCGGCCGTGATCTCCTCGAACGGGGCGAACACGGTGGAGAACGCGCAGTTGATCCATACGTCGATGGGGCCGAAGGTCTTCTCCGCGGCCTCGGCGGCGGCCTCCAGCTGGGCCGGGTCGGCCGCGTCGGCGACGTGCACCAGGGGCCGGCCGCCGAGGGCGGCGACCTCGTCGGCCGCCGCCTCCAGGCCGCCCTCGCCGCGTGCGACCAGGACGACGTCGGCGCCGCGCCGGGCGTAGAGGCGGGCGGTGGCGCGGCCGATGCCGGCGCTGGCACCGGTGATGACGACGGTGGGCATGGTCTTCCTTTCCTCCTGCGTGTGCGGTGTCGGTCACTCGACCCGGTAGGGCGCCGCCCGCTCCTCGGCGAGGGTCAGGCCGAGGCCGGGGGTCCCGTCGGCGCCCGGGGTGATGCTGCCGCCGCCGGGGTCGAGGACGCCGTCGAACAGGAGCCGCTCGATGCGGACGTGGTCGTGGAACCACTCCAGGTGGCGCAGGTTGGGTACGGCGGCGGCCACGTGGGCGTGGGCGTGCGGGGCGCAGTGCCCGGAGACGTCGATCCCGCGCGCGTGGGCGAGTGCGGCCGCGCGCAGCCAGACGGTGATGCCACCGCACCGGGTGACGTCGGCCTGGAGGCAGTCGACGGCCCCGGCGGCCAGCATGTGCTCGAAGTAGGGGAGGGTGTAGCCGTATTCGCCGGCGGTGACGTCGATCGGGGTGCGGCGGCGGATGTCGGCGAGGGTGGTGAGGTGGTCGGAGGAGACGGGTTCCTCGAACCAGGTGACGCCTTGGTCGGCGAGCGCGTCGGCGAGGCGCAGGGCCTGGCCGCCGGTGTAGCCGCCGTTGGCGTCGACGTACAGCTCGACGGTGTCGCCGACGGCCGCCCGCGCGCGGGCGACGCGTTCCAGGTCGCGCTCCTCCCGGGCGCCCCACGACTCCCCGATCTTGATCTTGACGCGGGGGATGCCCTGTTCCTCGGCCCAGCCGCGCAGCTGGCGCTCCTGCCGGGCGCCGTCGTAGGTGGTGAAGCCGCCGCTGCCGTAGACGGGGACCTCGTCGTGGGCGGCGCCCAGCAGGTGGACGAGGGGCAGCCCGAGCAGTCGCGCCTTGAGGTCCCACAGGGCGATGTCGACGGCGGCGATCGCCTGGGCGGCGACGCCGGGCAGTCCGGCGTTGCGCACGGCCCGGCTCATCCGCTCGTTGGCGCGCGGCACGTCGTGGGCGGCGAGGCCGGTGACGGTGCCGGCGAGGAGTTCGCGGACGAGGTGGGCGGTGGCGGCGGGCGCGTAGGTGTAGCCGAGCCCGGTGGTGGTGCCGGAGCGGACGGTGACCAGGACGAGGGTGGTCTTGTCCCAGGCGAGGGTGCCGTCCGCCTCGGGGGCGTCGGTGGGCACGGTGTAGACGGCGGTGTCCACGGCCTCGACGGCCGGCTGGGCGCTCACGGTCACCTCCTCGGCTGCCGCAGCGCGCCCACGGCTCCCACGGCACCCAGGGCGAGGGCGGCCACGGAGGCGGTCGTCGCCCAGCGGACCGTGCGGGACGGCTCGGCGGGGCGGTCGGCCAGCCGCTCGGGGCGGTCGCTGGGCAGGGTGCCGTCGAGGGCGAGGGCGAGGACCTCGGCGAGGTGGAGGGCGCGGCGGCCGGTGCCGCCCTGTTCGATCTGGGTACGGCAGCTGAAGCCGTCGGCGAGGACGAGGCTGCCCGGGGCGGCCCCGCGGACGGCGGGCAGGACGCCCTGCTCGGCGACGGCCATGGACACCTCGTGGTGGCCGCGTTCGAAGCCGAAGTTGCCGGCCAGGCCGCAGCAGCCCTCGTCGAGCACCTCGGCGTCGAGGTGGGCACGGCGCATGAGTTCGCGGTCGGCGTCGAACTTCATGATGGCGTGCTGGTGGCAGTGGGTCTGCACGGTCGCCTGCCGGGCCAGTCGCGGCGGCTCCCAGTCGTCGGGGGCGTGGTGGACGAGCTGCTCGGCGAAGGTGCGCGTCCGGGCGGCGAGCCGCTGCACGTCCTGGTCGCCGGGCATCAGCTCGGGGGCGTCGGAGCGGAAGACTGCCGTGCAGGAGGGCTCCAGGCCGATGACCGGGGTGCCGGCCTCCAGATAGGGGCGCAGCACGTCGAGGGTGTGGCGCAGCACCTTTTTGGCGGTGGGCAGTTGGCCGGTGGAGATCCAGGTGAGGCCGCAGCACACCGGCCGGGTGGGGACGGCGACGCGGAAGCCGGCGTCCTCCAGGACGCGGACGGCCGACCGGGCGATGGACGGGTGGAAGTAGGTGCTGAAGGTGTCGGGCCACAGGACGACGGTGCGCGGGTCGGCCGGGTCGGGTTCCTCCCGGTCGCGTGCCCGCCACCACTGGAGGAAGGACTCCTCGGCGAACACGGGTGCCGGGCGGGCCTCGTCGATCCCGGCCAGCCGCTTGCCCAGGCGGGCGAGGCCGGGCGCGTGGAGCGCCGAGTTGACCAGGGACGGAGCGGCCCGCGAAAGCCGGGCCCAGAGGGGCAGCCAGCCCATGGAGTAGTGGGCCATGGGGCGCAGCCGGCCCTCGTAGTGGTGGGACATGAACTCGGCCTTCAGGGTGGCCATGTCCACGCCGGTCGGGCAGTCGGACTTGCAGCCCTTGCAGGCCAGGCAGAGGTCGAGGGCGTCGTGGACGGCGGTGGACCGCCAGCCGTCCTTGATCGCGGAGTCGGCGTGTCCGTCGAGCATCTCGAACAGCAGCCGGGCCCGGCCGCGCGTGGAGTGCTCCTCCTCCATGGTGGCCCGGTAGGAGGGGCACATGACGCCGCCGGAGTGGCCGCGGCAGTTGCCGATGCCGACGCAGCGCATGACCGCGCGGTTGAAGGAGTGGTCGTCCTCCGGGTAACCGAAGTGGGTCTCCGGGGTGGCGGGCCGCCAGGCGGGGCCGAGCCGCAGCTGTCCGTCGACCGGGTTGGGGTGGACGATCTTGCCGGGGTTCATCCGGTCGTCCGGGTCGAAGAGGGCCTTCAGCTCGCCGAACGCGGTGACGAGCCGTTCCCCGAACATGCGGGTGAGCAGCTCGCCCCGGGCCTGGCCGTCCCCGTGCTCGCCGGAGAGCGAGCCGCCGTAGGAGGAGACGAGGTCGGCGGCGCGCTCCAGGAAGCGGCGGAAGTCGGCCACGCCCTCGGCGGTCTTCAGCCCGAAGGGGATGCGGGTGTGGACGCAGCCCTGCCCGAAGTGGCCGTACAGGGACGGGTGGTCGTAGTCGAACTCGGCGAACAGGCCCTTCAGGTCCCGCAGGTAGTCGCCGAGCCGCTCGGGCGGTACGGCGGAGTCCTCCCAGCCCTCCCAGGTCTCCCGGTCGTCCGGCGGGCGGGCGGTGACGCCGAGTCCGGCCTCGCGGGCCTTGAGCATCTTCTGCTCGCGTTCGGGATCGTCGGAGAAGGCGACGCTCGCCTCCTTCTCACCGCGGCCGAGGGCCCGCAGCAGCCCGTGCGCCTGTTCGTCGACGTCCTCCTGGCTGTCGCCGCTGTACTGCACCAGCAGCCAGCTGTCGCCCTCGGGGAGGTTGTCGAGGGATTCCAGGAAGGCGCCCTCCTCGCGCATGAGCTGGGCCATGCGCCCGTCGAGGGCCTCCAGTTGGCTGGGCGAGCAGTGCTCCAGCAGGCGGGGGACGTCGTCGGCGGCGGCGCAGATGTCGTCGTAGCCGAGGACGAGCAGGGACTGGTACGCCGGCACCGGGACGAGGTCGAGTTCGGCGCGCAGGACGGTCACCAGGGTGCCCTCGCTGCCCACGAGGGCCCTGGCGACGTCGAAGCCGTTCTCGGGCAGCAGCGAGTCGAGGTTGTAGCCGGAGACCCGGCGGGGGATCTTGGGGTAGCCGCGGCGGATGTCGGCCAGGTACTCGGTGGCGATGCGGTCGAGGCCCGCGTAGATCTCGGCGAGCCGGCCGCCTCCGGCGATGATCCGGGCGCGTTCGTCGGGCGGGGTGGGTCCGACCCAGGCGCGCTGCCCGTCGTAGGTGAGGATCTCCAGGCGGCGGATGTTGTCGACGGTCTTGCCGTAGGCCTGGGCGGAGGCGCCGCAGGAGTTGTTGCCGATCATGCCGCCGAGCGCGCAGTGGCTGTGGGTGGACGGCTTCGGCCCGAACTGGAGCTTGTGGCGGGCGAGTCGCCGGTTGAGTTCGTCCAGCACGATGCCGGGCTCGACCACGCAGGTGCGCCCTTCGGGGTCGACGGAGAGCACCCCCGTGCAGTACTTGCTCCAGTCGATCACGACGGCGGTGTTGGTGGACTGGCCGGCGAGGCTGGTGCCGCCGCCCCGGGAGAGGACGGGGGCGCCGAAGCGCGCGCACACCGACACCGCCCGGGCTCCCGCCTCGACGGTGCGGGGCACGACGACGCCCAGCGGGACCTGCCGGTAGTTCGAACCGTCCGTGGCGTAGGCGCCTCGGCTGCCCGCGTCGAAGCGGACTTCACCGTCCACTTCGGCGCTCAGGGCCGCCTCCAGGCCGGACCTGTCCGCAGGGGTCATCTGGGCTCCTCTTCGCTCCGTGGTGCACCGCCGTGCCGCCGGCGCGCCGCGCTGACGTGCCGCGCCGTCCGCGGCACGGCGAGTACCCCACCAATGCACAGGTAAAACTGAACAGCCCCAACTGGACAGCCGAGGCTGATGGTCCTAGCCTGGCGGCCATGGCCGACATCTCCGACTCCGCCGCCCGCGCCGCACGCGATCTGCGCGTGGTGTTCAGCAGGCTGCGGCGCCGCATCCGGGAGGTGGCGCAGGACGCCGACCTCAGCCCCTCCCAGGAGTCGGCGCTCACCCTGGTGGGCAAGCACGGCGCGGCCACGGCCAGCGCGCTCGCCGCCGCCGAGGGGGTGCGCCCCCAGTCGATGGCCACCACGCTGGCCGCCCTGGAGCAGCACGGGCTGATCCGCCGCGCCCCCGACCCCGACGACGGCCGCCGCCAGCTGGTCACGCTGACCGACACCGGCCGGGCCCGCGTCGCGGGGAACCGGCAGGTGCGCGAGGAGTGGCTGGCCCGCGCCTTCCAGGACCGCTACACCGAGGAGGAGCGGCGGACCGTGCTCACGGCGCTGGAGCTGATGGACCGGCTCTCCCGGCCGTGACCCCGGGACCCACCACCCCTCTCCGGACGGCCGGCCCCGGCCCCGACGCGTCCGGCCGGCGGCTCCTCCGCCGACGAACCTCGGCGCGCTGACCGGCTGTCCGCCGCCGCGGCGTTCCTCCCGTTGCCGCGCCGACACGGCCGGAGCGCCACGCCCCGGCCCCGGCCCCGCTCGCCGGCTGCGCACCGCTGCCGGCGACGACCCTGTCCGGCCGGTCCCCCGGCCGGCCCGCCCCCACCTCCCGAAAGGCCCGACCGACCCATGTCGCTCACCGCGCTCGACCCCCGCACCGCCCTCGTCGCGATCGACCTCCAGCACGGCATCGTGGCCATGCCCACCCAGCCGTACCCGGGCCCCGACGTCGTCTCCCGTACGGCCGGCCTCGCCGAGGCCTTCCGCTCCCGCGGTCTGCCCGTGGTCCTGGTCCGGGTCTCCTTCGCGCCCGACGGCGCCGACGCCGTCCCCGGCCGCACCGAGCACGGGCCTCGCGGGCTGGCCTTCCCCGAGGGCTGGGACACCGTCGTCGACGACCTGGCCGGGCACCCCGGCGACATCCGGGTCACCAAGCACAACTGGAGCGCCTTCCACGGCACCGACCTGGACGTCCAGCTGCGCCGTCGGGGCGTCACGCAGATCGTCCTGACCGGGATCGCCACCAGCATCGGGGTCGAGTCCACCGCCCGCGACGCCTACGCGCACGGCTACCACGTCACCCTCGCCACCGACGCCATGGCCGACGCCGACGGAGAGGCGCACGCGAACAGTGTCGAGCGGATCTTCCCGCGGCTCGGCGAGAGCGGTACGACCGCGGAGATCCTGGAGCTGCTCGCCAAGACCCACCCCTGACCGTCTGCCGTGGCTACGGCTGAGCGCGCTGCCGTGGCCACGCCCGGCCGCACTCCCGTGGTCACGTCGTCCGGTGGTGGCCGTTCAGTCCTCGCCGAGGACGATGTTGTCCTCCGGCTCCGGGCCCTCCCGGTGCGCCGAGGCGCCGTCCAGGACGGCGGGCACGCAGGTGCGCACTCGCCGGTGGCGCAGGCGGTGGGCGGTGGCCCAGCCCGTCTCCGCGTGAGGAACGGCCGGTTTCTCGCTGGCATGCGCGGTCACGTCGTTCATCTTCCTTCCGCTTCCCGCCGCCGCGGGGGCGTGTCCCGCCCGCCGCGCGGGAGCCGTTCGCCGGGCCCGCCGGGCCCGGGGCTGCGGTTTGTGTCCGACCGGGTCCCCGGGCCGCGGGCGCCGCAAACAGGGGCGTCGGGCCCCGGCGGCTCAGGTCCGGCCGCCGCCTCCACCGCCGAAGGAGCCGCTCGAACCGGGCGACCAGCGGGGGCGGCTCTGGTCGTCGGCGCGCTTGGTGCCGACGTTGCCGAGCTGGTGCGGGGTGAGGCGTTCGCTCTCGTCTGCGGCTCGGGGCACCTCGTCGGGCTCGCGGACCTCACGGGTCTCGCGGACCGGCCCGGACGCCGGCATCCTGGGCTGCTCGTCGGGGCGCGGCGGCGCCGGTTCCCGGTCCCGCACCTTGCTGCCCAGCCGGAAGGCCCAGATCAGTCCTGCGACGCAGGCCACCCCGGCCACCAGGATGAGGACGTACCCGAAGACCTGCGCGCCCGTGGCCGCTTCGTACATGGCAGTGTTCATGACCGCCGGGTACCCGGCCGGGCCCGGCAGATGCGCGGCCGGCACATAAGGGCAGGCCGGGAGGACGGCGGACGGGTGGGACGGGCAGACCGACGGAAGGGCGGGCCGGTGGGGCGGCTGGACCGCTGCGCGGCGGACGGCGTGCCCGGCGGATCCGGCGGCCGGCAGCGCGCGTCGGTGGTGCGGCTCGGGCGGATCGGCGGGTTGGGCCGGTCCGGGGACGGGGTCGCACCGGGGGTGGGCCGGTCCGGGGGTGGGCCGGACCGGGGGTGGGTCAGTCCGGGTGCGCGTCAGTCCGGGGGTGGGTCAGTCCGGGGGTGCGTCAGTCCGGGGGTGGGTCAGTCCGGGGGCCGGGCCGCCGCGCCTTCCACCTCCGCCTCGATCTCGGCCCGCGGGCGGCCCGTCTCCCTGGCGTACTCGCTCACCGCCGTCTGCACATCGCGGGCCAGGTCGCGCCAGGCGCGCAGCGCGGTCTCGTAGGTGCCCGACTGGGCCCCGGTCATCCCCCGCTCGGCCGGCGGGCCGTAGGTCGTGCGGAGGTCCTCGACCGTGGCGCGGGCCGCTTCGGCCGCGCGCTGCTTCTGCACCAGTTCTTCGAAGGTGTGTGCCACATCAACCGACCCTAGGCACGCGGGCCGGAGGCCGCCCGTCCAACCGGCCTGAACGGCTCCCAGCCGTACCCGGGTGGCGGGTCAGCCTTCGGGTGCGAGGTCCGCCCAGACCTGCTTGCCGCCGCTCACCGGAACCGTCCCCCACGCCTCCGACACCGCCTCCACCAGCAGGATGCCCCGGCCACCGGTGGCCTCCCAGCCGATGCTGGCCGGTTTCACGGGGCTGCGGGGCGAGGAGTCGGCGACGGCGAGCCGCAGCCGGTGGTTGACCAGGCTCATGTCGAGCCGGACCGGGCCGCCGGTGTGCACCAGGGCGTTGGTGACGAGTTCGGAGACGACCAGCAGGGCCGCGTCGAGGGTGTCCCGGGAGACGCCCCAGGAGCGCAGGGTGCGCCGGGTGAAGCGGCGGGCGTGCCGGACCGCCTCCGGCACCCGCCACACCGTCCAGCTCTCCCGCAGCGGCCGTACGGCCAGGCCGTCGTAGCGCATCAGCAGCAGCGCCACGTCGTCGCCGCGGTGGGCGCCGGTGAGCAGGGCGTCGGCGACCAGGCCGAGGTGGGCGGGGTCCGCGGCGGCCAGTTCGCGGGCGAGGCGGTCCATGCCGGCGTCGAGGTCGGTGCCGGGTGCCTCCACCAGGCCGTCGGTGGTCAGCGCGAGCACGGTTCCGGGCTGCAGGCGCAGCGGGGTCATGGGGAAGTCGGCCTGGGCGAGCACACCGAGCGGCGGGCCGCCCTCGGCCCGCACGATCTCGGCGGTGCCGTCCGGGTGCCGCAGCACCGGCTGCACGTGCCCGGCGCGTACGCACCAGGCCGTGCCCTGCTCCATGTCGACGTCGACGTAGGCGCAGGTGGCGAAGAGGTCGGTCTCCATGTCCAGCAACAGCCGGTTGGCGTGCGCGACGACCACGTCCGGGGGGTGCCCTTCGGCGGCGTAGGCGCGCAGCGCGGTGCGCATCTGGCCCATCAGCGTGGCGGCGCCCGCGTTGTGCCCCTGGACGTCGCCGATGACGAGGGCGACGTGGTTGTCGGCGAGCGGGATCACGTCGTACCAGTCGCCGCCGACCTCCAGGCCCGCCGTGGTGGGCAGGTAGCGGGCGACGGCGACCGCGCCGGGCAGCCGGGGCAGGCGGCGCGGCAGCAGGGTGCGCTGGAGCATGCCGACGAGCTCGTGCTCGGCGTCGAACGCGTGGGCGCGCAGCAGGGCCTGGCCGGCCAGGCCGGCGCAGGCGGTGAGCAGGGCCCGCTCGTCGGGGGCGAACTCGTGCGGGCGGTCCCAGCCGATCAGGCAGGCACCGGCCATGCGGCCGCCGGCGGGCAGCGGCAGCACGGCCAGGCCGCCCGGGCCGACCTCGGCGAGGGCGGGCTCCAGCGGGCTGCCGGCGGACCAGATCCGGGCGCGTCCCTCGCGCAGCGCGGCGGCCAGGGTGGGCATGGCGCGCACCGGTGCGTCGGGCCACTCGGTGCGCCACTCGCTGCGCCACACCTCCGGCCAGGCCTCGGGCTCGGGCGGGTCCAGGACGGTGACGACCAGCCGGTCGTTCTCCAGTTCGGCCAGGGCGATCCGGTCGGCCTGCAGCGGACCCCGCAGCGCGGCGACGACGGCCTGGCCGACGTCCTTGACGGTGCCGGCGGTGGCGAGGGCGGCGGCGAGCCGCTGCACCCGGGCGACGTCGGTGACTCCGGAGCGCAGGGTGGAGGCGTCGGCGACGGTGCCGACCAGCCGGGCGGGGCGGCCCTCGCCGCCGGGTTGCAGCCGGCCGCGCAGCCGCAGCCACCTGGGCCGGCCGCCTGGCTGCAGGATGCGGAACTCCAGCTCGCGGTCGCCGATGGACATGTGGTCGGCCTCGACCACGGACATCAGCGCGGGCAGGTCCTCGGGCACCGCGCGGCCGAGCAGCGTCTCCACGCGGCCGTCGAAGCTGTCCCGGCCGATCCCGAACAGCCGCAGGATGGCCTCCCCGACCTCGACCCGGCCGGTGTCCATGGCGAGGCTGAAGGCGTCCTCGGGCAGCTCGCCGGTGTCGCCGGCCGCGGGCGGCGCCGGGACGGCGACCGCGCGGGCGATCAGTTCCAGGCAGGCCCGGTCGTCGGTGCCGAATCCGCCGGGGTGCTCGCCGACGGCCAGGAGGCAGCCGCCGCCGGGCGGGCCGAGCGGCAGGACGGCGAGGGAGAAGTCCGGGGACGGGGTGCGGCGGGCGTCGGGGCACGCGGCCAGCTCGGCGGGGCCGAGCCAGCGCGGGTGTCCGGTGCGGTGGGTCTCGGCGACCGGGAAGGTGCCGGTGGCCGGATAGCAGTCCCGCAGGCCGTACAGGGTGCGGGGCAGGCCGGCCGACTCGGCGAGGCAGAGCTGGGTGGGGTCGTCACCGGGCGTGTACACGCCGGCGAAGGACACTCCGGCGAACACCAGCGCCTGTTCCAGGAGCCGGCGGAGCCGGTCGGGGGTCGGCGGGGTCGCCATCAGCGAGGCGAGGGCGACTTCGGCACGCTCCGGCGCCGTTCTCGTCCCGCTGACCGCAGCGCCCTCACTCACCACCTCGCCATTACAGCGCGTATGAGCCGCCCGCGCAGCCCCTGTGACCGGCACCGGGCGCTGCCGTTCGGAGCGGTCCGGCCGCGGGGCGCGGCACGGTGAGGTGCGGCCGAACAGAGCGGGGTCCGGTGCACGAACCGAGCGGGGCCCGGTGCGCCGCGCGGAGGGATCCGGTGCGCCGCGCGGAGGGATCCGGTGCGCCGCGCGGAGGGGGCCGATGCGAGGCGGTGCGGCCGACCCGAGCGGGTCCGGTGCACGAACCGAGCGGGATCCGGTGCGCCGCGCGGAGGGGTCCGGTGCGGCGCGCGGAGGGGTCCGGTGCGGCGCGCGGAGGGGTCCGGTGCGGCGCGGTGCGGGGCGCGGACGAGTCCAGTGCGGGGCGGTGCGGCCGACCCGAGCGGGTCCGGTGCACGAACCGAGCGGGATCCGGTGCGCCGCGCGGAGGGATCCGGTGCGCCGCGCGGAGGGGGCCGATGCGGGGCGGTGCGGGCGGTCCCGAGCGGGTCCGAGCGGGTCCGGTGCGCCGCGCGGAGGGGCCTGGTGCGCCGCGCGGAGGAGTCCGGTGCGGGACGGTGCGGCCGGCCCGAGCCGGTCCGGTGCACGAACCGAGCGGGATCCGGTGCGCCGCGCAGGGGGGTGCCGGACCCGCGATGCCGGGATGATCCGGACGCCGGCCCGAGGTGGGCCGGTCCGGATCAGCCCGGGCACGGCACCCCGCCGCGTTGCCGGAGCACCCGAGCACGCCCGGTGCGGGGGCGGTCCTCCGGTGCGATACCCGCACCGGATGCCGCGGCAGTGGACGCCGCGGCCCGATCGGCCCTGATCAGGACGAACCGAACCCCTAGGCGGGCGTCGTCCCCGAGCCCTCGCTCCGGATGCCCTTGCTCAGGGTGGCCGTCACCGCGGCGGCGGTGACCAGCGCGGGGAAGACCAGCAGGGCCGGCCCCGGGGGCCAGCGGGCAAGCAGCGCGCCGGCCAGGGCGGGGGCCAGCGCGGCGGCCGAACCCGCGGCGAGCAGGACGCCGGCGATCACTCGGCCCTGGAGGTGGTCGGGGGTGACCGCGGCCTGGTGGGCGAAGAGGGCCGCGTTGGCCGTGGGCCCGAGGAACACCGCGGCGGCCAGCGGTACGGCGGCCGGGATCGTGCCCGCCAGCAGCGCGCCCACCGTCATCAGCGCGGCGGTCGTCCAGCACAGCACGGTGATCAGGACGGGCAGCCGCAGCCGCCGCTGGAGCGCCGGGGCGGCGAGGGCGCCGAGCAGACCGCCCAGCGCGAAGACCATGCCGGCGACACCCACCAGGAACGGGGAGACGCCGGCCCGGCGCAGCGCGAGGGTCATCGCGAAGACCATGCCGGTGAAGGCCATGTTCAGCGGAGCGGCGATCAGCAGCAGGGCCCGCAGGAACGGGTGCCGCAGCAGGAAGCGCAGCCCCTCCCTGGTGGACACGCCGACGGGCGGGGCGGGCTCCCGGCGGGGCTGCTGGAGAGGGCGGCGGATGCGGCTGACGGCCGCGAGGGACAGCAGGAAGCTCAGCGCGTCGCAGAAGAAGGGCAGGGCCCGGCCGAGCCCGAACAGCAGGCCGCCCAGGGGCGGGCCGGCCAGCGTGACGCCGTAGGTCCGTGCCTCGTTGCGGGCGACGGCGGAGGTCAGCTGGCCGGGGCTGACCAGGCTGCGTACGGAGGCGTGCTCGGCGGTGCTGAAGACGGCCGTGGCGGCGGCGCCGGCGACCACCACCACGAGGATCACCGGCAGGCTCGCCCCGCCGGCCACGACCGCCCAGCCGAGCAGGGCGTACGCGACGAGCCGCAGCACATCGCAGGCGATCATCAGCCTGCGTCGGTCGAACCGGTCGGCGAGGACTCCGGCCGGCAGCCGACACACCAGCGTGGTGACGAGCCCGGCGGTGCCGACGAGCCCGGCCCGCGCCGGGGAACCGGTCTGCTGGAGCACCAGCAGCGGCAGCGCCAGGTCCACCATGGCACCGCCCAGGTCGGACAGGCACTGTCCGGTCCACAGGAGAGTGAAGTCCCGGTTCCGCCACAGACCGGCCTCCGGCTCCTCGTCCCGGGTCCCGGCGGTGCCCCGGCCGAGCGGTGTCCCGGTCATGCGGAACCCTCACCTCCGGCATCCTTGGTGGGGATCACCAGCAGTTTCGTCACGGAGCCGTCCTCGCCTACGACGTCCCGGACATGACGGAAGCCCAGGCGCTCGCACATGGCCAGGCTGGCGGTGTTTCCTGCGCCGACCATGCCGTAGGCCTCGGTGAGTCCGAGGTCGTCGGCGGCGTGCCGGAGCAGGCCGCGTACCGCCTCGCCGCCCAGGCCGCGGCCCCAGTAACCGGGGGCGAGCGCGGTGACGAGTTCGTGGCCGTCGACGTTGCCGGTCGGCTTCACCTCGGCGTGGCCGACGTACGCGCCGTCGAGCCACAGGCCCCAGACGTCGAAGCGGCGCTGGGGATAGACGTCGGTGAGGATGGCGCGGAACAGCTCGCGGAACTGCGGTTCCGGGACGCGTTCCTGCCCCATCCAGCGGCACACCTCCGCGTCGCGCAGCAGGGCGACGAAGACGTCCTCGTGCTCGGGCCGGTAGGGGATGAACTCCAGGCGCGCGGTGCGCAGGACAGGGGTGGTCATGGCGGCTCCTCGGGAGTGATGCGGTGGGGCGGGGGCCGAGGGCGGTGGGGCGCCGGGACGGCGACGGGTGGGGGGCGTCGGGTGGGTGCGGCACGTGGGAGGGCGTGAGGGAGGGCGTCCGCCGGACGCCCTCCGGGGGACGTCCGGTGGATGCCGCAGATGCAGGACGCCCTCCGCGGGGTGTCCGGCGGGTGCCGCAGGTGCAGGGGCGGGCACCGCCGGGCCGGTGTGTGTCTCACCGGCCCGGCGTGGCCTCGGCGGTCAGGCGCCGGCGTTCTCCATGCGCTCGCGCAGGCTCTTGGGCCGCATGTCGGTCCAGACCTCGTCGACGTAGGCGGAGCACTCGGCCTCGGTGCCCTCCTTGCCGACGGGCTGCCAGCCCGCGGGGACCTCGATGTCGGCGGGCCACAGGGAGTACTGCTCCTCGTCGTTGCGCAGGACCTGGTAGCGGGTGTTCTCGTCCATGTCGTCTTCCTTCGTCGTCCGGTTCGGGTGGGAGAGAGAGGTGCGGTGGGTGGTGCGGGACGGGTGGTGGTCAGCGGGGGCACGGGGGTGAGCGGGGGCCGGGCCGGGTGGAGCGGCGGACCGGCGCCTCGCGGGTCCGGAGGGTCGTCACCGGCCTCCCCGGGCGTGCCGGGCCAGGTGGCGCAGGGCCGCGGCGAACTCCTCGGCCACCCGGCGCACGGTCTCCGTGTCGTGGACGCCGGGCCGGTGGTGCCAGGTGAAGGCGAGCCGGCCGTGCTGCACCGCGCCCACCACCTCCAGCAGGTGCGAGCCGGGATCCCGGGGGTCGTGGTCCTGCCCGAAGGAACCGTGTTCGGCGCGGACCAGGCCGCCGTCGGCGGTCTCGGGGCGGGCGTCCCACTGGCCGAGGTAGTTGAACACCACCTGGCTGTGCGCGCTGCCGCCGAGGCGTGCGCGGACCTCGGGCGGGCCGAAGGTGCGCAGCGCGCCGAAGCCGATGCCGTTGCCGGGCAGGGCGCGCAGCTGACGGCGCACCGACTTCACCAGGGACCGCCAGTCCCGGTCCGGGCCGAGGTCGCCGGGGTCGGGCACCTGGAGGGCGACCGGGTAGACCGTGGTGAACCAGCCGACGGTGCGGGAGAGGTCGACACCGTCGAGGAGGTCCTCGCGGCCGTGCCCCTCCAGGTCCAGACGGACCCGCTCGCGCCCGGTCCAGCGGGCCAGCGCCAGGGCGAGCGCGGCGAGCAGGACGTCGTTGACCCGGGTGCGGTAGGCGGCGGGCGCCGAACGCAGCAGGGCCGTGGTGTCCTCCTCGCCGAGTTCGACGCTCACCGTGGCGGCCGGTCCGGCGGCGGGGGGCGCGGGCGGCGCGGGGTCGGTGTCCACCGCCTGTTCCCAGTACGGCAGTTCGTGGTCGAGGCGGCCCTCGGCGACGTACGCGGCGAGGCCGCGCGACCAGGCGCGGAAGCTGGTGCCGCGCTCCCCCAGCGTGACCGGGCCGCCCTGGAGCGCCTGCCGGTAGGCGGTCTCCAGGTCGTCGCGCAGGATGCGCCAGGAGACGGCGTCCACGACCAGGTGGTGGGCGACGAGGAGCAGGAAGGCGGGCCGGTCCGGGTCCCCGGTGAACAGGGCCGCCCGCAGCTGCGGTCCCCGGGACAGGTCGAAGCTCGCGTGGAGTTCGTCGGCGGCCTTCGCCATGGCCGTGTCGGCCTCCTCGGCGGAGAGACCGGTCAGGTCGTGCCGGACGAGGAGGTCGTGGGCCGCGGCGGGCGGCGGGTTGAACTGCCGCCAGCCGTCGGCTTCCCGGGTGAACCGCATGCGCAGCGCGTCGTGGTGCTCCAGCAGCGCGTCGAGGGCGGCGCGCAGCGCCCGCGGGTCGGGGGTGCCGTCGAGTTCGAGCAGCGCGGACTGGTTGAAGTGGTGGTGGGCGGCGCGCGGGGTGGTGAGGAACCACTCCTGGATCGGGGTGAGCGGCACCTCGCCGGTCACCGGGCCGTCCCCGGTCCGCTGGGTCACCGCCCGGACCACGGTGGCGAGTTCGGCCACCGTCTGGTGGGTGAACAGGTCACGGGTGGACACCTGCAGCCCGTCGCGGCGCAGCCGGGAGACGACCTGCATGCTGAGGACGGAGTCGCCGCCGAGCGCGAAGAAGTTGTCGTCGGCGCCGACCTCCTCGATGCCCAGCACATCGGCCCAGATGCGGGCGACGCGGCGTTCGGTGTCGGTGCGCGGAGCGGTCCGGGGGCCGTCCGTGGCCTGCACGGGCCCGGGTGCGGGCAGGGCCCGCCGGTCGGTCTTGCCGTTCGGGGTGAGCGGCAGCCGGTCGAGGGGGACGAAGACCGCCGGGACCATGTGCGGGGGCAGCAGCCCGGCCAGGTGCAGGCGCAGCTCGCCGACGGGCAGCGCGGTGCCGGACGGCTCCACCGGGACGACGTAGGCGACGAGCCGGGCGGGCGCGCCGGGCGTGTCCTCCGCGCGTACGGCCACGACCGCGTCCCGCACCAGGGGGCTGCGGCGCAGGGCGCCCTCGATCTCGCCGGGCTCGATGCGGAATCCGCGCAGCTTGACCTGGTCGTCGGCGCGTCCGGCGTAGACGAGCCGGCCGTCGGCGGTCCAGCGGACCAGGTCCCCCGTGCGGTACATCCGCTCCCCCGGCACGCCGAACGGGTCGGCGACGAACCGCTGGGCGGTGAGGCCGGGCCGGCTCAGATAGCCGCGGGCGAGCCCGGGCCCCGCGAGGTACAGCTCGCCCGTCACGCCGGGCGGTACGGGACGCAGGGCGGCGTCGAGCACGCGGACGCGGGTGCCGGCCGCGGGGCGGCCGATGGGCGGGGCGCCGGTGCCGGGGGTGAGCGGACCGGTCCAGGTGGCGACCACGGTGGCCTCGGTGGGGCCGTAGGAGTTGATCATCCGGCGGCCGGGGGCCCAGGTGTCGACCAGGTCGGCGGGGCAGGCCTCGGCGCCCACGATGAGCGTGCGCAGGCACGGCAGGGCGGCGGCGGTCTCCGGCGGGACGGTGGCCAGCGCGGCCGGGGGGATCAGGGTGTGGGTGATGTGCCGCTCGGCGAGCACCTCGGCCAGCCGCTCCCCGACCAGCGGGCCCTCCTCCCCGGTGACCAGTGCGGCTCCGCTGAGCAGGGAGACGCACAGCTCCAGCACGGAGGCGTCGAAGCTGGGCGAGGCGAACTGCAGGACCCGGTCGCCGGGGCCGGCCGCGTACTGTTCGGCGGCCGCCGCCGCGAAGGAGGCGAGGCCGCGGTGGGTGACCACCACGCCCTTGGGGGTGCCGGTGGAGCCGGAGGTGTAGATGACGTAGGCGGGGTGGGCCGGGGTGAGCCGTGCGGTGCGGTCGGTGTCGGTGGGTGCCGTCTGCGGCCCCTCGGCGGCCCACACCTGGGCCGGGTCGCCGAGGACCAGGTGGGCGCCCGCGTCCCGGATCATGAACTCCCGGCGCTGCGGCGGGTAGTCGGGGTCCACGGGCAGGAAGGCGCCGCCGGCCTTGGCGACCGCGAGCTGGGCCACGACGGCCGCCGCCGAGCGGGGCAGCGCCAGGGCGACGATCCGCTCCGGTCCCACCCCCTCCCCCAGGAGCCGGTGGGCGAGCCGGTTGGCGGCCCGGTCCACCTCCGCGTACGTCAGTTCCCGGTCGCCGTCCACGAGCGCCACCGCCTCCGGGGTACGGGCCGCCTGCCGTTCGAAGAGGGCGGCCAGGGTGGACTCGGGCACCGGGCGGAAGGTGCCCCGGCCCTGCTCCAGCAGGTTCTTCAGCTCGTCGTCGGTGGTCAGCGGCAGGGCGCCGAGCGGGCGGCCGGGGTGCTCGGCGACCGCGTGCAGCAGGGTGCCGAGCTGTCCGGCCATCCGTTCGGCGGTGTCCGGGTCGAACAGGTCGGTGTTGTAGGTGAGGAGCCCGTGCAGGTCTCCGGAGCCGGTCTCGGCGAACTCCAGGGTGAGGTCGAACGCCGCCTGGTCGGAGTCCGGTTCGACGTCCGTGACGTCCAGTCCGGGCAGGTCGAGGGCGGCGGCCGGGGTGTTCTGCAGGACGACCATGACCTGGAAGAGCGGGCTGCGGCTGGGGTCGCGGACCGGGTCCACCTCGTCCACGACCCGCTCGAACGGCACGTCCTGGTGGGCGAAGGCGTCGAGGACGGTCTGCCGTACGGCGGTGAGGAACCGGGTGAACGGCTCCTCGACCTCCACCCGGGAGCGCAGCACCAGGGTGTTGACGAAGAATCCGACGAGGCCCTGGGTCTCGGGCCGGTCGCGGCCGGAGGTGACGGTGCCGACGGCGATGTCCTCGGCGCCGGAGAGCCGGGCGAGGTAGGCCTGGGCGGCGGCGACGAGCGTGGTGAACAGGGTGGTTCCGTGCTCCCGGGCGAGCCGGGTCAGCCGCTGGACGGTCCCGGCGGCCACGACCAGCCGGGTGGTCGCTCCGGCGCTGGTGCGTACCGGCGGCCGGGGCCGGTCGGTGGGCAGCTCCAGCGGCGCGGTGTCGGCCAGATGCCGTTTCCAGTAGGCGAGGTGCTCGTCGGTGCCGGTGGCCCCGGCGGTGCGCTGCCAGTGCGCGTAGTCGGCGTACTGCACCGGGAGCGGCGGCAGTTCGCCTTCCTCGGCGCCGAGTTCGGCGCGGTAGAGGTGGGCGAGGTCGCCCAGCAGGACGGAGGTGGACCAGCCGTCGGTGACGATGTGGTGCAGGGTGAGGGTGAGGACGTGGTCGTGCTCGGCCAGCCGGACCAGCCCGGTGCGCAGCAGCGGCCCACGGCGCAGGTCGAAGGGGCGGGAGCGTTCCTCGGCGAGCAACTCCCGGAGCGCCGGGAGGGGTTCGTCGGCGCCGGACAGGTCCCGTACGGGCAGCGGCACCTCCCGGGGCGGGTGGACGAGCTGGACGCCGTGTCCGTCGACGCTGTCGAAGGTGGTGCGCAGCGACTCGTGCCGGGCCACCAGGGCGGCGAGGGCCGCGCGCAGGGCTCCGGTGTCCAGGGTGCCGCGCAGCCTCAGGGCGAGCGCGGTCACGTACTCGGCGCCGCCGGGGGCGAACTCCTCCAGGAACCAGAGCCGTTGCTGGGCGTACGACATCGGTGCGGCCCCGTCCCGGGCGGCCGGGGCGATCGCCGCCCGGCCGCTGCCCCGCCGGGTGTCGAGCAGGCGGGCGAGGCCGGCCGGGGTGGGGTGGGTGAACACCGCGCGCGGGGTCAGGTCGGTGTCGAAGGTCTCGGCGAGGCGGGAGGCGAGCCGGATGCTGAGGATCGAGTCGCCGCCGAGCTGGAAGAAGTCGTCCTCCACACCGGGCGGTTCGCTGCCGAGCACCTCGCCGAACACGGCGGCCGTGCGGCGCTCGGTCTCGGTGCGCGGCTCGACCCGGGCGCGCCCCGGCAGGGCCTGCGGGGCGGGCAGGGCCGCCCGGTCGACCTTGCCGTTGCGGCTGAGCGGGAGCGCGTCGAGCGGGACGACGGCGGTGGGGACGAGGTAGTCGGGCAGGGTGCGGGCGGCGAAGGTCCGCAGTTCCTCGGGGTCCCTTCCGGCCGGTCCGACGACGTAGGCCACGAGCCGTTTGGCGCCGGGCCGGTCCTCGCGGGCCAGTACGGCGACGTCCACGACGTCCGGGTGGGCGGCGAGCGCGGCCTCGACCTCGCCCGGCTCCACCCGGAAGCCCCGGATCTTGACCTGGTCGTCGGCGCGGCCGAGGAACTCGACGGTGCCGTCCGGCCGCCGACGGGCCAGGTCGCCCGTGCGGTACATCCGGGCGCCGGGCGGGCCGCAGGGGTCGGCGAGGAAGCGGGCGGCGGTGTCGCCGGGGCGTCCCAGGTAGCCGCGGGCCACGCCCTCGCCGGCCAGGTACAGCTCGCCGGCGCAGCCGGGCGGTACGGGCCGCAGCCGGGCGTCGAGGACGTGCACGCGCATGTCGTCCAGCGGCCGGCCGATGGGCACGGTGTCCGGAATCGCCGCCGGGTCGCCGAGGGCGTGGGCGGTCGCGAAGGTCGTGGTCTCGGTGGGCCCGTAGCCGTCCACGACGGTCAGGCCCGGGCAGGCGGCCAGCACCCGGCGCACGGCCTGGGCGGGGACGACGTCACCGCCGGTCCACACCTGGGTGAGGCCCCGGAAGCAGTCGGGGGCGTCCTGCGCGAGCAGCCGGAACAGTCCGGCGGTCAGCCACAGCGCGGTCAGCCCGCCCTCGGCGGCCAGCCGGCGCAGCAGGGCCGCGTCCACGCTGCCGCCGGGGGCCACGACCACGCAGCCGCCGGTGAGCAGGGGCGCCCACACCTCGAAGGTGGCGGCGTCGAAGGCCACCGGCGAGTGCAGCAGCACCCGGTCGCAGACCCCGCCGGCGAACCGGCTGTCGGTGGCCAGCGCCGCCACGTCCCGGTGCCGCACCGCGACAGCCTTGGGCAGGCCGGTGGAGCCGGAGGTGAACATCACGTAGGCCAGCCGGTCGGGGTCGGCGTCCGGCGTCCGCCGCGCCGTGACGGCGTACGCGGACCGGCCGGAGTCCGGGACGGGGGCACGCTCCGCTTCCGCGGGCGTACCGCGCGCCGGCAGGGAGGAGCCGGAACCCGGCGTCCGCTCCCCTTCCGCGGCCGTACCGGGCACGGGCAGGCCGGAGCCGGAGCCCGGAGCGCGCTCCCCCTGCGCGCCCGTGCCACGCGCCGGCAGGATGTCGGCGTCGGAACCCGGTGCTCGCTCCCCGGCCGGCCGGCCGGTGTCGGCGGGCGGCACGTCGGCGGGCGGTGTCCGGTCGTCCCCCGTGCCCGTGCGGGCGGCGGTCACCTCGGCGGCGGTGAGCCGGAGGGTCGTGCCCGCCTGGGCGAGCAGGGTGCGGCGGCGGTCCTCGGGGGCCCGGGTGTCGACGGGGACGTAGGCGCCGCCGGCCATGAGCACCGCGAGCTGGGCGACGACGAGTTCGGCGGAGCGGTCCATCAGCAGCGCCACCCGGTCCTCGGCCGCGAGTCCGCCGGACGTCAGCTGCCCGGCCAGCGCGGCGGACCAGTCGGCCAGTTCGCCGTACGTCAGCTCACGGTCACCGTCGCGGACCGCGATCGCGTCCGGGGTGCGGCGGGCCTGCTCGGCGAAGAGGTCCACGGGGCTCGCCGGGGCGGCCGGGCGGGCGGTGGTGTTCCAGGCGGCCAGCAGGTCGCGGTCGGCCGGGGTGAGCAGGTCGAGGCCGGCCAGGTCGGTGTCGAACCCGTCGGCGAGGGAGGTGAGCAGGACGGCCAGCCGGTCCGCGGCGCGCTCGGCGGTGCCGGGGTCGAACAGGTCCGGGTCGTAGGCCAGGTCGAAGCCGAGCCGTCCGGCCAGGTGGGCGCGCAGGCACCAGGGGAAGGTGGTGGCGTCGTCGGCGCGGACCTCCTCGACGCGGACACCGGTGCGGGCCGTGGCCGACTCGTCCACGGGGTAGTTCTCGAACACCACCATGCTGTCGAACAGCGGCTCGCCGGGCGGGACGTCGCTGACGGCCTGGATGCGGGGCAGGGCGAGGAAGTCGAAGCGGCGGGCGTCGCTCTGCCGTTCCTGGAGACCGCGCAGCCAGGGCAGCACCGGCCCGGCGGGGACGCGGACCCGGGTCGGCACGGTGTTGATGAACATGCCGATCATGCCCTCGACGCCGGGCAGTTCGGCCGGGCGGCCGGAGACGGTGGTGCCGAAGACCACGTCGTCCCGGCCGCTGGAACGGGCCAGCAGCAGCGCCCAGGCGCCCTCCACCACGGTGTTGACGGTGAGGCCCGCACGGGCGGCGGTCTCCCGCAGGCGGCCCGAGACAGAGGGGTCCAGCTCGCGGTGGACCGCCGCGGCGGAACGGGCCCGGTGGGCCTCGGCGGGGGTGCGGTCGTACGGCAGCGGGGTGCGGGCGGTGAACCCGGCCAGCGTGTCGGCCCAGTGCCGTTCGGCCGCCGTCTCGTCCTGTTCGCCCAGCCAGTGCAGGAAGTCCGCGAAGGGCCGCCGTACCGGGGGTGCCGGGTCCGGGCCGCCGGTCAGGGCGGCGTACCGCTCGCACACCTCGGTGAGCAGCTGTCCGGTGCTCCAGCCGTCGAGGACGATGTGGTGGGTGGACCACAGCAGCAGGACCTCGTCGCCGGGCAGGGCGGCCAGGGTGAGGCGGGTCAGCGGCGCGGTGGTGAGGTCCATGCCGGCCGCGCGGTCCTCGGCGAGCAGCCGCTCGGTGGCCTCCGCGCGCTGCGCGGGCGTCAGGGCGCGCCAGTCGAGGTGGGTGACGGGCAGCTCGGCGCGGTGGTGGACGACCTGCACCGGGTGGGGCAGGCCCTGCCAGTGGACGCTGGTGCGCAGCGCCGGGGTGCGGTCGGCGACCTGCTGCCAGGCCGCGGCGAAGGCGTGCGGGTCGGCCACCCCGGACAGCCGTACGGCCGTGCGGTCGAAGTAGGCGTGCTCGGTGTCCACCAGCCCGTGGAAGAGCATGCCCGACTGGAGCGGGGTGAGCGGAAGGACGTCCTCGGCGTGCCGGCCGGTGCCGAGGAGCCGGTCCAGCTGGTCCTGGCCCAGTCCGGCGAGGGGGAAGTCGGAGGGGGTGCGGCCGCCCGCGTCGGGGCGGGCGCAGTGCGCCACGATGTCCCGCAGGGCGGTGAGGGTGTCCTCGGCGAGCCGGCGGACGGTGTCCTCGTCGTGGACCGCCGGCGGGTAGGTCCAGCCGAGTTCCAGGCGGCCCTGCTGCACCACTCCGGTGATGTCCAGCACGTACGGGCGCGGTTCGTCCGGGTCCGTGTCACAACCGGCCGGGGGCAGGGAGCCGTGGATCAGGCCGCCGCTGCCGCCCGTGTCCCACTGGCCGTGGTAGTTGAAGCCGACCTGTGGTGCCGGGACGCCGGTGAGCGGGCTGCCGGGCAGGAGGTGGCGCAGCGCGCCGTGGCTCAGGCCGCGCGACGGCACGGCGCGCAGCTGCTCCTTGACGGCGCGGAGGGTGTCGTGCCAGCCGGCGTCCGGGTCGACGCGCAGGGCGAGCGGGTACTCGGCGGTGAACCAGCCGACGGTCCGGGAGAGGTCGACGTCGTCGAACAGGTCCTCGCGGCCGTGGCCTTCCACGCCCAGCAGGACGGTGTCCCGCCCGCACCAGCGGGCCAGGGTGCGGCCGAGGGCGCTGAGCAGGACGTCGTTGACCTGGGTGCGGTAGGTCTCGGGGACCTGGCGCAGCAGGGCGTCGGTGGTGTCCGCGTCCAGGGCGACCGTGAGGGTGGCGGCGGTGCCGTGGGTGTTCGGTCCGGGCCGCCCGGCGGGCAGTTCGGCCGGGGCCGCGCCGGTGCGCGTCCAGTACGGCAGGTCGGCGTCCAGCGCGCCGGAGCGGGTGTGCCGGTCGAGGCGGGCGGCCCAGTGGCCGTAGGAGGTGCCCGGGGCGGGCAGTTCGGTGTCGCGGCCGGCCGCGGCGGCCTGGTGGGCGGCCTCCAGGTCCGCCAGCACGATGCGCCAGGACACCCCGTCGATCACCAGGTGGTGGGCGGTGACGACCAGTTGGGCCGGCCGCTCCGGGCCCCGGTCGAAGAACAGGACGCGGACGACCCGGCCCGTCAGGGGGTCGAGGGCGGCCTGTGCCTCGTCCGTGAGCCGCTGGACCTCGCGCTCCAGCGCCGGGTCGTCCAGCGCGGTCACGTCGTGGCGGGTGAAGACGCCGTCCGGGGCCTCGGGCAGCGTCTCCTGACGCCAGCCGTCGGCGGTGTGGTGGAAGCGGGTCCGCAGGGCGGGGTGGTGGCGCACGAGGGCGTCGACGGCGGTCCGCAGCGCCGGTCCGTCCGTGCCGGCGGCGAGTTCGAAGCGCTGGGTCATGGTGAACCGGAGCCGCTGCCCGGGGGCGCGGCCGTCCAGGTACCAGCGCTGGATCGGGGTGAGCGGCGCCTCGGCCGTCTCCTCGACGGCGACCGGTGGCGGGGCCGACTCGCGCACGCGCAGGGCGAGTTCGGCGACCGTCTGGTGGCGGAAGACGTCCTTGGTGGTGAGGGCGAGTCCGGCCTGCCGGGCGCGGGAGACGATCTGGATGCTCAGGATCGAGTCGCCGCCGAGCGCGAAGAAGTTGTCGCGCGCGCCGACCCGTTCGACGCCGAGCACCTCCGCCCAGATCGCGGCCAGGCGTTCCTCCGTGCCGGGCCGGGGCGCGACGTACGGAGTGGTGCTGTCGGGCTGCGCGGGCGGTGCGGGCAGGGCGCGCCGGTCGGTCTTGCCGCTGGTGGTGCGGGGGATGCGGGCCAGCGGGACGAACGCGGCGGGCACCATGTGGTCGGGCAGGGTACGGCGCAGGGCGAGCCGCAGCTCGTCGGCGGACGGGGTGCGGCCGGCGGCCGGCACGACATAGCCGACGACCATGAGCCGGCCGGCGTGTTCGCGGGCGGTGACCGCTGCGTCGGCGACGTCCGGGTGGTCCAGGAGCGCGGCCTCGACCTCGCCGGGCTCGATGCGGAACCCGCGGATCTTGACCTGTTCGTCCACCCGGCCGAGGAATTCCAGCAGCCCGTCCCGGTCCCAGCGGGCCCGGTCCCCGGTGCGGTACATCCGCTGTCCCGGACCGCCGAACGGGTCGGCGAGGAAGCGGGCGGCGGTGAGGCCCGGCCGGCCGAGATAGCCGCGGGCCACCTGTGCGCCGGCCAGGTACAGCTCGCCGGGCACCCCGGGCGGCACCGGGCGCAGGGCGCCGTCGAGGACGTAGGCGCGCAGATTTCCGCCGGGCCGGCCGATGGCGGGGCGGTCGGGCCGGTCGCCGGCGCGGCCGTAGACGGCGTCGACGGTGCACTCGGTGGGCCCGTACATGTTGTACACCGCGACGCCCAGTTCCCGTTCCGCGCGCACGAGTTCGCGCCATCCGGCCGGGGTGACGGCCTCGCCGCCGACGAGCAGCAGGCGCGGGTGGTGGCGGCCGGGGGCGAGCAGTCCGGCGGCGGTGAGTTCGCGCAGGAAGGACGGGGTGACGTTCACCAGGTCGAGGCGGCGGGCGTCGACCTGGGCGCAGAACGCCTCCGGGTCCATGCGTACGTCCTCGTCGATCAGGTGGACCTCGTGGCCGAGGGCGAGCAGCAGCGGTCCTTCCCACGAGGTGTCGAAGGAGAAGGAGGCGCTGAGCGCGGCTCGCAGCCGCCGTCCGCCGGCGGTGTGCGGGGCGAGCAGGTTCGCGCGGTGGTCGTGGCAGAGGTTGACCAGCTGCCGGTGTTCGACGGCGACGCCCTTGGGGCGGCCGGTGGAGCCGGAGGTGTAGACGATGTAGGCGGTGTGCTCGGGCAGCAGGGGCCGGATCCGGTCGGCGTCGGTCGGGTCGTGGGCGGGCAGCCGGTCCCAGGGCACGGTGTCGAGGCCGGTGAGAAGGGTGTGCGGACGGGCGTCGGCGAGGAGGAGGTCCTGCCGTTCCCGCGGGAGTCCGGGGTCCAGGCAGAGCAGGGTGGCGCCGGCCTTGAGGACGGCGAGGAGCGCCACCATCAGGTCGGAGGTGCGCGGGAGCCGTACGGCGACGACGTCCTCCGGGCCCGCGCCCCGGGCGATGAGGTGGTGGGCGAGCCGGTTGGCGCGCTGGTCGAGTGCGGCGAGGTCCAGGGTGGTGTCGCGGGCGACCAGGGCGGTGTGGTGCGGGGTGCGGGCGGCCTGGGCCGCGAACAGGGCGGGGAAGGTGCCGTCCGGCTCGGGCAGCGGGGTGCCCTGCCCGTACCGGAGGACCTGCCGGCGTTCGTCGTCGGTCATCAGCGGCAGCCGGCCCACCGGCAGTCCGGGATCCTGGGCGGCGGCCTCCAGCAGGAGGCGCAGCCGGGCGGCGAGGCGTTCGGCGGTGCCGGTGTCGAACAGCCCGGTGTTGTACTCCAGGTGGCCGGTGAGTCCGCCGTCGGTCTCGACGAAGTCGAAGGCGAGGTCGTAGGTGGCGGTGCGGACCGGCGGGGTCAGCGGCTCCACCTCCAGGCCGGGCAGCCGGAGCGGTTCGGTGCCGAGGTTGTGCAGGGCGACCATGACCTGGAACAGGGGGGTGCGGCTGGTGTCCCGTTCGGGCTGGACGGCGTCCACGACACGCTCGAAGGGGACTTCCTGGTGGGCGAACGCCTCCAGGACGGTGGTGCGCACCTCGGCGAGCAGGTCCCGGAAGGGCAGTCCGGGGCGGACCCGGGCGCGCAGCACCAGGGTGTTGACGAACATGCCGACCATGTCGTGGAGTTCGGGCCGGTCACGGCCGGCGGTGACGGTGCCGACGGTGACGTCCTCCTGGCCCGCCCAGCGGGCGAGGAGGATCTGGCAGGCGGTCACCAGGGTCATGTAGAGGGTGGCGTCCGCCTCCCGGCCCCGCTCGCGCAGCCGCTCGGTGAGCGCCGCGGGAAGGGTGAAGGTGACCAGGGCGCCGTCCCGGGTGCGGACGGCGGGGCGCGGCCGGTCGGTGGGCAGCTCCAGCGGGGTGACGCCGTCCAGGGTGCGGCGCCAGTGGGCGAGTTCGGCCTCGGCCTGTTCGGCGCGGCCGCGCTGCCAGGCGGCGTAGTCGGTGTAGCGGACGGGCAGTGCGGGCAGTTCGGGGCGGCGGTCCGCCAGGGCGGCCGTGTACAGCTCGCCGAGGTCACGGGCGAGTACGCCGGTGGACCAGCCGTCGGTGACGATGTGGTGCGCGGCCAGCACGAGGACGTGCTCGTCGGCGGCGAACCTGGCCAGGCGGGCCCGCAGCAGCGGCCCGGTGGTCAGGTCGAACGGGGTGGCGGCCTCCCGCTCCAGGAGGGCGTCGAGGGCGGCCGTGTCCGCGAGGTCGTCCAGCGGGAGCTCCACGGGGCGCGGCGGGTGCACGGTCTGCCGGGCCTGGCCGTCGTGTTCGGCGAACGTGGTGCGCAGGGTCTCGTGCCGGGCGACGAGCCCGTCCAGGGCGATGCGCAGGGCGGCGGTGTCGAGCGGGCCGCGCAGCCGCAGCACGGACAGGGTGGTGTACTCGGTGCTGCCCGGCTCGAACCGGTCGAGGAACCACAGACGTTGCTGGGCGTACGACAGTGGTGCCGGCGCGTCCGGGTCGGCGGCCGGGATCACGTCGGCGGTGCTCGCGGCCCGGGGCTCGCCCAGCGCGGCCGCGAGGCCGGACAGGGTGGAGTGGGTGAACAGCAGCCGGGGTGAGACGTCCCGGCCGAAGGCGGCGCGCAGCCGGGAGGTGACGCGGACGGCGAGGATGGAGTCGCCGCCGAGGGCGAAGAAGTCGTCGTCGGCGCCGACCTCGCCGGTGTCCAGGACGTCGGTCCACGCGGCGGCGACCAGCCGCTCGGCCGGGGTGCGCGGCGGGATCCGGGTGGTGTCGGCGGCGAAGCCGTCGGGGCCGGGCGCGGGCAGGGCGCGCCGGTCGAGCTTGCCGTTGACGGTGAGCGGCAGCGCGGCCAGCGGGACGTAGGCGGCCGGCACCATGTGCGCGGGCAGCAACCCGGCGAGGTGGGTGCGGAGTTCGGCGGCGGACGGGGGCGGTACGGCGCGCTCGCCGGTGCCGGTGCCGACGACGTGGGCGACCAGCCGGCGGGTTCCGGCGGTGTCCTCGTACACGCCGACGGCGGCCGCGCCCACGCCCGGGTGACTGTGCAGGGCGGCCTCGATCTCCCCGGGCTCGATGCGGTAGCCGCGGATCTTGACCTGCTGGTCGGCGCGGCCCAGGTACTCCAGGGTGCCGTCTGCCCGCAGGCGGACCCGGTCCCCGGTGCGGTACATGCGGGTTCCGGGCCTGCCGAAGGGGTCGGCGGGGAACCGGGTCGCGGTGAGTCCGGGCCGGTTCAGGTAGCCGCGCGCGAGGCCCTCGCCGGCGACGAACAGCTCGCCGACGGCGCCGGGCGGCACCGGCCGCAGCGTGTCGTCGAGGACGTACAGCCGCAGGTCGGGGATGCCGGTGCCGATGGGGCTGGCGGGGCCCGCGCCGGCCGCCCGGTGGTCCAGCGGGGCGTAGGTGACGTGCACGGTGGTCTCGGTGATGCCGTACATGTTGACCAGGCGGGGCGCGGTGTCCGGGTGGCGGGCGTACCAGTCGGCGAGCCGGGTCACGTCCAGCGCCTCACCGCCGAAGATCACCGTGCGCAGCGCCAGCCGGGCGCTCACGTCGGGGAGTTCGGCGTCCGCCCGGCTGAGCGGGTAGAACGCGGAGGGGGTCTGGTTGAGGACGGTGACCTGTTCGTCGGCGAGCAGGCGCAGGAAGTCCTCCGGGGAGCGGGCGGTGTCGTCGGGGACGATCACGAGCCGGCCGCCGTGCAGCAGCGGGCCCCACAGCTCCCACACCGAGAAGTCGAAGGCGTAGGAGTGGAACAGCGTCCACACGTCGTCGGGGCCGAAGCCGAACCACTCCCGGGTGCGGGTGAACAGCCGGACCACGTTGGCGTGCGGGACGACGACGCCCTTGGGCCGGCCGGTGGAGCCGGAGGTGTAGATGGCGTAGGCGGGGCTCTCGGGCAGTGCGCGGCGCGCCGGGCCGGCGGCCGGGCGCCGGTCGAGGTCGGCGCGGACCTCCGGGTCGTCCAGCAGGACCCGGGGTACGGCGCTCTCGGCCGTGTTCTGCCGGGTGGTGACCAGGGCCACCGGCTCCGCGTCCGCGAGCAGGTGCCGGACGCGTTCGGCGGGCAGCGCGGGGTCGATGGGCAGGTAGGCGGCGCCGGTCTTGAGGACGGCGAGGACGGCCACGACGAGGTCGGTGGAGCGGGGCAGGGCGAGCGCCACGAACGTCTCGGGTCCGGCGCCGAGTTCGGCGAGCCGGTGCGCGAGCCGGCCGGAACGCTCGTCCAGGGTGGCGTAGTCGAGCCGGTCGTCTCCGCAGCCGACGGCCTCGGCGCGCGGGGTGCGGGCGGCCTGGGCGCTGAACAGGGCGTCCAGGGTGTCGGCGGGCCTGCCCTCCTCGGTGCCGTTCCCGTCGGCGAGCAGCCGGCGCCGCTCCTCGGCGGTCGTCCAGGCGAGGGCGCGCACGGGCCGGTCCGGGTCGTCGGCCAGCTCGGTGAGCAGCAGGCACAGCCGGCCGGCGAGGTCGCCCACCGTCGCCGCGTCGAACAGCTCGGGGTCGTAGGCGAGGTCGAAGCCGAACCGTTCGCCCTGGTAGGCGCGCAGGACGAGGGGGTAGTTGGTGGCGTCGCGGGCGGAGACGTCCGTGAGGCGTATCCCGGTGCCGGCCGAACGGGCCTGGTCGAAGGGGTAGTTCTCGAAGGCCACCATGCTGTCGAACAGCGGGGTGCCGGCGGGGGTGTCGCTCAGCGAGGTCAGTTCGGCGAGGGAGACCGCCGCGAACCGCCGGGCCTCGGCCTGCGCCTGCTGGAGCTCGCGGAGCCAGGCGGTGGCGGTGCGGCCACCGTCCACGCGGACGCGGGTGGGCAGGGTGTTGATGAACATGCCGACCATCGACTCGACGCCGGGCAGGTCGTCGGGGCGTCCGGAGACGGTGGTGCCGAACAGCACGTCCGGCTCGGCGCTGTAGCGGGACAGCAGCAGTGCCCAGGCGCCCTGTACGACGGTGCCGAGGGTCAGTCCGGCCGCGCGGGCGGTGCGGGCCAGCCGGGCGGAGACCTCCTCGGACAGTCCGGCGGTGTGCACGCGGCCGGAGCGGGTCTCGTGGTCGCGGCGCCGGACGCGGTCGACGGGCAGCGGGGTGGGGGTGGCGAACCCGGCGAGCACGGTCCGCCAGTGGGCGCGGGCGGCCTCGGTGTCCTGGCCGGCGAGCCAGCGCACGTAGGCGCCGAAGGGCTGCCGGGCCGGGGGCCGGGAGGCGGTGCCCGTGGTGAGGGCCGCGTACTCCTCGAACACGTCGGTGAGCACCTGGGCCAGGCTCCAGCCGTCCAGGATCAGGTGGTGGGAGGTCCACAGCAGCTGCACCCGGGCCTCGGGCAGCCGGACGAGGGTGAGCCGCATCAGGGGTGCGGTGCCGAGGTCCAGGCCGCGCGCGAGGTCGTCCGCGCGCAGCCGTTCGAACCGTCGGTCCCGTTCCTCCGCGTCCAGGTCCCGCCAGTCCCTCTGCTCGACGGGGACGGTCACGCGGCGGTGCACGACCTGGAGCGGCACCGGTACGCCCTCCCACACCACCGAGGTGCGCAGCGCGGGGGTGCGGTCGGTGACCCGCTGCCAGGCCAGGGCGAGGGCGTCGGGGTCGGTCACCCCGTCGAGCAGCAGGGCGGCCTGGTCGAGGTAGACGTCGTCGGGGCCGCCGACCAGCCGGTGGAAGAGCATGCCCTCCTGGAGCGGGGTGAGCGGCAGCAGGTCCTCGACGTCCCGGCCGTCCCCGGCGAGGCGGTCCACACCGGCCTGGTCGAGGCGGGCGAGCGGGAAGTCGGAGGGGGTACGGCCGCCCGCGCCGGGCCGGGCGCAGTGCTCGGTGATGCCGGCGAGCGCGCGGACCATGCCGTCGGCCAACCGCCGTACGGTGTCCTCCCGGTGCACCTGGTCGCTGTAGTGCCAGGTGATCTCCAGTTCGCCGTCGGCGACCAGGGCGGAGACGTCCAGGAGGTGGTCGAGGGGGGCGCCGGGGTCCGTGTCCCGGCCGGGTACGTCGGCGGCGGGCGCGAAGTCCCGCCCCGCGGAGGCCTCCCACTGGCCGTGGTAGGTGAAGCACACCTGGGGCAGGGGGAGTCCGGCGAGGGCCGCTGCCGAGGGGTCGGGGGAGCCGAGGTGGCCGAGCGCCTGGTAGCCCAGGCCGCGCCGGGGCACGGCCCGCAGCGCTTCCTTGACGGCCTTGAGCGTGGCCCCCCAGTCGGCCGGGTCCGCGGGGGTCAGGGTGACCGGGTACTGGGTGGTGAACCAGCCGACCGTGCGGGACAGGTCGGTGCCCTCGGCGAGATCCTCCTCCCGGCCGTGGCCCTCCAGGGCGACGGTCACCCGGTCGGTGCCGGTCCAGTCGGACAGGACCCGGGCCAGCGCGCTCAGCAGCACGTCGTTGACCTGGGTGCGGTAGACGGGCGGCACGCGGCGCAGCAGGGCCTCGGTGGTGGCGCGGTCCAGCCGGGTGCGGACGGTGCGCACGGATCCGGCGAGCGGGGTGCCGGGCAGGTCGGCGGGGAGCGGGGTGCGCGGCAGCGCGGCCTCCCGCGTCCAGTGGGGCAGGTCGTCGTCCAGGTCTCCGGCCCGGACCCGTGCGGCCAGCTCGCGCGCCCAGTCGGCGAACGGGGTGTGCTCGGTCTCCGGCCGGGGCTCCTCCCCCGCCTGGGCCTGCCGGTAGGCCTCTTCGAGACCGGCCAGCAGCACCCGCCAGGAGACGCTGTCGACCGCCAGGTGGTGGGCGGTGACGAAGAGCCGGGGGCGCTGCCCGCCGGTGAGCAGGGCGGCGCGGAACAGCGCGCCGGTGGCCGGGTCCAGTGCCGCGCGGGCGGCCTCGGCGGCCTCCTCGGGTGAGGTGTCCGGGCCGTGCCGGGTGAGCAGTCCGGTGGCGGGGCCGGTGCCGGGGTGCTGCCGCCAGGTGCCGTCGGTGCGGGTGAAGCGGGTGCGCAGGGCGGGGTGGCGGGCCACCAGGGCCTCCAGTGCCCGTTCCAGCGCCCGTTCGTCCAGGTCGAGCGGCAGGTCGAGCAGCATCGACATGCTGAAGTGGCGCAGCGGGCCGTGGGTGGCGAGGAACCACTCCTGGACCGGGGTGAGCGGGGCGGGCCCGTCCTCGTGCGGGCGCCGGGGGGCGGGCACGGCGGCGGTGCGGCGGGCGCCGGCGGCGCCGTCCGACGCGGCGGCGCCGTGGGTCGCGGCGGCGGCCAGGTCGGCGACCGTCTGGTGCCGGAAGACGTCCTGCGAGCCGATCCGCAGACCGGCGGCGCGGGCCCGGGAGACGGTCTGGATGCTCAGGATGGAGTCGCCGCCCAGCTCGAAGAAGTTGTCCGTGACACCCACCCTGGCCACGCCGAGCACCTCGGCCCAGATGGCGGCCAGCGTCTCCTCCTGCGGGGTGCGCGGGGCCACGAACTCCCCGTGCCGCTCGGTGGTCTCGGGCGCGGGCAGGGCACGCCGGTCCAGCTTGCCGCTGGTGGTCAGCGGCAGCGCGTCCAGCGGTGTGAAGGAGGCCGGGACCAGGGCGTCCGGCAGGGTGCGGCGCAGGGCCGCCCGCAGCTCGGCGGGGGCGGGGCGGGGGGCGCCGGGCGCGGGGACGACGTAGGCGGCGAGGCGGGTGTGGCCGTGCGCGTCGGGCAGGGCGACGACCGCGGCGGCGGCGATGCCGGGCAGCTCCAGCAGGGCCGCCTCGATCTCGCCGGGCTCGATGCGGTGGCCGCGGACCTTCACCTGGTCGTCGGCGCGGCCGAGGTAGTCCAGGCGGCCGTCGGCGGTCCAGCGGGCCAGGTCCCCGGTGCGGTACATGCGGGTGCCGGGCGGGCCGTAGGGGTCGGCGGGGAAGCGGGCGGCGGTCAGGCCGGGGCGGCCGGTGTAGCCCCGGGCCAGCTGCACGCCCGCGAGGTACAGCTCGCCGCCGACGCCGGGCGGCACCGGCCGCAGCCGGTCGTCCAGCACATAGGCCCGGACCCCGGGCAGGGGGCGGCCCACCAGCGGCCGGTCGCCGCCGTCGATACGGCAGTACAGCGCGTCGACCGTGCACTCGGTCGGACCGTAGAAGTTGTACGCGGTCACGTCCGGGTGGGCGGCCAGCTCCCGCCAGAGCGCCGGGCCGACCGCCTCGCCGCCCAGCATGAGGACCCGGGGGTGGTGCCGGGGGTCGGTGAGCAGGCCGGCGGGCAGCAGCTGCCGCAGGTAGGACGGGGTGACGTCGAGGAAGTCGACGCGGTGCCGGACGACGTACTCGACCAGTGCGGCCGGGTCCATCCGGGTCGTCTCGTCGACCAGGTGCAGCGGGTGGCCGTCGGCCATCAGCAGCACGCCTTCGAGGGAGGTGTCGAAGGAGAAGGACGCGGTGAGCGCGACCCGGAGCGGACCGCCGCCGGCCTCGGCGACGAACCCGGCCCGGTGCGCGGCCAGCAGGTGCGCCGCCGCGCGGTGGGACACGGCGACGCCCTTGGGGCGGCCGGTGGAGCCGGAGGTGTGGATGACGTACGCGGTGTGCTCGGGGTGCAGCGGGGCGCGCCGGTCGGCGTCGGTCGGGTCGGTGTCCGGGGCGGTCGCGGGGACGGAGCGCACGAGGTCCTCGTCCAGGACGAGGGCCGGGCGGGCGTCGTCCAGCAGGTAGCGGACGCGTTCGGCGGGCAGGGCCGGGTCCAGCGGCAGGTAGCCGGCGCCGGACTTCCAGACGGCGAGGATCGCGGTGATCATGTCGGCGGTGCGCGGCAGCCGCAGCGCGACGAGTCGTTCGGGGCCGGCGCCGAGCGCGACGAGGTGGTGGGCGAGCCGGTTGGCGCGGGCGTTGAGCGTGGCGTAGTCCAGCCGTTCGCCGCCCGCGACCAGGGCGAGCGCGTCGGGGGTGCGGGCCGCGCGGCGCTCGAAGAGCACCGGGTACGGGGTGTCGTCCCCGGGGTGGCGCGGGCCGGTGCTCCACTCGTGGACGACACGCCGTATCTCGTCCCCGGACAGCAGGGGCAGGCTGCCCAGCGGCCGGTCCGGTGTCTCGGCGGCGCCCTCCAGCAGGCGCAGCAGCTGTCCTGCCAGCCGCTCGGCGGTGGCCGCGTCGAACAGGTCGGTGCGGTACTCCAGCAGGCCGGTGAGCGCCGTGCCGTCCGGCACGAACTCGATGCTCAGGTCGAAGGTGGCGGCCTGCCGGGGCACGGTGACCGGGGTGGTGGCGAGGCCGCGGGGGGCGGACGCGGCGGGCGGGTCGGGGTGCAGCAGGACCATCACGTCGAACAGGGGGTTGCGGCCCGCCTCGCGGGGTGCGCCCACCGCCTCCACGATCCGCTCGAACGGCGTGTCGCCGTGCGCGAAGGCGTCACCGACCGTGCCGGCCGCCTTCTCCAGCAGCTCACGGAAGGATCCGGAGGCGTCCACCGGGGTGCGCAGGACGACCGTGTTCACGAAGAACCCGACGGCCCGTTCGAGGTCGGTGCGGGACCGGCCGGGTGTCAGCGAGCCCACGGTGATGTCGTCCTGGCCGGACCAACGGGCCAGCAGCGCCTGGACGGCCGCGACCAGGGCGGTGTGGAGGGTGCTGTGCTGTTCTCTGGCGAGGTCGCGCAGCCGCTCGGCGAGAGGGGCCGGGACGGTGAAGGTGTGGACGGCGCCCTCGCCCGCCTCCTCGCCGCGCCGGGGCCGGTCCAGGGGCAGCTCCGGGGCGACCGCGCCCGCCAACTGCTCCTTCCAGTAGGCCAGGTGGCGCTCCAGTCGGGCGCCGGAGAGCTGTTCGCGCTGCCACACCGCGAAGTCCGGGTACTGCGTGGCCGGCGGGGGCAGGTCCGGCCGGCCTCCCCGGGCGAGGGCGTCGTAGGCGGTGCACAGTTCGTCCAGGACCACGCCCATCGACCAGCCGTCCGTGACGATGTGATGGGCCGTCAGCAGCAGGACGTGCGCGGTGGCGGACTCGCGCAGCAGCAGGGCGCGCAGCAGCGGGCCGTGCCGCAGGTCGAACGGGCGGGAGTACTCGGCCAGCAGGTCCGCGTCCAGGTCACCGGCGTCCCGGACCGGCAGCGGCACCGGGCCGGCGGGGTGCACGCGCTGCACCGGGCGGCCGTCGGTCTCCTCGAAGGTGGTGCGCAGGGCCTCGTGCCGGGCCACGACGGCGGTGAGGGCCTCCCGCAGGGCGTCGCCGTCCAGTGTGCCGGTGAGGCGGACGGCGACGGCGCTGTTGTAGCGGGGGTCGCCGGGGCGCAGCCGGTCCAGGAACCACAGCCGCGCTTGCGCGAAGGACAGCGGCAGCGGGCGGTCCCGGTCGGCGCGCGGTATGCCCTGCCGGGCGGCCGGGGCCGTGCCGCCGGCCCGTCCGGCCAGCCGCCGCCTCAGTGCCTCCCGCATCTGGTCGGGCAGTGCCTCGGCGCGGTCCCGTCGGGAGGGCCGGGCGGGTCCGGAGGGGTTCGAAGGGGTCGAAGACGTCATGGTCGTCGGATCCTCACCGTTCGTGGTCGTGGCCGCCGGCAGCGGCGTCTTCGGAGTCGATGGTGTACGCGGCGTCTTCGGTGTCGATGCCGTACGCGGCGTCCTCGAGTTCGCTCAGGACCTGTTCCTCCACGACGTCCGCCAGGGCGGCGACCGTGCGGGAGACCAGGACGTCCCGGGGGGTGAGCGTGACGCCGAACGCGTCGTTGGCGCGGGAGGCGATGAGCAGGGCGCGCATGGAGTCGCCGCCGAGCAGGAAGTAGTCGTCCTCGGCGCCCACGGCGGTCTGGAGGGTCTCCTCCCAGATCGCCGCCAGCGCCTCCTCGGTGGGCGTGCGGGGTGCGACGTACCCGGCCCCCGGCTGCTGTTCCTCGGCCGGGGCCGGGGCGGGCAGGGCGGCCCGGTCGGTCTTGCCGTTCTCGGTGACCGGGAAACGGTCCAGCACCATGAACGCCGAGGGGACCATGTGGCCGGGCAGGGAGCGGGCGGCCAGCTCGCGCAGCTCGGGCGCGGTGGGCGGTTCCGCGCCGGGTGCCGTGAGCAGGTGGGCGACCAGGCGCGGCTGCCCCGGTTCGTCCTCGCGTACGGTCACCACGGCGTCCAGCACGCCCGGGTGGCGGACCAGGGCCGCCTCGACCTCGCCCGCCTCGATGCGGTGGCCGCGCAGCTTCAGCTGGTGGTCGGTGCGGCCCAGGTAGTGCAGTTCGCCGGCGCTGTCCCGGCGCACCAGGTCGCCGGTGCGGTACATGCGGGTGCCGGGCGGCCCGAACGGGTCGGCGCGGAACCGGGCCGCGGTCAGCCCGGGCCTGCCGAGGTAGCCGCGGGCCAATGCCGCTCCGGACAGCCACAGTTCACCGGCGACACCGTCGGGGACCGGCCGCAGCCGGGCGTCGAGGACGTAGGCGCCGGTGGCGGGCAGCGGGCGGCCGATGGGCGGTGCGGCGCCGTCCGCCGTCAGCGGTGCGGACCAGGTGGCGACGACGGTGGCCTCGGTGGGGCCGTAGGAGTTGACCATGCGGTGGTGCGGGGCCCAGCGGGCGACGAGTTCGGCACCGCACGCGTCGGCGCCGACGATCAGCGTCTTCAGGTCGGGCAGCGTGCCGGGCGTGTCGGCGGGCACGGTGGCGAGCGCGGCCGGCGGCAGCAGGGTGTGGGTGATCCGTCCGGCCCGCAGCGTGTCGGCCAGTTCGGCGCCGAGCAGCGGGCCGGGCCGGGGCACGACCAGCCGGGCGCCGTGCGGCAGGGACGCGCACAGCTCCAGCACGGAGGCGTCGAAGCTGGGCGTGGCGAAGGCCAGCACCCGGTCGCCCGGGGCGACCTGGTAGTGGGCGGCCTCGGCGGCGGAGAACGCGGCGATCCCGCGGTGGGTGACGACGACGCCCTTGGGGGTGCCGGTGGAGCCGGAGGTGTAGATGACGTAGGCCGGGTCGTCCAGGTCGAGCGGGCGGGTCCGGTCGGCGTCGCCGGGCCGGTGTCCGGGCACCTCGTCCGGCGGGGCGGCGAGCAGGTCCGCGACCTCCTTCGCGTCGAGGGTGAGGGTGGGGGCCGCGTCCCTCAGCATCAGCGCGATCCGCTCCTCCGGGTAGGCGGGGTCGACGGGCAGGAACGCGGCGCCCGCCTTCGCCACCGCGAGCTGGGCCAGCACCATGTCCGCCGAGCGGGGCAGCAGCAGCGCGACGAGGTCGCCGGGTCCGGCGCCCCGGGCGATGAGCCGGTGCGCGAGCCGGTTGGCCGAGGTCTCGGCCTCGGTGAACGTGAGGAGCCTGCCGGGCGCTTCGAGCGCGGGCGCGGTCGGCCACCGGTCGACCGCGGCCTCGACCAGCGCGGGCAGGGTGGCGGCGGCCACCGGGGCGAGCGCCGGGCGGGCCGGGCCGTGCAGCAGCCGGTCCCGTTGCGCGGGCGGCAGCACGTCGAGGTCGTCCAGGCGGGCGGTGCCGTCGGAGGCGGCCAGGGCGTCCAGGGTGTGCAGCAGCTGTCCGGCCAGCGAGGAGGCGGTGGCCGCGTCGAAGTAGCGCGGGTCGTAGCCGAGTTCGACGGCCAGCCGGTCGCCGGGCGAGACGACCACGGTGAGGGGGTAGTTGGTGGCCTCGCGGGCGTCCAGGTCGCGCAGGGCGAGCCCGTGCGCCCCGGCGGTGGTGTCCCCGACCGGGTAGTTCTCGAAGACCACGAGGCTGTCGAACAGTGGTGTTCCGTGCGGGAGTTGCGTGAGCGCGTGCAGTTCGTTGAGCGGCAGGTGGTCGTGCCGGCGGTCCTCGGCCCGCTCCTCCTGCACCGCGCGCAGCCACTCGGTGCACCGGGCGCCGCCGTCGACCGCGGTCCGGGCGGGCAGCGTGGTGATGAACAGGCCGGTGACGGTGTCGGCGCCGGGCAGGTCGGCGGGCCGGCCGGAGACGGTGGTACCGAAGCACACCTCGCGCTCCCCGCTCCACCGCGCCAGCAGCAGCGCCCAGGCGCCCTGCACCAGCGTGTTGAGCGTGAGCCGGTGCCGGCGGGCGAACTCCGTCAGCCGCCGTGACCGTTCGGCGTCGAGCCGCTCCGACAGCCAGGTGCCGGAGCGGGCCGTGGCGCCCGGGGCGGGCCTGCGGTCGTACGGCAGCGGGGTCGGCGTGGCGAGGCCGGCCAGGGCCTCGCGCCAGTGCCGCTCGGCGGAGCCGGTGTCGCGGGCGGCCAGCCAGGCGGCGTAGTCCGCGAAGGGCCTGCGCTCGGGCAGCCGGGGCCGCTCGCCGCGGGTGAGGGCGGCGTGTGCGGCCGTGACGTCGGACAGGACGTGGAAGACGCTCCAGCCGTCCAGCAGGACGTGGTGGAAGGTCCACACCACGCGGGCCGCGTCCGGGCCGAGCCGGACCAGGGCGAGCCGCAGCAGCGGGGCGCGGTCCAGGGCGATGCCCCGGGCGCGCTCGTCGGCGAGCAGGCGCTCCAGCTCCGCCTCCCGCCGGTCTTCCGGCAGCCCGCTCCAGTCGTGCTCGGTGACCGGCAGGGTCACTCCCCGGTGGACGACCTGGAGCGGCACGGGTACGCCGTGCAGGACGACGGAGGTGCGCAGCACGGGGGTGCGGTCGACGACGTGCTGCCAGGCTGCGGCCAGCGTGGCGAGGTCGCGGGCGCCGTCGGCGACGAAGGTGATCTGCTCGACGTACAGACCGTGTTCGGCCTCGTCCAGCCCGTGCATCACCATGCCCGCCTGGGTGGGCGTGAGCGGGTAGACGTCCGCCACGTCCCGGCCGTCACCGGCGATCCGGTCCACGGCCGCCTGGTCCAGCGGCGCGAGCGGGAAGTCGGACGGGGTACGGCCGCCCGCGCCGGGTTCGGCGCAGTGCCGGACGATCGCGCGGAGTTCACCGGCCAGTTCGGCCGCCAGCCGGGCGACGGTCTCCGGCCGGTGCACGGAGCGGGAGTACGACCAGGTGAACTCCAGCCGGTCCTCGGTGACGCGGCCGAGGACGTCGAGGAGGAACGGCCGGTCGGCGGCGTGGTCCATGCCGCCGGTGAGACCGCCGTGGGGCGCGTGCAGCAGGCCGCCCGGGGCGGGGTTCCCGTCCGGCCGGCCCAGGTAGTTGAAGCAGACGGGCGGCAGGGCGGGCAGCTCGCGGCCGGCCGTGGGGTGCAGGAAGCGCAGCGCGCCGTAGCCGAGTCCGCCGTGGGGTACGGCCCGCAGGTTCTCCTTGACGGACTTCAGGACGGCGCCGGTGCCGGCGTCCCGGGGCACGTCCAGGGCGACCGGGTGGACTGCGGTGAACCAGCCGGCGGTGCGGGCGAGGTCGACGTCCGTGAACGGGTTCTCCCGGCCGTGGCCCTCCAGGGTCACCGCCACCCGGTCCCGGCCCGTCCAGCGGGCCAGGACCCGGCCGAGGGCGCTCAGCAGGACGTCGCCCACGCGGGTGCGGTAGGCCTCCGGCACCTCCTGGAGCAGCCGGCGGGTCTCCTCGGCGTCGAGGCCGGCGGTCACGCTCTCCTCGTCGGCGACGGTGTTCGTGCCGCCGGGGTGGTCGGCCGGCAGGGCGGTGCCGGTGTCGAGGCCCTGCCAGTGGGCGAGTTCGGCGTCGAAGCCGCCGGCCTCGGTGTGCGCGGCGAGCCGGCGGGCCCAGTCCCGGAACGAGGTGGTCTTGGCGCCGAGGGCGGGCCGCTCTCCGTCCCGCAGCGCGCGGTAGGCGGTGTCCAGGTCCTCCAGGAGCAGCCGCCAGGACACGGCGTCCACCACCAGGTGGTGCGCGGACAGCAGCAGCACCGGCCGGCCGCCGTCGTCCGGCCGGCACAGCGCGGCCCTCAGCAGCGGCCCGGCGGCCAGGTCGAAGCCGGAGCCGAGGTCCCGGGCCACCCGGTCCGGGTCCGCGCGGTGGTGCACCTCCAGGTGCGGGGCGGTGTCACCGGGCGCGGTGCCGTACTGCCGCCAGCGCCCGTCCCCGGCCCGCTCGAAGCGCAGCCGCAGCGCGTCGTGGTGCTCCAGTACGGCGGCCAGGGCGGCCCGCAGCAGCCCCTCGTCGGGGTCCGTGGCCAGCTCGTAGGCGACCGTCTGGCTGAAGTGGGCGGGGTCTCCGGTGAGGGTGTCCAGGAGCCAGTGCTGTACGGGGGTGAGCGGGGCGTCGCCGGTCACGGGGCCCTGGTCGGCGACGACCGCGGAGGCGGCCGAGTCCGGCAACCGCTCGGCCGCGGCGGCGAGTTCGGCGAGGGTCTGGTGGGTGAACAGGTGCCGGGGGGTCAGGGCGAGCCCGGCCCGGCGGGCCGCGGAGACGATGCGGATGCCGAGGACGGAGTCGCCGCCGAGCGTGAAGTAGTTGTCGTCGGCGCCGACTTCGGGCACGCCGAGCACCTCGCACCAGATGTCCGCGAGGGTCCGCTCCGCCGCGGTGCGCGGCGGCCGCCCCGCCTCGCCGCCGCCCGCCGCGGACGGCTCGGGCACGGGCAGCGCCCGCCGGTCGAGCTTCCCGGTGGCGCCGAGCGGCAGCCGCTCCAGCGGCACGACGAGGGCCGGGACCAGGTGGTCGGGGAGGCTGCGGGAGAGGAAGGCCCGCAGCTCGGCGGGGTCCGGCAGGTCCGTCGCCTGCGGCACCGCGTAGCCGACGAGGCGGCGGTGGCCGGCCTGCTCGACCACGCGGGCCGCCGCCGCGGCCACGCCCGGGTGGCGGGCCAGCGCGGCCTCGACCTCGCCGAGTTCGATGCGGAAGCCGCGCACCTTCACCTGGTCGTCGCCGCGGCCGAGGTAGACGAGGTCACCGTCGGACGTCCAGCGGACCAGGTCGCCGGTGCGGTACATGCGGCTGCCGGGCGGACCGAACGGGTCGGGCAGGAAGCGGGTCGCGGTGAGGCCGGGGCGGCCGAGGTAGCCGCGGGCGACGCCGGTCCCGGCGAGGAACAGTTCGCCGGGCGCGCCGGGGGGCACCGGGCGCATCCTGGCGTCCAGGACGTAGGCGCGGGCGCCGCCGAGCGGCCGGCCGATCGGCGGGTCGCGGTCGGGGTCGGCCGGGTCGCAGGTGAAGGCGGTGGCGTAGACGGTGGCCTCGGTGGGGCCGTAGATGTTGCGCACCTCGCTGCCGGGGACCGCGTCCCGGACCCGGCGCACGGTCCGGGCGGGCAGCCCCTCCCCCGCGAGGACGACGGTGTCGGCGGTGATCCGCACGGCGTCCTCGGCGAGCAGCCGGTCCAGGGCGGAGGGCACCGCGCTGAGCAGTCCGGCCCGCCAGGGTCCGGGGCGCTCGGCGAGGGCCAGCAGGTCGCGGACGATCTCCACGCAGCCCCCGGAGAGCAGGGGCGAGAAGATCTCGAAGACCGACACGTCGAAGTTGAGCGAGGTGGAGGCGATGACGTGCGCCAGGCCCCGGCCGGTGAACTCGGCCGCGGCCCAGTCGGTCAGGGCCAGCACGGAGGCGTGGCTGACGACGACGCCCTTGGGACGGCCGGTCGAGCCGGAGGTGTGGATGACGTAGGCGGGGTGGCCGGGCAGCAGGGGGCCGCGCCGCTCTCCGTCGCCGACCGGGGTGTCCGGCACCTCGGTGTCCGGCCGCTCGTCGTCCTCGTCCAGCAGGATCCGGGTGTACGGGCCCTCGGGCAGCCGGCCGGCGGTCTCCGTGGCGGTGATCACGGCGTCGGGCCGTACGTCCTCGAAGAGGAACGCGACGCGCTCGGCCGGGTACTGGGGGTCGACCGGGAGGTAGCCGGCGCCGCTCTTGAGCACCGCGAGGAGGGCCACGACCAGGTCGGCGGTGCGGGGCAGGCACAGGGCGACGAAGCGCTCGGGGCCGGCGCCGGCCGCGATGAGCCGCCGGGCCAGCGCTCTGGAGCGGGCGTCGAGTTCGCGGTAGGTGAGGCTCGTGCCGCCGTGGCGGACGGCCGGGGCGTCCGGGGTCCGCCCGGCCTGCCGCCGGAACGCCTCCGGCAGGGTGTCGTGCGGGACCGTGGCGGGCCTGCCGCCGAACCGGTCCACCAGCGCGCGCCCCGCGGCCGGGTCCAGCAGCGGCAGGTCGGCCAGACGGCGGTCGGGGTCGGCGGCCATGCCGGTCAGCAGGGTCCGCAGGCTCTCTCCGAGCGCCTGCACCGTCGCGGTGTCGAAGACGGCCGGGTCGTGGTCCAGGTTCACGGACAGGGTGTCCCCGGGCGCGACGACCACACTGAGCGGGTAGTTCGTCGGTTCGACGTCCCGTTCCTGTTCCATGGCGAGGCCGTGCCGGGCCAGCGCCCCCTCGTCGAACGGGTAGTTCTCGAACACCACGATGGAGTCGAACAGCCCGCTGCCGCCCGGGACCTCGCTCCAGGACTGCACCTGGGCCAGGGAGACGAAGTCGTGGCGCCGGGCCTCGGACTGGGCGGTCTGCAGCTCGCGCAGCCAGTCGAGCATCGGCCGGTCGCCGTCGACGCGGGCCCGGGTGGGCAGGGTGTTGATGAACAGGCCCACCATCGAGGTGACGCCCGGGAGTTCGGCGGGCCGCCCGGAGACGGTCGTACCGAACACCACGTCCTCGCCGCCGCCGTAGCGGGACAGCAGCAGCGCCCAGGCGCCCTGGAGCACGGTGTTGAGGGTGAGCCCGGCGCGCTGGGCGGTCTCCCGCAGCCGTGCCGAGACGTCCGGGCCGAGGGTCATCCGCACCGACCCGGAGGAGGAGGCGCGGTGGGCCTCGGCGGGCCTCCGGTCCCGGGGCAGTTCGGTGGGGGCCTGGAAGCCGGCGAGGGTCGCGCGCCAGTACGCCTCCGCCCGGCCGGTGTCCCGCCCGGCCAGCCAGCGCAGGTAGTCGGCGAAGGGCCTGCGCTCGGCCACCTCCGGGCGGCGCCCGGAGGTGAGGGCCGCGTAGCGTTCGCAGACCTCGTCGAAGAGCTGGGCCGCGCTCCAGCCGTCGAGCAGGACGTGGTGGAAGGTCCACAGCAGGCGGACCCGGTCCGCGTCCAGCCGGATCAGTGTCAGCCTCATCAGGGGCGCCGCGCCGAGGTCGATGCCCGCCTCCCGGTCCTCTGCGAGCAGCCGGTCCAGGTCGTGCCCGTGGCCGTCGGACCAGTCGAGGTGGGTGACGGGCACGGTGGCCCGGTGCCGGACCACCTGGAGCGGTTCCGGGGTCTCCTGCCACACCAGGCCGGTGCGCAGCACCGGGTTGGCGTCGGCGGTGTGCTGCCAGGCCTCGGCGAGGGCGTGCGGGTCGGTGACGCCGGACAGCACCAGCTGGACCTGGTTGACGTAGGTGCGGGCGGCGGGGTCGAGCAGGCTGTGGAAGAGCATGCCCGCCTGCATCGGGGTCAGCGGGTAGACGTCCGCGACGTCCCGGCCGTCCCCGGCGATCCGGTCCACGGCGGCCTGGTCCAGGCGGGCCAGCGGGAAGTCCGAGGGGGTGCGGCCGCCCGCGCCGGGCCGGGAGCAGTGGGCGACGATGTCGTCGAGGGCCCGGAGCATGCCCTCGGCGAGCGCGGTGACGGTGTCCTCGCGGTGCCGTCCGGCGCTGTAGTACCAGGTGATCTCCAGCCGGTCGTCCTCGACCCGGGCCACGACGTCCAGCAGGTGGGGCCGCTCGGTGCCGGGTGCCTCCGCGCCGTCCAGGCCGCCGGGCACCGCTCCGAGAAGGGCGCCGCCGTCGGCGGACCAGTCGAAGCGGCCCAGGTAGTTGAAGGCGATACCGGGTGCGGGTGCGCGGGTGAGCGTGGACTCGCGGGCGAGGTGGCGCAGGACGCCGTAGCCGAGCCCCCGGTCGGGGACGGCCCGCAGCTGCTCCTTGACCGACTTCAGGGCGGTGCCCCAGTCCTCCGCCGGGACGGTCAGGGCGACCGGGAAGAGCGAGGTGAACCAGCCGACCGTGCGGGACAGGTCGACGTCCTCGAACAGCTGGTCCTCGCGCCCGTGCCCCTCCAGGCCGACGGCGACGGTGTCGCGTCCGGTCCAGTCGGCGAGGACCCTGCCCAGGGCGGTGAGCAGGACGTCGTCGACGCGGGTGCGGTAGACGCCGGGGACGCGGCGCAGGAGGCGGTCGGTGCGGTCGCGGTCCAGGCGGACGGTGACCTCGCGGACGTCGGCCGCGGTGTTGCCGCCGTCGTGGTCCACCGGCAGCGGGTCGGCGCAGGCGCGGGCGGCCCGCTCCCAGTGGGCGAGCTGTGCGGTGAAGCGGTCGTGGTCGCGCAGCCGGCGGGCCCACTCCCGGACGGAGGTGGTGCGGGCGGGCAGCCGTACCGGCTCGCCCGACGCGGCCTGCCGGTAGGCGGTCTCCAGGTCCTCCAGCAGGATCCGCCAGGAGACGCCGTCGACCACCAGGTGGTGGGCGAGGAGCAGCAGCCGGGCGGGCCGGGTGCCGTCGGCGGTGAACAGCCGGGCGGTGAACAACGGGCCGGTGTCGAGGCGCAGTCGGGAGTGGGCCTCCGCCGTGACGCGCTCCTCGTCCTGCGGGGCGTGGACTTGGAGCAGCTCGGGAACCGGGCCGTCGGCGTCGGCGATGTCCTGGCGCCACACGTCCTGGGCGCCGTCGAGGACGAACCGGGCGCGCAGGGCGTCGTGCCGGGTCCACAGGGCGGTGAGGGCGCGGAGCAGGGCGTCCTGGTCCACCGGGCCGGCCGTCTCGATGACGACGGACTGGTTGAAGAAGCCGGCGTGGGCCGGGCGCGGGTCCAGGAACCAGTGCTGGATCGGGGTGAGGTCCACCGCCCCCGAGACCGGTTCGGTGCCGGCGACGGCGGGCGCCGCGTCCCCGCCGGCCGCGGCCAGCTCGGCCACCGTGGGGTGCCGGAAGAGGTCGCGCGGGGTGAGCGTGAGTCCCGCGGCGCGGGCCCGGGAGACCACCTGGATGCTGAGGATCGAGTCGCCGCCCAGCATGAAGAAGTTGTCGTCCACGCCGACCCGTTCGACGCCGAGCAGTTCGGCCCAGATCCCGGCGAGGATTCGCTCGGTCTCGGTGCGCGGGGGGCGGTGGGCGCGCTCGCCGCCCGCCGCCCAGTCGGGGGCGGGCAGCCGGCGCCGGTCGACCTTGCCGTTGGCGGTCAGGGGCAGTTCCGGCACGGTGACGAACGCGGCGGGCAGCATGTAGTCGGGCAGTCCGGCCGCCAGGTGGGCGCGGAGTTCGCCGGCGGAGGGCACCGTGGCGCCGGCGGCCGGGACGAGGTGCGCGGCGAGCCGCTTGCGTCCGGCGTCCTCGTACAGGGAGACGACGGCCTCGGCGATGCCGGGGTGCGCGGTGAGACGGGCCTCGATCTCGGCGGGTTCGACACGGAAGCCGCGGATCTTGATCTGGTCGTCGGCGCGGCCGACGAACTCCAGCTCGCCGTCGGCGCTCCAGCGCACGACGTCGCCGGTGCGGTACATGCGCGTGCCGGACGGCCCGTAGGGGTCGGCGACGTAGCGGGCGGCGGTGGCCCCGGGGCGGCCCGCGTAGCCCCGGGCGAGGCCCGCGCCGGCGATGTACAGCTCGCCGGGGACGCCGGGCGGCTGGGGCTGGAGGGCGGCGTCCAGGACGTACACGCGGGTGTTGTCCAGCGGGCGTCCGATGGGCAGGACGGCGGGCAGCGGGTCGCCGGCGCGGAAGACGCGGCGGGTGGCGAAGGTGGTGGTCTCGGTGGGGCCGTAGCCGTCCACGACGGTCAGTCCGGGGCAGGCTTCCAGCACCCGGCGTACGACCGCGCCCGGCACGGCCTCGCCGCCCGTCCACACCTCGCGGGCGCCGCGCAGGCAGCCGGGGTCCTCCTGGGCCAGCAGCCGGAACAGTCCGGCGGTGAGCCACAGGCAGCTCACGCCCCGCTCCGTGACGGCGTGCCGGACCTGGGCGGCGTCCAGGTCGGCCGGCGGGGCGAGCACGGCGGTGCCTCCGCGCAGGAGCGGCACCCACACCTCGTAGGTGGCGGCGTCGAAGGCGTGCGGCGAGTGCACGAGGACCCGGTCGTGCCCGGCGAAGGCCCGGTCCAGGGCGAGGGCGACGACGTCCCGCTGGCGCACCGCGACCCCCTTGGGGGTGCCGGTGGAGCCGGAGGTGAACATCAGGTACTGGACGTTGTCGGGGTGGACGGCGTGGACGGGCGCCGGAGCCTCCGCCGCGCCGGTGGTCCCGTCGGCGCGCGGAACACCGTCGCCGGCACGCGGAACATCGTCGCCGGCACGCGGGACGCCGTCGTCCACGCGCAGGACGCCGTCGCCGGGCAGCAGCTGCCGCGCCGTCTCCTCCCAGCCGGCGTCGGTGAGCAGGAGGCCGGCGCCGGCCACGGCCAGTGTTCCGCGGAGCCGTTCGACCGGTGCCCTGCCGTCCAGCGGCACGTACACCCCGCCGGTGCGGACGAGCGCCAGCTGCGTGACGACCAGGTCCACGGAACGGTCCATGAGCACACCGACCGGGCGTTCCGGCCGCACCCCGAGCCCGGCCAGGCGTGCCGCCAACTCGCCCGCGCGCTGGTCGAGTTCGCGGTAGGTGAGGCGGGTGTCACCGGCCTCCAGGGCGACGGCGCCGGGGGCACGGCGGACCTGGGCGGCGAAGAGGTCCGCCACGGTGGTGTCGGGCAGGCCGGTGGCGGTGTCGTTCCAGGTGTGCAGCACCTGCTCGCGGCGGTCCGGGGCGAGCAGCGGGAGCCGGGCGGGCGGGCGGCCGGCGCCGGCGGGCAGGTGGGTGAGCAGGACGCTCAGGTACTCGGCCAGCCGCTCGGCGGTGCCGGCGTCGAACAGCTCGGGGTCGTAGCCGAGGCGCAGCGTCAGTTCGGTGCCCGGGTAGGCGGTGAGGCTCAGCGGGTAGTTGGTGGTCTCGACGCCTTCCAGGCCGCTCAGGGCGAGTCCGTGGGCGGCGGCGAGGTCGTCGTCCACCGGGTAGTTCTCGAAGACCACGATGCTGTCGAACAGGCCGACCCGCTCGGGGAGTTCGGTGAGCGCCCGGAGCCGGGTGAGCGGCACGTGACCAAAGCGCCGGTCCTCGCTCTGGTCCTGCTGGAGGGCGCGCAGCCAGTCGGTCAGGGTGCCGTCGCCGGGGACGGTGACCCGGGTGGGCAGGGTGGTGATGAACAGGCCGGTCATGGCGTCGGCACCGGGCAGCTCCGGCGGCCGTCCGGACACGGTGGTGCCGAACACCACCTCGTCCCGGCCCGCCAGCCGGGCCAGCAGCAGCGCCCAGGCGCCCTGCACCAGCGTGTTCTGGGTCAGGCCGGACGTGCGGGCCAGCTCCTGGAGCGCCCGGCTCGCGGCCGCGGGCAGCGTGGTGCGGACCGCGTGCGTGGACTCGGCGCGGTGGGCCTCGCGCGGCTCCCGGTCGTAGGGCAGCGGTGTGGCCTCGGCCAGTCCGGACAGACGCTGCCGCCAGTGCTGTTCGGCGGCGGCCGGGTCGTGCCCGCGCAGCCAGGCGACGTAGTCGCGGTAGGGCGGGCGGTCCGGGAGGGCGTCGGGGGTGGTTCCGGCGTGGTGGGCGAAGACGTCGGAGAGGACCTGGAACAGGCTCCAGCCGTCCAGGAGCAGGTGGTGGAAGGACCAGACGACACGCACCGCGGTGTCGGAGACGCGGGCCAGGAGCAGGCGCTGGAGCGGGGCCCGCCCGAGGTCGATGCCGTCGGCCCGGTCACGGGCCAGTACGTCGTCCAGCCGGGCGCCGCGCTCCTGGTCCGTCAGGTCCCGCCAGTCCAGGTGGGTGACCGGCACGTCCGCGTGGCGCTGCACGACCAGCAGGGGTTCGGGCACGTCCTGCCAGACGGCCCGGGCCCGCAGGACCTCGGTGCGGTCGGTGACGTGCTGCCAGGCCGCGGCGAGGGCCCGCGGGTCGGGGACGCCGTCCAGGACGAACGTCAGCTGCTGGAAGTAGACCCCGCGGTCGTCCTGGGACAGGCCGTGGAAGAGCATGCCGGCCTGGGTGGGTGTGAGCGGGTACACGTCGGCGACCGCCGCCGGGTCCGCGCCCGCGATCCGGTCGACGGCGGCCTGGTCGAGCCGGGCCAGCGGGAAGTCGGACGGGGTGCGCCCGGCGGCGCCGGGCCGGCCCGCGTACCGGGCGAGGTCGGCGAGCGCGTCCGCGAAGCGCCCGGCCAGCTCCGCGACCGTGCCCTCCTGGTGCAGCCGGTCCGAGGAGAACCAGGTGAACTCCAGGCAGTCACCGTCCAGCCGGCCGACGACCTCCAGGGCGTGCGGGCGTGCGGCGGCCGGGTCGGCGTCCAGCTCCAGCGGCCGGACCGTGCCCCGGTACAGGCCGTCGGGCTCCGCGGAGAAGCCCATCCGGCCCAGGTAGTTGAAGCTGATCTGCGCGGCCGGGGTGTGCGGCCGTACCTCCGGGCCGGCCAGGTGGCGCAGCGCGTCGTGGCCCAGGCCGTGCCGGGGTACGGCGCGCAGCTGCTCCTTGACCCGCTTCAGTACGGCGTCCCAGCCGGCGTCCTGGGGGACGGCGAGCGCGACGGGGTACCGGGTGGTGAACCAGCCGACCGTGCGGCTGAGGTCCAGTTCGGGGAAGAGTTCCTCGCGGCCGTGCCCCTCGACGTCGACCACGACCCGGTCCCGTCCGGTCCCGGCGCACAGGGCCCGGCCGAGGGCGGAGAGCAGGACGTCGTTGGCCTGGGTGCGGTAGGTGTCGGGCAGGGTGCGCAGCAGGGCGGCGGTGTCCTCGGCGCCGATCCGCACGGTCACCGCGCGCTGTGCGCCGTAGGTGCCGGGGCCTGCCGCCGGGATCGCGGGCTCCGTCTCCGGGACGGCCCGGGCCCAGTACTCCCGTTCGTCGTCGAAGCCGCCGTCGGCGGCGTGGGCGGTCAGCCGGCGGGACCAGGCGCGCAGCGGCGAGGACTTGGCGGGCAGTGCCGCCGTGCCGTCCTCGCCGGCGCGGCGGGCCCGGTAGGCGCGGTCCAGGTCGTCCAGCAGCACCCGCCAGGAGACGCCGTCGACCACGAGGTGGTGGACGGCGAGGTGCAGGACGGGGGGCCGGCCGGCTCCCCGGTCGTGCAGCACGGCCCGCAGCAGCGGCCCGCGCGCGAGGTCGAAGGGCCCGAAGTGGGGGGTGTCCGTGTCGGGGCCGGTGTGGCGGGCCAGGTGGAGGCGGGGGGTGCGGTCGTCGATGTGCCAGCGGACGCCGGGGTCCGGGTCGTCGGCGACGAAGCGGGAGCGCAGGGCGTCGTGCCGGCCGACCAGGTCGTTCAGCGCGTCCTCCAGGGCCGCCGCGTCCAGGTCGTCGGGCACCTGGACGGACAGTGCCTGCGCGTAGTGGCCGGCGCGCTCGGCCAGGGCGTCGAAGAACCAGCGCTGGATGGGGGTCAGGGGGGCCGTGCCGGTGGCCGCCTCCGGTACGGGGACGGTCTCGCGGGGGCCCTGGGCGGCGTCCGCGCAGCGGGCGAGGGCGGCGACCGTCTGGTGCCGGTAGACGTCCCGGGAGGTCAGCGGCAGGCCCGCCTGACGGGCGCGGGCCACGACCTGGATGCTGAGGATCGAGTCGCCGCCGAGTTCGAAGAAGTTGTCGTCCACGCCGATGCGTTCCACCCGCAGCACCTCGGCCCAGATCGTGGCGAGGGTGCGCTCGGTGGGCGTGCGGGGGGCGACGTGCCGTACGGCGCGCACGGCGGGGCCCGGGTCGGGGAGCCGGCCCCGGTCCAGCTTGCCGTTCGGGCTGAGCGGCAGGCCGTCCAGGACCTGTACGGTCGACGGGACCATGTAGTCGGGCAGCGTACGGCCGAGCTCGCGGCGCACGGCCTCGGGTTCCACCCGCTGCCCGGCGGCCGGGACGACGTACCCGGCCAGGCGGCGGTGGCCGTCGCCGTCCGTGGTGACGGTGGCCGCGGCCTCGGCCACTCCGGTGCAGCCGCGCAACGCCTCCTCCACCTCGCCGAGTTCGATGCGGAAGCCGCGCACCTTGACCTGCTGGTCGATCCGGCCCACGTACTCCAGGGCGCCGTCGGCGCGGCGGCGCACCAGGTCGCCGGTGCGGTACATGCGCTCCCCCGGCGCGCCGAACGGGTCGGCGACGAACCGGACCGCGGTCAGCCCGGGCCGGTTCAGGTAGCCGCGGGCCAGGCCGGCGCCCCCGAGGTACAACTCGCCGGTGACTCCCACGGGTTGTGGCCGCAGGGCGTGGTCCAGGACGTAGGCCCGGGTGAGTGCGACCGGCCCGCCGATCGGCGGGGCCTGCTCCGGCAGCCGGTCGCCGGCGAACCAGCCGGTGGCGTACACGGTGGCCTCGGTGGGCCCGTAGATGTTGGCGATCCGGCAGCCGGGCAGGGCGGCGCGCAGGTCGTGCAGGGTCTGGGCGGGCAGGGCCTCACCGGCGAGGACGACGGTGTCCGCGGTCACGGGTGCCGTACCGCCCGCGATCAGCCGGGAGACGACGGACGGCACTCCGCTGAGCAGCCCGGCCCGCCGGGGGCCGGTGCCGTCGGCCAGTGCCGGCAGATCGGCGACCACCTCGACGGTGCCGCCGGCGGTCAGGGGGCACAGCAGCTCGAAGACGGAGACGTCGAAGTTGAGGGAGGTGGAGGCGATCACATGGTCGAGGCCCGCGGCGGCGAACCGGTCCTCCGTCCACGCCGCCAGCGCGACGACACTGCGGTGGGTGACCACGACCCCCTTGGGGCGGCCGGTGGAACCGGAGGTGTAGATGACGTACGCGGGGTGGTCCGGCAGCAGCGGGCGGGGCCGGTCGGCGTCGGTGAGGTCGGTGTCGGGAACGGCCGGGTCGGCGCAGTCCTCCAGGAACAGCGGGTCGCAGTCCGCGGGCAGGGCGGAGGCGGTCTCCCGGGTGGCGATCACGAGGGAGGGACGGGCGTCGGCGAGCATGAGCCGGACGCGCTCGGCGGGATAGCCGGGGTCGACGGGGAGGTAGCCCGCACCGGAGGTGAGCACCGCCCACAGCACCGGCACCAGGTCGGCGGTGCGCGGCAGGCACAGGGCGACCAGGGTCTCCGGGCCCGCGCCGCGCGCGAGGAGCAGCCGGGCCAGCCGGTTGGCGCGCCGGGCGACCTCGGCGTAGTCCAGCCGGTCCGGACCGCAGATCACGGCGGTGCGGTCGGGGGTGCGGGCCGCCTGGGCGTGGAACAGGGCGGGCAGCGTGGCGTGTCCGGTGTCCCGGGCCCGGCGGGCGGCCGGGTTCCAGGTGTCCACCAGGGTGCGCTGCTCCTCGACGGAGAGCATCGGCAGCTCGGCCAGCCTGCGCCCCGGGCCGTCCGCCATGCCCTCCAGCAGGCGGTGCAGGTGGGCGGCCATCCGGGCCACGGTGGGGGCGTCGAACAGGTCGGTGTTGAACTCGGCGGTGAGCACGCAGCCGCCGTCCGTGTCCGGGGTGAACTCCAGCACCAGGTCGAAGCGGGCGGCCGGGCGGGGCAGCGGGTGCTCCGTGAAGCGCACCCCGCCGGAGAGCGGCGGCTCGGGAAGCGCGGTCTGCTGCACCACGAGCGCCTGCACCAGCGGGGTGCGGCTCGGGTCGCGGGGCGGGGCCAGCTCCTCCACGACCCGGTCGAACGGCACCCCGTCGTGGGCGAAGGCGTCCAGCACGGTCGTCCGCATGCTCTCCACGAACCGGTCCACGGTCGCCCGCTCGTCCACCTCGCCGCGCAGCACCACCGTGTTGGCGAAGAACCCCGGCACCTCCTCCAGGTCCCGTCGGCCGCGGCCGGTGGTGACGGTGCCGAACGCGACGTCCCGCTGCCCGGAGTACCGGGAGAAGAGCAGCGCGGAGGCGCCCGCGAACAGGGTGAACACGGTGGTGCCGCGTCCGGCGGCGAGCTGCCGCAGCCGGCTCACCAGCTCCGCGGGGAGCCGGTGCCGGTGGGCGGCTCCGGCGGTGGTGCGGACGGCGGGACGCGCCCGGTCGGTGGGCAGTTCGAGGTGCTGGAGGTCCGCCAGGTGCCGCTTCCAGTAGGCCAGGTCGACGCGGTCGGCGTCACCGCCCCGCTGCCGGCGCTCCCACACCGCGAAATCGGTGTACTGCACGGCGGGTCGCGGCAGGGCGTCGGGCTCGCCGGTGGTCTCCGCGTGGTGGAGGGCGGCGAGTTCCCGGGTGAGGACGCCCACGGACCAGCCGTCGGTGACGATGTGGTGCTGGGCGAGGAGCAGCAGGTGGTCCTCGGCGTCGAGCCGGACGAGCAGGGCCCGGGTGAGCGGGCCGGCCGCCAGGTCGAAGGGGCGGCTCAGTTCCTCGGTGAGCAGCGCCTCGGCGGCCTCGGTGCGGCGCGCCTCGGGTACGTCGGTGAGGTCGGCGGTCCGCAGCGGCAGGTCCGGCTCCGGGGCGACACGCTGGACGCCCTGGCCGTCGGCGGTGGCGAAGGTGGTGCGCAGGGAGGCGTGGCGGGCCGCGAGCCGGTGCAGGGCACGGCGCAGCGCGTCCGGGTCCAGGGGGCCGCGCAGCCGCAGGGACACGCCGGTGTTGTACTCGGTGCCGCCCGGGTTCAGCTCGTCGAGGTACCAGAGCCGCCGCTGCGCGCTGGACAGTGGCAGGGTGCCTCGACCGGGGGCCGGGGGGATCGGCTCCGGCGGTACGGCGGCCGACGGGACGCCCAGCAGCGTGGCCAGGCCCGCGACCGTCCGCGCGGTGAACACGTCCCGCACCGTCAGCCGCACACCCAGCTCGTCCCGGATCCGGGCCAGGACCCGGGCCGCGAGGATGGATTCACCGCCCAGCTCGAAGAAGTCGTCCGTCACGCCGACCGTGTCGACCCCCAGGGTCTGGGCCCAGATCTCCGCGAGCGCCCGCTCCTCGTTAGATCTCGGCGCCACATGCCCGCCCGCGACGGCCCGCTCGGGAACCGGCAGCGCCCTCCGGTCGATCTTGTGCTGCGGGGTGAGCGGCATCCGCTCCAGCACCACGACGGCCGACGGCACCATGTGGGCGGGGAGCAGGGCGGCTACGGCGGCACGGAGGGCCGCGGGGTCCAGGGGGGTCGGGGCGGGCGCGGGGACGGCTTCCGGGGTGTCGGGCGTCGACGCGGTGAGCGGAGTCGTCGGCGTCGGGACGGTGGACGGGGTCGTCGGCGTCGGGGCGGTGGACGGGGTCGTCGGCGTCGGGGCGGTGGACGGGGTGACGTAGGCGACGAGGCGCTGGTGGCCGGGCTCGTCCTCGCGGACCACGACCACCGTCTCGCCCACGCTCCCGGCACCGGCGCGGCGCAGGGCGGCCTCGATCTCCCCCGGCTCGATCCGGAAGCCGCGGATCTTCACCTGCCGGTCCAGCCGGCCCAGGAACTCCAGTTCCCCGTCGGCCGTCCAGCGCGCCCGGTCCCCGGTGCGGTACAGCCGGGCGCCGGGCGGGCCGAAGGGGTCGGCGACGAAGCGAGCGGCGGTCAGCCCCGGGCGGCCCAGATAACCGCGGGCCACCGCGTCGCCGCCGACGAACAGCTCACCGTCCGCCCCGGGCGCGACCGGACGCAGCGCGGCGTCGAGGACGTACACCCGGGTGTGCGGCAGGGCGCCGCCGATCGTCGGGGTGCCCCGGCCCGCGGTGAGCGGCCCGGTCCAGGTGGAGACGATGGTGGCCTCGGTCGGGCCGTAAGAGTTGATCATGCGGCGGCCGGGTGCCCAGCGGTCGACCAGCTCCGCCGAGCAGGCCTCGGCGCCCACGATCAGGGTGCGCAGATGGCGCGCGGTGCCCTGCGCGGGGTCGGGCAGGGTGGCCAGCGCGGCCGGCGGGATCAGGGCGTGGGTGATGCGGTGCTCGTCCAGGACCGCGGCGAGTTCGTCACCCAGCCAGGGACCGTGCGGCGGTACGACGAGCGTGGCGCCGGACAGCACGGAGACGAACAGCTCCAGCACGGAGGCGTCGAAGCTCGGCGAGGAGAACTGGAGCACGCGGTCGCCGGGGCCCACCGCGTACCGTTCCGCCGCGGCCGCGGTGAAGCCGCCGATGCCCCGGTGGGTGACGGTCACGCCCTTGGGGGTGCCGGTGGAACCGGAGGTGTAGATGACGTAGGCGGCGTGGTCGGCGTGGACCCGGGCCCCGGCCACCGCTCCGTCCTCGCTGTCCAGCAGCTCGCTGACCCGGTGCGGATCGTCGAGGGTGACGGCGGGCGCGGCGTCGGCGAGCATCAGCGCGCGGCGCTCGGCGGGGTAGGCGGGGTCCACGGGGAGGAAGGCGGCGCCCGCCCGGGCGACGGCCAGCTCGGCCGCTATGAGCTCCATGGAGCGCGGCAGGACCAGGGCGACGACCCGGTCCGGCCCGGCTCCCCGTCGGGCCAGGTGTACGGCCAACCGGTCGGCACGGTCCGCGAGTTCGCGGTAGGTCCAGGTCCGCCGGCCGTCGGTGAGGGCCGGTGCGTCCGGGGTGCGGGCCACCCACGCGGTGAACAACTCGCCGAGCGTCGGGTGCGGCGGCAGTGAGGACGCCTGTGCGGGCTTGTCGTGCAGGTCCGTCATGGGTGAAGTCCTTCGAAGAGCGGAACGATGCGGCGTCGGGGCCCGGCAAGGGGGTGGTGCGCCGGTTCGGGGTGGCACACCGGATGCGCGTGACGGTGCGGCGGTACGGGGCACGCCCTGCCGGGGCCGACGACGGCGACCCGGCGCGGGACGGGGCGGGGCGGGACGGGAGAGAACGGGAGCGGGAGGGGTCGGCCGCGGCGGGGACGGCCGGCCGGAGCCGGCCACGAGCGCGGTCCGGCCCGCTGTGCGGGTCGACCGCTCCGCGGCGCGGAGGCGACGAGGCGATCCGGTGCGGCACCGCGCCCGGTGACGGCCACCGCCCCGGGGGGGCGGAGCCGAGCCCGGCCGGACCGAACCGGCCCGCAACCAACCGGCCCGCAACGAACCGGCCCGTCCGAATCGACCCGTACCGAGGAAAGTCCAGGCCGCATCACGTCAGACCCGGCGAGACCCGGTCGGCCGGCCCGGCGACGGCCGCCCCCCGTACCCGTACGCCCCGGCTCAGCCGTCGGCGACCCGGCAGGCGATGCGTCCCGAGATCTGCACCCGGTCCACCCGGCCGGAGGCCGGATCGCGGTGGAAGCGGCCGCCGGGCTCGACGCGCCCGGTGTCCGGATCGAGCAGGTCGCAGGACAGGTCCGCGTAGCAGACCAGGGGGATGGGGAGGTCGCCGTCCACCGACAGGGCGGGCGAGCCGTCCGGGCCGGGCGCGACGCGGTACGTCATGGCGCCGTTGCGGTAGGTGCCCAGGCAGTCGGGCGGCGCGACGGGCAGGCCCCGTTCCGCCAAGCGCACACCGGCAGGTACGGCGGGCACCCGGATGCCGGCCAGCCGGTCCAGTTCACCGGCGAGGTCGCGCCACAGCGCGGTGGCGCCGGCGGAGTTGCCGGTGAAGGCGACCACGACCCCGCTCTCCGGGTCGGTCCGCAGATGGCAGGAGGTGCCCTGGGCGTTGCCGTCGTGCCCGCACCACACGCGGTCGTCCCGCTGGTAGAGGGCGACGCCCGCGCCCCAGCCGTCGGCCAGCGCGCCCGGGCGGGCGGCGGTCTCGGCGCGGCGCATCTCCTTGGCGACGGCCGGCGGCAGCAGGTCCGCGCGGCCGACCAGCGCGGCGCCGAACGCGGCCAGGTCCCGGGCGCTCGCGAGCAGCGCGCCGGCCGGGGCCTCCAGCGGCGCCAGGTTCTGCCGGGCCGGAAGCGCCTGCCCGGTCGCTGTGTTGACGGCGTGTCCGGCGGCCACGGGGCGCGCGGGCACGCCGTCGCCTATGAACGCGGGTATGACCCCGAGGGGTTCGAGGAGCAGCGCACCGACCGCCTCGGTCCACGGCATGCCGGTGACCGTCTCGACCAGCCGCCCGGCGGCGACGTAGCCGGCGTTGGAGTAGGAGAAGTCGGTCCCCGGCGGGAACAGCGCGTCGCGGTTGGTGCAGACGGCCGCGAGATAGCGGGCGGCGGTGGAGGTGGCGGCGGTGTCCGAGTCCCAACCGGTGGGTAACCCTCCGGTGTGACTGAGGAGTTGGCGGATCGTCACCTCCGGGGCGCCGCTCAGCTCCGGGAGGTGCGCGGCGGCGGGCTCGTCCAGGTCGAGGTCGCCGTCGTCGGCCAGGAGCATGACGAGTGCGGCGGTGTAGGGCTTGGTGAGCGAGCCCAGCGGTACCGCCGTGTCCGCGGTGAAGGGGGTGCCGGTGGCGGCGTCGGCCGTGCCGGTGTGCACGGAGAGGAGGTCCGTGCCGGTGTCCAGGGCGAGTTGGGCGCCCGGCACCCGGTGGGTCCGGGCGAGGGCGTCGAGACGGTCCTGCAGTTCCCGGTGTATCAGGGACGGCGTCCGGGAGGCGGCCGGAGCGGCGGGGATGGTGTACGGCATGAGAAGGGGACTCCCGTTGGGTGGGTCTCATGTGCGGGTGTGCCGGTCCGGCCCTGCACGAGCGGTGTGGGGGCCGGCCCGGGGGCGCTCGTGGCGCCCGGGCTACGGTCTGCCGACCTCGACGGGCAGATGCCGTACGCCGATGATGACGGCCGGGTTCTGGTAGGCGATGTCCTCGTACGAGGGGATCGCCAGCATGCGGAATCGTTCATGCAACATGCGCAGGGCGATCCGCGCCTCCAGCCGGGCCAGCGGCGCGCCGAAGCAGAAGTGGATGCCGTGCCCGAAGGTCAGATGGGGGTTCGGGTTCCGGGTCGGGTCGAAGGTGTCGGGCGAGTCGAAGCGTGCGGGGTCCCGGTTGGCGGCGCCCAGGTGCGCCATCAGAAGGGCGTCGGCCGGGAGGTCGTGGCCGCCGAGGGTGACGGGCCGGGTGACGCGGCGGCCCAGCTCCGGGAAGGGCGGCAGCCAGCGCAGCACCTCCTCGACGGCGGCGGGGATCCGGGCGGGGTCCTCGCGCAGCGCGGCGTCGGTGCCGGGGTGCCGGTCGAAGGTGACGACGGCGTTGCCCAGCAGCGCGGTCGTGGTGATGTGTCCGGCGACGAGCAGCAGGGCCACGAAGCCGACCATCTCCTGGTCGGCGAGGCGGACACCGTCCACCTCGGCGGCGATGAGTCTGCTGGTGAGGTCGTCACCGGGGTGGGCGCGGCGGGCGCGGATGTGGTCGAGCATGTAGTCGTTCATCTCGCGCACGGTGGGGGCGATGGCCTCCAACGCCCGCTCCAGGTCGGCCATGTCGGGCGCCTCGCCGAGCTGGTCGCCGCCGAACAGGACGCTCGCCCACTCCTGGAAGAGCCGGTGCTCCTCCGCGGGGATGCCGAGCAGTTCGGCGATCACGATGATCGGCAGGGGATAGGCCAGCGCGTCGACCAGGTCGAAGCGGTCGCGGTCGGCGACCTCGTCCAGCAGCCGGGCGGTCACGGCCTCGATGCGCGGGCCGAGCCCCTGGACCACCCGCGGGGTGAACGCCTGGCTCACCAGGGTGCGGAGCTTGCGGTGTTCCGGCGGGTCCATGCCGACGAAGTTGCCCTGGGTGAAGGTCTCGAAGTCGGACTGGGTGGGGGCGAGGGCGGAGAGGTCCGAGGAGTACGTCGCCGGGTCGGCGAGCACGGTGGCGACGGTCTCGTGGTCCAGCACCTGCCAGACCCCCTGCTTCTCGTCGTACCGGACAGGCCCGGCCTCGCGTAAACCCCGCCAGCGGTGGGGTAACTCCTCCAGGAGGAGCCGTTCGCCGGTCGGTTGCCTGCTGGTCACCTTGTCTCCTTGCTAGCGGGTACGGGCATGGAGGAGTAGCACACCGGGGTCTGCCACGAGCCGGTGCGGCACGGCCGGGGCCGCGGGTGGTTCCGGACACGGCGGGTCTTCCGCTGCCGCGGCATCCGGACGGACGGCGGGAGCGCGACCCGCGTTGCCTCCTCGTGCGCGGCGGGACGGACGGCCGCCGTCGGCCTGCCGCCGGGGCGGGCCGGAGGTCTCCGCGCGGGGGGCCGGAGCCTCAGCGCCGGGCTGGGGCCTTCAGCTCAGGGCGGGAGCCTCAGCGCATACGGTGCCTCGGCACACGGCGCGTCCGCCCGTGGTGCGTCCGCACGGAGCGCGTCGACACCCGGCGCCTCAGCACATGCGGTGAAGGACGCGGCGGCTGCGCGGCCGGCCACGGCCCCGCAGCGAGCCTGGCGGTGCGGCGCGCCAATTCGACATAACCCATCCCCCTCGGCGATACCTCCCGCGCGGCGTGCGCACGGGACCCTCCCGGCTCGTGAACGGACAACGGGGCACGCTGCCCCGGGCCGTGGAAACGAAGGGTGAGAATACGCAGTCGCGGCGCGTGCCGCCCCGCGATTGGCACGATGCGCACTCCGCAACACCTTCGTTTCGATGGAACTCGGCCACAGTCTTCACGGTGAGTCACGCGCAAGCAACCCCCTGAAGTTGAACGGAGCGTATTCCGACGGTGCTTTTGCGTCACGGTCCGGCCATTTCACGATGCCAGGTGCGCACACAGGACCACGGCCGGATCGCCGCCCCCGCGTGTGCCCCGGCGCTTCGACCGCAAACCGCCCTCGCCGCAGAAAAGTTGCCGCCGGGCACCCGTCGGCGGCCCGTCCTCCGCCCCGTCCTCGTGCGCCGCTGCGCGGCCCCGCCGTTCGACCCCGTTGGCGGAACCGCCCCTGACCTGGTCCGATGATCCGACCATCGGGTATTCCGGAACCGCCGCCCGGGCACCTCGACGACACGCGCGGCGCGTCATCCCGGCCCGCCGCCGACACGCCCGGACTGCCCCGCACCCCCGCCCCGGCACGCGCCTCCGCGCCCGCCGGACGGCCCGTAAGCCCAGCCTCGGTGCGTGGATTCGGCCATCCCGGCGCTACAGGGGCGCACACGGGAAGCGCGTACGCCACCCGTGCTTCACACCGACCGCGGATTGGCCGAGGAGCCGCGGCCGGAAAGCCGGCAGGGCAGCCCCACCCGTCCGGGCCGGCTCCGTCCCCTTCACCGGCCTCCCCGACCGCCGCCCACCCCCGACGACTCCAGCGGCTCCGGGAGCCCCGCCGACCCGGGCGAACCAGCGGCTCCGCCGGCCCAGGCAACCCGGCCGGACCCGGCGACTTCCGGAGCCCGGCCGCCCCAGCGACTCCGGCGTACCCGCACGGCCCGGCGGCGACAGCCGTTCAGGCGGCTCCGACGGCTCCGACGGCTCCGGCGCATGGAGCCGCCGGGCCGGGGTATCCGGAGCCATCCGACGCGCAGGGCGCCACCGGCGGTGTCCCGTGCGCGCTCGCCGTGCGCGGGGCGCCGCCGCGAGGGACTCTTGTGCCCGGAGTGCGACGCGCGGCCGTACGAGGAGGTGGTCGGCGTGTCCGACAGGCCAGGGCCCAGGCAGGCGACGCCGCCCGGGCAGCCGGTGCTGTCGCTCGCGCTGGCCGCGCTGCTGGAGGAGGTGGGGGCGCACTCCGGCGCGGTCTACCTGCTCAGGCCCGGAGAACCGGTCCTGGAGATGGCCGTGATGGCCGGCATGCCCCGGGCCTTCGCGGCCCCGTGGGAGCGGGTCGGGCTGAGCGCGCCGATCCCGGTCGCGGAAGCGGCACGCGGGAGACGGCTGGTCTGGGTGAGCGGCGAGGAGGAGATGGCCCGCCGCTACCCCCGGATCTCGGTGGTGCTGCCGTACCCGTTCGCGCTGGCCGCGGCACCGGTGGCGACGGAGCACACGGTGTACGGCGCGGTGTTCGTCACCTGGCCGGGCACGCATCCCGAACGGCTGTCCGACCGGGAGCGGGACCATCTGACGGCGGCCTGCGAACGGCTGGCGCTGCGGCTGGAACGGGCCGCGCGGGAGCAGCGGCCGCTCGGCCACGAGTCGGACGTGCTGGCGGTGCCGGTGTCGGGCGTGGCGGGCGACCTGGGCACGGTGGAGGCGGCACGGATGGTGTCCCGGCTGCCGTACGGCCTGATGTCGCTGGACCTGCACGGGCGGATCGGTTTCGTGAACCCGGCCGCCTCCGAACTGCTCGGCCGGCCGGCCGGGGAACTGCTGGGCACGCTGCCCTGGGTGTCGGTGCCCTGGCTGAACGACCCCATGTACGAGGACCGGTACCGCGCGGCGCTGATGAGCCAGCAGGTCACCTCGTTCGTGGCGCTGCGTCCGCCCGGCGAGTGGCTGTCGTTCCGGCTGTACCCGAGCACCACCGGGCTGAGCGTGCGCGTCAGCCGGGCCCGGGCGGTGGCGGACATGGCGCGCGGGGCTCCGCAGGCGGGGCCGGGCCCGTCCCGGCTGGTGACCATCTCCCAGGTGCTGAGCCTCGCGGGTGCGCTGACCGAGGCGGTCGGGGTGCAGGACGTGGTGCAGCTGGTCTGGGACGAGGTGGCGCCGGCCGTCGGCAGCCGGGCAATGGCGCTGCTGCGGGCGCAGGACGGCCGGCTGCACGTGCTGGGGCACCGCGGTTACCCGGACGCGCGTGTCGTACAGCGGTTCCACGGGCTGCCGCTGTCCCAGCGGACCCCTGGCACCCAGGCCCTGAACAGCGGGGTCCCCGCGTTCTTCGACTCACGGGAGCAGCTGGAGCGGCTGTATCCGGACCGGCACGAGGCCCCGGACGGCTTCGCGGCCTGGGCGTACCTGCCGCTGATCGCGTCCGGGAGGCCGGTCGGCGCGTGTGTGTTCGCCTACGCCGAGCCGCACGCCTTCCCGGCCGACGAGCGGGCGGTGCTCACCTCGCTCGGCGGGCTGATCGCGCAGGCCCTGGAGCGGGCCCTGCTCTACGACGCGAAGAACCGCCTGGCGCACGGGCTGCAACAGGCCCTGCTGCCGCACTCTCTGACCCCGCCGCCCGGCATCGAGGCGGCGGCCCGCTATCTTCCGGCCACCCAGGGCATGGAGATCGGCGGCGACTTCTACGACCTGGTGCCGTCCCGCCCGCTGGCGGCGGCGGTGATCGGGGACGTCCAGGGGCACAACGTGACCGCGGCGGGCCTGATGGGCCAGGTCCGCACGGGCGTGCGGGCGTACACGACGGTGGGGCAGGCCCCGCACGAGGTGATGAGCAGCACCAACCGGCTGCTGATCGATCTGGGGGCGGACCTGTTCGCCAGTTGCCTCTACCTGCGGCTGGACCCGGCGCGGGGGCGAGCCGTGATGGCCCGGGCGGGTCATCCGCCGCCGCTGCTGCGCCGGCCGGACGGGCGGGTACGGGTGCTGGACCTGGCCGGGGGGCCGCTGCTCGGGATCGACGCCGCGGCCGTGTATCCGACGACCGAGGTGTCCCTGGCTCCCGGCGCGGTGCTGGTCCTCTACACCGACGGCCTGGTGGAATCACCCGGCGTCGACATCGAGGACGCACTGGCCGGCCTCGGCGAGCTGCTCGCGGACGTGGGCCACCAGCCGCTGGAGAGCCTGGCGGACGAGGTGCTCCGGTACAGCGTGGCGGCCCGGCAGCGGGTGGACGACGTGGCGGTGCTGCTGCTCCGGGCCCGCGACGACATCTGACCGAACGGCGGCCGCGCAGCCCGAGCGCACTCAGCCGCGGACCGGACCGTCTCACCCGCTCGACGGTGACCCGGCCCACCCGCCACGCACACCCGCGCCCCGACTGCCCCGCGCGCGACCGTGACCCGACCGTCTGCCCCCGTCCGCCCGCGTTCCGGTCCCCGGCCCCGCCCGTCCACGCTCCAGCCGTCTCCCGCGCCCAGTCGCGACGCGACCGTCGCCCCCACCACCTGGCCCGTCGCCGGCCGCCTCCCCCCGGACCCGCTCAGCCGTGGTCCGGCCCTCCCGCCGGAGGGCCGGACCACTCCCCGGCGGCCGGGACCGAGGGGGGAGGCCGGCCGGGGAGTCTCAGGGTGTGGCGGTCCGCTCAGCGGGTGCCGGTGAGGGACGACGATCCGTCGTGCGCCGCACCGGAGCCGGAGGCGGAGGCGTCGGACGGTGCGGACGGGTCGGCACCGCCACCGATCTGGTCGCCGCCGGCCCCCGCCTGGTCACCGGCTCCGGCACCCTCGCCGACCCCGGACTGGTCACCGGCACCGGCACCGGACTGGTCACCGGCCCCGGCACCCTCGCCGGACTGATCGCCGGCCCCCGCGCCCGCCTCGTCACCGGCACCGGATCCGTCACCGGCACCGGACTGGTCACCGGCGCCCGCCTGGTCCCCCGCACCCGCCTGGCCGCCCGCCCCCGCGCCGCCGTCGCCGAGCGTGGCGCCGGTGGCCTGGAGGGCGGTGGTGACCGGCTGGAAGAAGGTCTCGCCGCCGTTGGTGCAGTCGCCGCTGCCGCCGGAGGTGAGGCCGAGAGCGCTGCCGTCCTGGGTGAACAGCGAGCCGCCGCTGTCGCCGGGTTCGGCGCACACGTTGGTCTGGATGAGACCGGTGACGGTGTCGACGCCGTTGGGGTCGGTCTCGCTCTGGAAGTTGACGGTGGCGTCGAGGCCGGTGACCTGGCCGTCGTGCAGCCCGGTGGTGGAACCCATGCGGAACACGGTCGCGCCGACGGTGGCATCGGCGGCCTGCTTGATCTGCACGGTCCGGCCGTTGCCGACGTCGACCTCGCTGGGCGCCTGGGTGTTCGGGTCGTTGTACTTGACGAGGGAGAAGTCGCCCTGGCCGGGGAAGGTGGCCTGGTCGACGGTGGCGATGGGCTGACCGTTCTGCGAGTCGGACCAGTCCTTGGCGGCGACGCCGCAGTGACCGGCCGTCAGGAAGGCGGGGCTGCCGTCGGAGGCGGTGACGTTGAAACCGAGGGAGCAGCGGACGTTGCCGCCCTGCACCTGGGAGAAGATGGCGTCGCCGCCGGAGACGAACGTCTTGAAGGTGCCGGAGGACTTCTTCAGGGTCGCCATGTCCGCGCCGAGGCTCTTCACCGTCGACCGCAGTCGGTCCCACTCGGCGCCGGTCACGGTGGAGTCGGCGGTGACGAGGACCTTGTCGGTGCGCGGGTCGACGGCCCAGGAGGTGCCCGGGATCGTGGCCTTGGTCTTCAGCGTCCGCGCGGCGGCCTTGAGTTCGCCGGCGCTGTTCTCCACCTGACGGACGATCGCGCCCGCCTTCTTCGCCTGGAGGATGACGTTGTCGTCGCCGCTGACCACGTTGACGACGAGCTGCTGCTTGCCACTGTCGTAGTACGACCCGGCGAAGGCGTCGCCGAGGATCTTCTGCAGCTGGGCGGCGAGGCCGGAGGCGTCCGCCGCCTTCAGGGTCCTGGCGGTGCCGGTCGTGCCCGACGCCTGGTTCTCGTCCTGGGACGCGTTGGCGTGGGGCAGCAGGAAGGCCGCCGCTCCGAGCGCCGCGACACCGCCCACCGCTATCGCGGCCTTGCGCTTGGGCATTCGCTTGTGACTCAAACTTCTCGACCTCCTGGGACGGGGGGTCTGCCGTTCACGGGCAGTTCGTGGGGGGGACTGGGGGGACTGGGGGGACTGAGGGAAGCATTGGGGGGTGGGTAGGGGGATGGACGGGGGACGGGTATCGCGGCGCCTGGATGGCCGTAGGTACGCGCCGGCCGCATGGTGTGTTCAATTCCGGTTCCGTACGGCCGTATTGGCGTGGCGAATCGGCCATGCCGGGCGTGTCGTGGCGGGCGGGCGGGAACAATCCCCCATATGACGATGACTGCCGCCGAAGCCGACAAGATCCTCTTGGCCAACTTCGCCCCCTGGGTGCTCGATCTGGGGCTGACCGTCGAGGCGGTGGGCGAGGACCGGGCCGTGCTGCGGCTGCCCTGGTCGGAGCGGCTGGCGCGGGAGGGCGGCGGGTTGTCCGGGCAGGCGCTGATGGCCGCGGCCGACACGGCGACGGTGATCGCGGTGTCCGCCGCGCGGGGCGGGTTCGTGCCGATGACGACGGTGCAGCAGTCGACGTCGTTCCAGCGCGCGGTGACCGGTGCGGATGTCCGGATCGAAGCGGTCCTCACGAAGCTGGGCCGCCGGATGGCGTTCGCGGACGTCACGTTGAGCGATGCCGCCTCGGGCGCGCTCGCCGCCCGGGCGAGCACGGTCTATGCGATTCTCGGCTGACACAGACAGCTACTGATCGGTAACGGTCGGTTCCGAACAGGAAGCGGAATCCGTCCTTCAGGGAATCTGCACATCCACCACTCAGCCACCTCACCGGCACCCGGGCTTCTGCACATACACGCGCCCCCTGACACGCCTTTGGCGAGGAGTGCCGGATTCGCGGTCCGGCGGGCGAGGCAGCCGGTGCGACGATGCGGTGCGGCATGTGAAGGAGTCGCCGACACCCCGTGCGCACACCTGCACGGATGGACCCCTTCGTGGGGCAAGTGCCCAGGTGAGAGCCCTCATTGGATTGGAAGCGCGCCCTGCCTGCGTGCTTTGATCCATCGCACCGCCGGGGTCCGGCGGGCCCGTCGCAGACGGTGCCCGGCGCCCGCGGTCGGCGGCCGTCCGTCTGTCCCCAGAGGGGGCCGCTCCCCCCTTGTGAAATATCCATACGAAGGGAAGTTCCACCATGAACTCCACCCCCCAGGTTGAGACCGTCGAGATCTCGGACGCCGAGCTGGACAACGTCTCCGGTGGCCTGTCCTCCGCCACCCTCAACAGCACCCTCGGCACCGTGAACGAGATCGCCCCGGGCGTGACCGGTCTGGTCAACACGGTCGTCGGCACCGTCGAGGGCGTCACCGGCCTGAACACCGCCCCGGTCAACGGCCTGGTCGCCGGTCTCTGATCGCACCTCGGTGTCACCGAAGTCCCGGAGCCGTCCCACGGCTCCGGGACTCTCGGGTGCCCTGAACCCCATGCGTCCGACCCTCAGGTGAGGCAAGTTCCGTGCAGTTCCGCCAACAGGCCCTCGCCAAGCTCCAGTCGCCGGAGGAACTGGACCTGCCGGTGCGGCTCGCCCGTCCGCAGGGCTGGCTCGCGCTCGGCGTCACCGTCGTGGTCATGGCCGTCGCCTCCGTGTGGGCCGTGACCGGCTCGGTCGCCTCCACGGTGAGCGCGCCCGCCATCCTCACCCACGGTCAGGGCAGTTACGTCCTCCAGAGCCCGGTGGCCGGACAGGTGACGGCCGTCCTCGCCCGGCAGGGACAGCGGCTGCCCGCGAACGCGCCCGTCCTGAAGGTCCGTACGGAGCGGGGCGACACGGTCGTCCGGACCGTCGCCGCCGGCCGCGTCACCACACTCGCCGCGACCATCGGCCAGATCATCCGGACCGGCGCCGACGTCGCCGCGGTCGAGAAGGTCGCCCACGCCTCCGACCCGCTGTACGCGACCGTGTACGTGCCCGCCGAGAACGCGGCGGCCATCCCCGCGCACGCCTCGGTCGACCTGACCGTCTCCTCCGTACCGGCACAGCAGTACGGCGTGCTGCGCGGCGAGGTGAAGTCGGTGGACCGCTCCGCGCAGTCCGCCCAGTCGATCTCCGCGTTCCTCGGCGACAGCCAGCTCGGCGAGCAGTTCACCCGCAAGGGCCGCCCGGTGGCCGTCCTGGTGGAACTCGGCACGTCCTCGTCCACGAAGAGCGGTTACCGCTGGTCCACCTCCGACGGCCCGCCGTTCCGGCTCGACTCCATGACCCTCGCCACCGGCTCCGTCCGGCTCGCCGACCAGCGTCCCGTCGATTGGCTGCTCCCGTGACCCTCCAGCAGGGAAGAACCCAGGAAACCCGTGGCCGCAGACGGGCCGCCCCCGCCAGGCGCCCGGCCCCCAAGGCCCGCACCGGCACGGTCCGTACCCCCACCGTGCTCCAGATGGAGGCCGTCGAGTGCGGCGCCGCCTCCCTCGCGATGGTCCTCGGGCACTACGGGCGGCACGTCCCGCTGGAGGAGCTGCGCATCGCCTGCGGTGTCTCCCGCGACGGCTCCCGCGCCTCCAACCTGCTGAAGGCGGCCCGCGGTTACGGCCTGACGGCCAAGGGGATGCAGATGGACCTGGCCGCCCTCACCGAGGTGCGGGCCCCCGCCATCCTCTTCTGGGAGTTCAACCACTACGTCGTCTACGACGGCATGGGCCGTCGCTTCGGCCGGCGCGGGGTGTACGTCAACGACCCCGCCAAGGGCCGCCGTTTCGTGCCCATGGACGAGTTCGACGGCAGCTTCACCGGTGTCGTGCTGGTCCTGGAGCCCGGCGAGGACTTCACCAGGGGCGGGCGCAGGCCCGGTGTGCTCGGCGCGATGCCGGCCCGGCTGCGCGGCACCGCGGGCACCCTGCCGGCCGCCGTCCTGGCCAGCCTGCTGCTGGTCGCGGTCGGCGCGGCCGTGCCCGCGCTCAGCCGCACCTACATCGACACGTTCCTCATCGGCGGCCAGACCTCGCTGCTGGGCGTGCTGTTCACGTCGATGGCCGCCTGCGTGCTGCTCACCCTGGTGCTGACCTGGCTCCAGCAGACCAACCTGCTGCACGGCAGGATCATCACCTCCACCCTCTCCAGCGCCCGCTTCCTGCGCCACCTGCTGCGGCTGCCGGTGACGTTCTTCGCCCAGCGCTCCCCAGCCGACCTGGTGCAACGCCTGCAGTCCAACGACCAGGTCGCCGAGACCCTGGCCCGCGACCTCGCGGCGGCCGGCGTCGACGCGATCGTGGTCGTGCTGTACGCGGTCCTGCTCTACACCTACGACCCGCAGCTGACGTTCGTCGGCATCGCCGTGGCCCTGCTGAACGTGGTCGCCATGCGGCTCGTCGTACGGCTGCGCGCGACCCGGACGGCGAAGCTGCGCGCGGACACCGCACGGCTCACCAACACCTCGTACACCGGCCTGCAGCTGATCGAGACACTGAAGGCGACCGGCGGCGAGGACGGCTACTTCCGCAAGTGGGCCGGACAGCACGCCACCACGCTGGAGGAACAGCAAAGGCTCGGGGTGCCGAGCGCCTGGCTCGGGGTGGTCGCGCCGACGCTCGCCACCTTCAACAGCGCGCTCATCCTGTGGATCGGCGGGCTGCGCGCGGTCGAGGGGCACCTCTCGGTCGGTCTGCTGGTCGCGTTCCAGGCGCTGGTCACCCGCTTTACCGCGCCGCTGACCCGGCTCAACGGCGTGGCGGGCCGGATCCAGGACTTCGCGGCCGACGTGGCCCGGCTGAAGGACGTGGAGAACTTCCAGGCCGACCCGCTGTACGCCCGTCCCGGCGGGGGCGAGTCGGCCCGGCGGCTGCACGGGCACGTCGAGCTGGAGAACATCACCTTCGGCTACAGCCCGCTGGACAAGCCGCTGCTGACGGACTTCGACCTGACCGTCGGCCCCGGACAGCAGGTGGCGCTGGTCGGCGGCTCGGGCAGCGGCAAGTCCACGGTCTCCCGGCTGATCTCCGGCCTGTACACGCCGTGGGACGGGGTGATCCGCATCGACGGCCGCCGGCTGGAGGACATCCCGCGCGGCGCGCTCGCCGCCTCCGTCTCCTTCGTCGACCAGGACGTCTTCCTCTTCGAGGGCTCGGTCCGCGACAACGTCGCCCTGTGGGACCCCTCGATCCCCGACGAGGCCGTGGTGGAGGCGCTGCGGGACGCGGCCCTGTACGAGGTGGTGATGCGCCGGCCCGGCGGCATCCACAGCAAGGTGGAGCAGGACGGCCGCAACTTCTCCGGCGGGCAGCGCCAACGGCTGGAGATCGCGAGGGCGTTGGTCCGCCGCCCGAGCATCCTCGTCCTCGACGAGGTGACCAGCGCGCTGGACGCCGAGACCGAACAGGTCGTGATGGACAACCTGCGGCGGCGCGGCTGCGCCTGCGTGGTGATCGCACACCGGCTGAGCACGGTCCGCGACAGCGACGAGATCGTCGTCCTCCAGCACGGCACGGTCGTGGAGCGCGGACGGCACGAGGAGCTGGTGGCGCGCGGCGGCGCGTACGCGGCGCTGGTCAGGGAGCGGTGAGATGACCTCCGTACACGAAGGGGACCTCGTCCTCGGCGCGCTCGGCTCGCTGGGCACGCGGCTGGACTGCGCCGGTCTGGGCCGACTGGACCTGGAGGGTCCGCAGGTGCTGTGGCTCGTCGCGGCCGGCGCCCTGGACCTGTTCGCGGTGGACGCCGCCCAGCAGGGCCACTGGCACCACCTCGGCCGGCTGGAGGCGGGCACGCTGCTGCTCGGCCCGGTCGCCGGCCCCCAGCACACCCTCGTGGCCCGCCCGGTCCGGGACTGCGTGGTGCACCGCGTCAACCTGCGCGAGCTGTACCAGCCGGCGCAGACCCAGACCTGGTCCTACGACGAGTACGGCAACCCGCAGTACGTGCCGCCGACGTCGAGCCCGCTGGAGTACGCGCTCGCCCTGGGCGTCGGCCGCGGCCTGTCCGTGCTGTTCCAGGCGCCGATGGCCGAGGAGCGGGCCGAGGCACCGGGCGACGACGACGTGTTCTGGATGCAGGTGCCGCCGGGCAGCGTCCAGTACGGCTCGCTGTACGGCGCGGAGGCCGCCGCGGACCTGCTGATGGACCCCGCGCTGTGGCAGAGCATGGTGGACCAGCAGTACCGGTTGCTGACCGCGCTGGACCGGTGGATCGAGCAGCTGGAGCGCACCCACGAGACGCGTACCGCCGCCGGCATCAAGGCCGGTGAGGCGGTCCGCGCCCAGGCCGACCGGACGCTGCTGGCCGCCATCGGCAAACGCTCCTCGCGCCGTACGACCGCCGCCGACGCCGACGCCACCCACGCGGCCTGCCGGCTCGTCGCGGAGGCCGCCGGGATCCGGCTGGCCGAGCCGGCGCAGAGCGGCACGGAGAGCGACCGCCTGGACCCGGTGGAGCGGGTCGCGCTGGCCTCCCGGGTGCGCACCCGGGCCGTTCGCCTGGACGGGCGCTGGTGGCGGGAGAACGTGGGACCGCTGGTCGGCCACCGGGCGCTGTCCGGGGCACCGGTGGCACTGCTGTGGCGGCGCGGCGGCTATGTGGCCGTCCACCCCGGGACCGGGCGGGAGACGCCCGTCGAGAAGGCCAACGCGGAGGAGTTCGAGCCGCGTGCGGTGATGTTCTACCGGCCGCTGCCCGACCGGGCCCTGGGGCCGCTCGGGCTGCTGCGGTTCAGCCTGCGCGGCACCCGCGCCGACCTGCTGGGTCTGCTGCTCGCGGGACTGGTGACGGTGGCGATCGGCGCGCTGGTGCCGATCGCCACCGGCAAGGTGCTCGGCGAGTACGTGCCGAGGGCGCAGGAGGACCTGATCGTCCAGGTGTGTCTGGCGGTCATGGTCAGCGGGGTGGTCGCGGCCGCGTTCACCCTGCTGGAGAACCTGTCCATCCTCCGTCTGGAGGGCCGGATCGAGGCGGCGCTCCAGCCCGCCGTCTGGGACCGGCTGCTGCGGCTGCCCACCCGCTTCTTCACCCGGCGCTCGACCGGTGAGCTGGCCAGTGCGGCGATGGGCATCAGCGCGATCCGCCGGCTGCTGGCGGGCGTCGGCCCGGTCGTCGCCCAGTCGGTGACGGTCGGCGCGATGAACCTCGGCCTGCTGTTCTGGTACAGCCCGGCGATGGCGACGGCGGCGATCGGGATGCTCGTCGTCATCGCGGCGGTGTTCGGCGGGCTCGGACTGTGGCAGGTGCGCTGGCAGCGGCGGCTGGTGACGCTCGGCAACAAGCTGAACAACCAGGCGTTCCAGACCCTGCGCGGGCTGCCCAAGCTGCGGGTGGCGGCGGCCGAGAACTACGCCTACGCGGCCTGGGCACGCGAGTTCGCGCGCAGCCGGGAACTCCAGCAGAAGGCCGGCCGGATCAAGAACCTGACCACGGTCCTCGGCGCGGTCTACCTCCCCGTGTGCACCCTGCTGATGTTCATGCTGCTGGCGGGCCCCGCCCGGGGGGCGATGTCGGCGGCGGACTTCCTGGCCTTCAGCACGTCGGTGACCATGGTGCTGACCTCGGTCACCCAGCTGACCGGCGCGTTCGTGTCGGCGGTGGCGGCGCTGCCGCTGTTCGAGGAGATCAAGCCGGTGCTGGAGGCCACGCCGGAGGTGCGCACGGCGAGCACCCGCCCGGGCCCGCTGTCCGGCGCGCTGGAGGCCCGCCGGCTCTCCTTCCGGTACGCCGACGACGGCCCGCTCGTCCTGGACGACGTGTCCTTCGCCGTGCGGCCGGGCGAGTTCGTGGCGGTCGTCGGCCCGAGCGGCTGCGGCAAGTCCACGCTGCTGCGCCTGCTCATCGGCTTCGACCGGCCGGTGTCCGGCAGTGTCCTGTACGACGGCCAGGACCTGGCGGCGCTCGACCAGTCGGCGGTGCGCAGGCAGTGCGGGGTGGTCCTCCAGCACGCCCAGCCGTTCAGCGGCTCGATCATGGACGTCATCTGCGGCGCCGAGCCGTACACGCCGGAGGAGGTGATGGCGGCGGCCGAGCTGGCGGGGCTGGCGGAGGACATCAAGCGGATGCCGATGGGGCTGCACACGATCGTCGCCGGCAACGGAGCGGTCTCCGGCGGCCAGCGGCAGCGCCTGATGATCGCCCAGGCGCTGATCCGGCGCCCGCGGATCCTCTTCTTCGACGAGGCGACCAGCGCCCTGGACAACGACACCCAGCGCACCGTCATCGACAGCACCCGCAAGCTGAACGCCACCCGGATCGTCATCGCCCACCGGCTGTCGACCGTCCTGGACGCCGACCGGGTGATCGTGATGGAGGACGGCAGGGTCGTCCAGCAGGGCGCCCCGGCCGAGCTGCTCGCGGACACCGGGGGCCGGCTGCACGAGCTGGTGCGCCGGCAGCTGGCCTAGCAAGGCTCCTCCCGCTCCCCCGGGTTGTGGTGGTGGGACGGCCGCCAGTGGTGCTCGGTGAACCAGCGGCCGCACAAGGCGCCGCCGTAGATGACGAACCCGACGCCGATGAGCCAGGACTCCACGACGAGGACGGTGCCGACGGCGCCGTAGCTGAGCGCGTTGGTCACGATGAGCGGGGTGAAGACCAGGTGGGAGAAGGCGCGCAGGCCGGCCAGGCCGATGACGGTGGCCACCGCGCCCGGCAGCAGGGAGCGCCAGTGCACCTGCCCGCCGAGCAGGAAGCGCTGCCCCCACCAGAAGAACAGCACCCCGCTCAGCGTGGACAGCGCGATCCGCTGTGTGCCGTGCAGCGTCGACTTGGTCGCCACCTCCTGGTAGAGGTACGCCGTCAGCACCACCAGCCAGGTCGCCTGCCGCCACACCCGGTGCCAGGGGCCGGAGGGCAGGCCCCAGATCCGTTCGTAGGCGTTCTGCACGCTGCCGCCGAAGGACACGCCGAACACAGCGAGCAGGACGCCACCGAAGACGCTGGTGGTGCCGATGACCTTGCGCGGGGGGCTGATGACGTCGGTGATCACGTGGGCGGACCGGCCGGACAGCCCCATCCCGTCGGTGAGCCAGGAGGCGAAGCCGCCGCGCACCAGGGGGTCGGCCGCGGCGACCACGATGAGCAGCGGGGCCAGCGTCACCAGGGCCAGGGTGGCGAAACCCATGGCCCGGTGCATCAGCTCCAGCTCACGGCCGTGCTCGAACAGGGCCCGCAGACGCACCCACTCCCACGCGCGGTGCAGGCCGCGCCGCAACCGCCTCACGGCTCCTCCCGTGCTCGCCGCCCACACGCTGCGTTGTGCCGATGCATCCAGCCTGGCACGCACCGGGCGGCTCGCAGCCGGAGGAGGGGCCGGGACGCGGCGCGCTGCTGCGCACGGGTGACCGCCGGATGCGGCGACACGACGGGGCACGTCCGCCGTTCGCGGCCGGTACGGGCGGAGAATCGGGCTCCGTGCCAACCACCGACGACCCTCACGCGCCGGGCTGCCGACGCCGGACGCTGATCGTGAGCGCCGGCATGGGAGCCGGTCACGACACCGTGGCCGCCGAACTCGCCCGGCGGGCTGCGGCCCGGGGCCACGAGGCCCATGTGGTCGACGTGCTGCGGCTGCTGCCGTACGGGCTGGGCACGGGGCTGCGCCGCGGCTACCAGGCGACGGTACGGCACGCGCCCTGGCTGTACGCCGGGATCTACGGCGCGTTCCTGCGCGGCGGGCCCGGGCGACGGCCGAGCGGGGTCCCGCTGGCCCGGCTGGCCGGGGACCGGCTGGCGGAACTGGTCGACCGGACGGACGCCGACGTGGTGGTGTCCGTGTTCCACCTGGCGGCACAGCTGACCGGCCATCTGCGGGCGCGGGGCGGGCTGCGGGTGCCGAGCGCCGTCTTCCTCCTCGACTTCGCGGTGCACCGGCAGTGGCTGCACCCGGGCAACGACCGGTACCTGTGCCTCACGGACGCGGCGGCGCGGGAGGTGCGCCGGTTCCTCGCCGTTCCGGTGGTGACGACCGGCCCGGTGGTCGCGCCCGCCTTCCGCGCGCCGGCCCCCGGCGCGGCCCGGTGGCGGGAGCGGTTCGCGGCGCGGGCACCCGGCCGGCCGCCGGTGCTGCTGTCCGCCGGCGCGTGGGGGGCGGCGTCCCGCCCGGCCGCCACCGCCCGGCTGCTGGCGGCGGCCGGGTACCTGCCGGTGGTGCTGTGCGGCCGCAACGAGCGGCTCCTCGCCGGCCTCTGCCGCGAGCCGGCGGCGCTGCCCCTCGGCTGGGTCGACGACATGCCCGGCCTGCTGGCCGCGTGCCACGCCCTGGTGGACAACGCGGCCGGCCAGACCGCCGTCCAGGCCCTCGCCACCGGCCTGCCCGTCATCGGCCACCGCCCGCTCCCCGGCCACGGCACGGACGGCGTCCACCGCATGGCCGCCCTGGGCCTGTCCGAACTGGCCCCGGACGGCCCCGCCCTGCTGGCGGCGCTCGCCCGGCTCGGCGAGAACACCCGGGCACGCGACGACCGGGTGACCCGCGGCCAGGCCCTGTTCCGCCGCGACCCGCTGGACTGCGTGACGGACCTGTGCGGGCCGGACCTGTGAGGCGGCGGGGCCCTACGCGTGACGGAAGCCATGGCCGGAGCGGGACGACGCTCGCACCGCACCGCACCGCACCGCACCGCACCGCACCGCACCGGGCGGCGGCTCCCCCGGCCGACAGCCGAACGCCCCGCCACGCGGCACCGGACCCTGACCCGCGTCCCCGGCCGGATGACGGATACGCGCCCTGCATCATCGGACCCTGACCCGCTCCCCCGCCACGCCCCCCGCGGCAGCCGCTCGCCCCTCCCCCGGCGGTGAGGACGAGCGGCGCGCCCGCCGCCACTCCGCGACGGTCCGGTGCGGTTCGCCGGGCCCCGTCCCTCCCCCGCCCCATCGCCTCACCAGGCCCCGTTTCTCACACCCCCCGGTCGCCCACCACCGACCCGGCCGCGGCGGCACTGCCGCCCGGCTCCGGAGTCGGGCCGTGGTCGCGGAGGGGCCCGACCGTGAGGCCCGTCTTCCGGCAGTCCTGGACGATGGCCGGCAGGGCCGTCAGAGTGGCGCGCCAGCAGTCGGGGTACGAGTGGCGGTCGGAGTCGTGCAGCAGGACGGTGCCGCCGCCGCGGAGGTCCGCGGCGACCCGGGCCCGTACGGACTCCGGTGTCGCGTCGGCCGTCCAGTCCCTGCCCCACGCCGACCACAGCACCGTCCGCAGCCCGGCCCGCCGGGCGGCCCACCAGCGGCTGGTGGTGAGGATGCCGTACGGCGGGCGGTACCACCGCGGGCGGTGACCGGTGAGGTCGTGCACCGCACGGACCGTCCGGGCGATGTCCTCGGCGTCCCGGGCGAACGCGGGGCGCCAGGGCCGGTCGTGGGTCCAGCCGTGCACGCCCAGCTCGTGCCCGCGCCGTACCGTCTCCCGGACCACGTCGGGGTGGCGGAGCACGTGCTCGCCGAGGACGAAGAAGGTGGCCCGCGCCCCGAGCCCGTCCAGCGCGTCGAGGAAGCGCGGGGTCGTGGCGGGGTCCGGTCCGTCGTCGAAGGTGAGCGCGACGTGCCGGGGGCGGCCGGTACCGGCCAGTCCGGGGAGGAGCAGCAGTCGTACGCCCGGCAGCCAGCTTGCCGCCGGGCCGATGTGGGCCAGGGCGGCACCGGCAGGCAGCAGGACGGCGGCCGTCCGCCGGGCACGACCGGACACGGGGGACATCGGTGACCTACCTCCTGGGGGTGCGTGGCACGGCGGGGGCGGATCCGGAGGACGTCCCCGGGTCCGTGGCGTCCCACTCCCCGCCGACGGACGAGGCGTGGGACAGCCCGATGCTGCCCGCCCCGATCAGGGCGACGCCGATCGCCTCCGGCAGCAGGTGCAGGCCCAGGCGGATCGACTCGGCGAACAGCACCCAGCCGAGGACGACGCTGGTGAGCGCGTCGCCGAGGGTGAGCGCCGGCTGGGATGCGGTCAGCGAGCCCGCCCCGAACGCGCCCTGGAGCAGCAGGAAGGCGACGAGCCCGGCGGCCCCCATGGCGTACAGCGACCAGTGCCCGAACATCGCCGCGGGGCCCTGTCCCAGCCGCCCCACGGCCTCCTTGAGCAGCGCGGCGGTGAGGGCGAAGGACACGGCGGAGGCGAGGCCGAGCAGCGCGGCCCGGGAGGCGCCCCGGGCCGGGCGTGCGGCGGCCACCAGCAGCACGACGGCGCCGAACGCCCCGCCGCCGCCGAGCAGCCAGTCCCCCGGCCGCGCGGTGGGCCGGCCGGGGGTCGGCGCGGCGGCGAGCAGGAACAGGGCGAGCCCGCCGCCGAGCGCGGCGAACGCCAGCCAGGTCCGGCCGTCCGGGCGGCGCCGGAAGACGACGCTGCCCACGGCCAGGGTGAACAGGAGTTCGGCGGCGAGCAGAGGCTGGACCAGCGACAGGCTGCCCACGGCCAGCGCCCCGGCCTGCAGCAGGCTGGACAGCACCAGCAGCCCGGCGCCCGCCAGCCAGTAGGGGCGGCGCAGCAGATCGGTGAACCGGCGTACGGCGGACCGCTCGCCGTCGGCCGCCCCACCGGCCTGCTCCGGCTCCCGCTCCCGCTCCCGTTCCTGCTGTTGCACGGCGGCCCGGCGCTGGAGCACCGAGGCGGACGCGTTGGACAGGGCGGCGAGCAGGGCGAGCAGCACCGTGACGGCGGTCATGGCGGTCATCCGAAGCGGGCGGCGAGCCGCCGGTACAGTCCGGGCGCCGCACCGCGCACCCGGGCGGGCAGCCGTAGCCACCCGGGGACGTACACCTCGTCCCGGCCGTGCAGGGCGGCGGCGCAGACCGCGTCCGCCACGCGCTCGACGGGGACGGGCCGCGGCCAGGCACGGGTGTAGGGCGTGCCGCGCCGGTCGAAGAAGGGCGTGTCGACCACGCCGGGGACGACGAGGCCGACGCCCACCCCGGTGCCGCGCAGTTCGTAGCGCAGGCAGTCGGCGAAGGCGGCCAGGGCGGCCTTGGCCGCGGAGTAGACGGCCTCGCCGCGCACGCCCACGCTGCCGGCGAGGGATCCGATGAGCACGACGCGCCCGGAGCCGGCGGCGACCATGTGCGGCAGCACGTTGCGCACCAGGTGCACGGTGGCCAGCAGGTCGACGCCCACGACCTCGTCGATGCGCGCGGCGGGCATGCCGGTGAAGTCCCCCGCCCAGCCCACGCCGGCGCCCGCCACCAGCAGGTCGAGCCCGCCGAGGTGGTCCAGGGCGAGCGCGGTGAGCCGGCGGTCGGCGCCGGGGCGGGTCAGGTCGGCGGGCAGCGGGATCGCTCCGGCCTCGGCGGCGACCTGCTCCAGTCGGGTGACGTCCCGCCCGTTCAGCGCCAGCCGCCAACCGCCCTCGGCGGCCAGCCGGCGGGCCACGGCCGCGCCGATGCCGGAGGAGGCACCCGTCACCAGGGCGGTGCCGCCCCGGCCGGGGCGCGGGGCGGCGGCCGCCGTCACGGCCGGGGCCGGGAGCGGGCGGGTGTCGTTCGACGGACCTGCGGGGGACGGGGCTTGGGACATGGTGACGACCTCACTGCGACGGCGTGCACGGGCTCGCGAATGCCGGGGCCGAACCTTCGCGGTGTTTCCAGGGCGCCACAGACTGAAACGCCGCGCACGGCGGAGCTCCCCGCAATAAAGAAACGTTGCCGTTTCGCTGATGGTGTCCTAGGCTTTTCGTGTACGAAACAGTTTCGTTTACGAGCGAGCTGTTTACCCTCCCCGTTTCCCGGAGTGGTTCCGCATGCCCGAGAAAACCCTGGCCGAAGGCTCCCGGACCGGAGCGGCGGTGACAGAGCGCGCCCAGGACTCGCCCAAGCGGTGGTGGATCCTCGCGGTCATCGCCGTCGCCCAGCTGATGGTGGTGCTGGACGCGACGATCGTGAACATCGCCCTGCCGTCCGCCCAGACCGACCTCGGTTTCTCCGACGGCAACCGCCAGTGGATCGTCACGGCCTACGCCCTCGCCTTCGCCTCCCTGCTGCTCCTCGGCGGCCGGATCGCCGACCTGTTCGGCCGCAAGCCGGCCTTCCTCGTCGGCGTCGTCGGCTTCGCCGCGGCCTCGGCGCTCGGCGGCGCCGCGAACGGCTTCACCATGCTGGTCGTCGCCCGCGCCCTGCAGGGCGCCTTCGGCGCGCTCCTCGCCCCGGCCGCGCTGTCGCTGCTGAACACCACGTTCACCGACGCCCGGGAGCGGGCGCGCGCGTTCAGCGTCTACGGCGCGATCGCCGGCGCCGGCGGTGCGGTCGGCCTGCTGCTCGGCGGGGTGCTGACCGACGCGCTGGACTGGCGCTGGACGCTGTACGTCAACGTCGCCATCGCGGTCGTCGCCTTCGCGGGCGGCTGGATCCTGCTGGGCAACCACCGCGACGCGGCGGGCGCCAGGCTCGACGTGCCGGGCACGGTGCTGGTGGCCGCCGGTCTGTTCGGCCTGGTCTTCGGCTTCTCGAACGCCGAGACGCACGACTGGGACTCCCCGCTGACCTGGGGCTTCCTGGTCGCGGGCGGTGTGCTGCTGGCGGCCTTCGCCTGGTGGCAGACCCGGGCCGCGCACCCGCTGCTGCCGATGCGCATCCTGCTGGACCGGGACCGCGCGGCGTCCTTCCTGGCGGTGCTGATCACCGGCGCGGGCATGTTCGGCGTGTTCCTCTTCCTGACCTACTACCTCCAGCTCATCCTCGGCTTCAGCCCCACGAAGACTGGCGTGGCGTTCCTGCCGATGGTCGGCGCGCTGATGGTGGCCGCGCAGCTCGGCACCACGATGCTGCTGCCCCGGCTCGGCCCGAAGGTGGTCATCCCGCTGGGCTTCGCGGTCGCCACGGCCGGCATGGCCTGGCTGACCGGCATAGGCCTCGGCTCCGGCTACCTCGGCGCGGTGCTGCCGCAGCTGGTCGTGATCGGTGTGGGCCTCGGCCTGGTCATGCCGCCGGCGATGCAGCTGGCCACCGGCGGGGTGGCGGCCGAGGACGCCGGCGTCGCCTCCGCGGCCGTCAACGCGATGCAGCAGGTCGGCGGCTCGATCGGCACGGCGCTGCTGAACACCCTCGCGTCGAGCGCCGCCACCGCGTACCTGTCCGGCCGGGACGCCACCAGCGAGCTGGTGCGGGCGCAGGCCACGATCGAGAGCTACACCACCGCGTTCTGGTGGTCGGCGGCCCTCTTCGGCGCGGGCACGGTCATCGCGCTCCTCTCCTACCGGCGCGGAGTGCCCCGACAGGACGCGGGCGCCGCACCCGTCGTCCACATGTGACCGCCACCGGATCCGGAAGAGGGGCCGCCGTCCGCAAGGGGACGGCGGCCCCCTCCCCCGTCCGGCGGGGCGCTTGAGACCGCGTCCGCGGGTAACTCGCAGGGGAGATCACCAACACGGCGGAAGGAGACGACCATGCCGGGCGGGAACGACCACGAGGACCGGCCGGAGTCGGCCCTGGAGGAGGTGCTCCGGGAGGTCGAGCAGGCCGAGAAACGCGACGAGGGGAAGACCACCGCGGACACGGACGGCCACGGCACGGACGACTCGGACGACGGCACGGGCAAGGCCGGCGACGCCATCACCCCGAACACCGGGGCACAGGAACAGGCGAACGGAGACTGAGACCACTGGGCGTACCGGCCGGGACACGGCAACGGATGCGGACCGACCGGGGGCGGGGCGGGGGCCGGGCGGCTCCCGGGCTGGTCCGCGAGCGCCCGGCCCGAGAGTCCGGGCCGGGGCCCGGATGCCGGTGGTGGCGAGGCCTGGCAGCGGGACCGTGTCCCCGGCGCCGGTGAGGAGAGCCGGCGGCATCCGTACCGGTGGAGCCGAGGCCCGGCCGGGGAGTCCCGCCCCCGGCGCCGGTGACGACACCCGGCGGCCACACCAGCGGAGCCGAGTCCCGGCGGAAGAACCGGCCCCCGGCCCCGGTGACGGCCCCGGCGGTTCCGTGCCGGTGACGGAACTCGCCCCGCACACGGCCGCGACCGCGGTGCATTCCCGCAGGCCGGGTACCCGAGCCCCATGAACCAGCACGCGCGAGGACCCCTGCTGCCCCCGGACCGCGGCCCGCTCTCCGCCGCGGTCGCCGCGTACCTGCGCGGCACGGGCCCCCTGCCCCGCCCCGCGGACGCCGAGGAGGCGGACCCGTACGGAGACGACCTCCAGCTCGCCCTGTACCTCTGCTACGAGCTGCACTACCGCGGCTTCGACGGGGTCCCGCCGGACATCGAGTGGGACCCGGAGCTGCTGCGCGTCCGCGCGGCGCTGGAGCGGCGCTTCCGGACGGCGTTGCGCGCCGACACCCCGGTCCACGACAGCCTGGACGAGGCGCTCGCCGCCCTGCTGGTCGAACCGGCCGAGGGCACGGGCGTCAGCCACTTCCTGTGTGACGAGGGCGAACTGTGGCAACTGCGGGAGTACGCGGCGCTGCGCTCGCTGTACCACCTGAAGGAGGCCGACCCGCACGCCTGGGTGCTGCCGCGGCTGTGGGGCCGGGCCAAGGCGGCGATGGCCGCGGTGGAGTACGACGAGTTCGGCGGCGGACGCCCGGAACGGGTGCACGCCCGCCTGTTCGCCGACCTGATGACGGACCTGGGCCTGGACACGGCGTACGGCCGCCATCTGGACGCGGCCCCGGCCGAGATGCTCGCCGTGGTCAACCTGATGTCCCTGTTCGGTCTCCACCGCGAGCTGCGCGGCGCGCTGGTGGGTCACTTCGCCGACGTGGAGATCACCTCCTCGCCCGGCTCCCGCCGGCTGGCCGAGGCGATGCGCCGTACCGGCGCCGGCCCGGCCGCGGAATTCTTCTACGACGAGCACGTGGAGGCGGACGCGGTGCACGAGCAGGTCGTCCGGCACGACGTGATCGGCGGGCTGCTCGCGGAGGAGCCGGAGCTGGCACCGGACATCGTCTTCGGGATCGACGCGACCGAGTACCTGGAGGAGCGGCTGGCCCGACGGCTGCTCGCCCGCTGGCGCACGGGACGGTCGGCCCTGCGGACCCCGCTGGAAGCACCCCAGCGGGCACACCGGGAACAGCCGGCACCCCGGAAACAGGAAACATCCCATGCATCCTGATTCCCCGGGTATTCGGACAGGGTGATCGCAGTGATGCTCCCGGGTGTGTACGCCCCGCAGGACGACACGGAACTGCTGGCCGAGGCCCTGCACGAGGTGGCCCCGCCACCCGGCACCCGCGTGCTGGACGTGGGCACCGGAAGCGGTGCGCTGGCCCTGGAGGCGGCCCGCAGGGGTGCCGAGGTGACCGCGGTGGACGTGTCCCGGCGGGCGGTGTGGACGGTCCGGCTGAACGCCTGGCTGCGCCGGCTGCCGGTACACATCCGGCGCGGCAACCTGTTCGCGCCGGTGCGGGGCCGTACGTACGACCTCATCCTGGCCAACCCGCCCTACGTGCCGGCGCCCGACACCGGGCGCGGGCCGCGCGGCCGGTCCCTCGCCTGGGACGCGGGGCGCGACGGGCGGCTGCTGCTCGACCCGATCTGCCGGGACGCGCCGGCGCTGCTGAGCCCCGGGGGGACACTGCTGATCGTGCACTCGGCGCTGAGCGGTCCGGACCGCACCCTGGAGCTGCTGCGGGCGGGAGGACTGAAGGCCGCCGTGGTCCGCCGCCGCTGGATCCCGCTGGGACCGGTGCTGCGCTCCCGGGCCGACTGGCTGCGTCGGTGCGGGCTGCTCGCGCCGGCCGAGGACAGGGAGGAACTGGTGGTCATCCGTGCCGAACGACCCTGCTGACCGCGACCGCGCGGCGGACACCCCCGCCGGCTCCGCGCCGGACCCCGCCGAACGGGCCCGCCGGATCACCGTGCAACGACGCGGGCCCCTCCTGGTGGAAGGGCCCGTGGAGATCGAGTTGGAGGACGGGAGCACGGTCTTCTCGGACCGGTTCCGCGTCGCTCTCTGTACCTGCCGGCGCAGTCGTCGCTACCCCTGGTGCGACACGAGTCACCGGCGCAGGTCCTGAGTACCCCGTTGAAACAGACTGTTTTTCGCCGCTCCCCGGAAGGCCCCCCACGGACCTGCCGGGGAGCGGCTGTGTGACCGGGTCCGGCGGGCGGCCCCACTCCGCCCGTCGGTCCCGGTGCGAGATCGCAGGTTCCCCGCTGCAGGGGCCGCACTCCCCAGTTGCGGGCCTGATCCGGCGTCCACGAGGACCCCTTGCGATCCCGGTCCTAGAAAGCGAACAGGGTTCCGCCGACGGCGTCCCTCATGCACGCGTTGCCGAAGGTGCGCTCGTAGGAGACGCGCTTGCCCTGCCAGACGCCCTGGACGGTGACGACGACGGGGTCGTAGACCTTGGTGCACATCACGTCGCCGGCGGGCTTCAGGGCGTCGAGTTGGCCGCCGACGCCGCGCAGTTCGGCGCAGGCGTCGGCCGCTGCCGGGTGGGTGCCCGAGGCCGTGGGGGCGCAGTTCAGGGTGACGGCGCGCTCCGGTGTGGCCGTGGCCGCGTCGTTGCCGTGGCCGGTGGTGAGCACCAGCGCCGAGGGGGCGTAGAGCGACGACGGGGCGGCGCCCGGTGCAGCGACGGCGGCCCCGGTCAGGGGTCCGCAGACGGCGACGGCCGTCAGGCCGATGGCCGCTGCCCAGCGCGCGGTGTTCCGCATTGTGTGCATCCTTCCGCTCGAATCGGACGAGTTGCCGGCTCCGGTCCGGTCGGGCACCGGAGCGGCGTGCGCCACTCTGCCGAGTCCACCGCCGAAACTCACATCGAACCCATGGGTTTCAGTAACCTTTCGTGTTGAATCAGTGGCGTGAAGTCACGGAAATCGAACGACGGGACCCCGTAACAGAGCCGTTCCCCCGCCCCGGGAGCGGCCAGGTGGCCGAAAATCAGCTGTTCGTTAATCGTCCTGAAACATTCCGGCTCCGCCCGCCGAAAGTCCCTTCATGACTCCTTGTGTTCATGAAGTGATCACCAGGAGCGGGCGCCTCCGCCACCCCCGGAGCCGCCCCGGCCGCGTACCGACCCCCGTACCGACCCCGTGCCGACCCTGCCGCTACTGACTTACCGGTCGGTATGGTCGGGGGCGCACGCGGCCGACGACCTCGGGAGGGACGGATGGCACCGCACTGGGCGGACTTCCAGTACGAGATCTATCTGAACGGCACGACCGGGGCGGTGCCCCGGCTCCCCACCGATCCGACCCGGCTGGAGGAACTGGCCGGACACCGGCTGGGGCCGGGTCCGGTGGGCTATGTGGCGGGCAGCGCGGGCGACGGCAGTACGGCCCGCGCCAACCGGGCCGCCCTCGACCGGCACCGGATCGTGCCGCGCATGCTGCGGGACGTCCGGCTGCGCGACCTCACGACGGAGGTGCTCGGCCGGACCCTGCCGGCGCCGCTGGCGCTGGCGCCGGTCGGCGTGCTGTCGATCATGCACCCGGAAGCCGAGTCCGCCGCCGCCCGGGCCGCCGCCGCGCGGGGCGTGCCGTACATCCTGTCCTCGGCGTCGAGCACCCCGCTGGAGCAGGTGGCGGAGGCGATGGGGGACGCCGAGCGGTGGTTCCAGCTGTACTGGGGCAAGGACCGCGAGGTGACCCGGAGCTTCCTCGCCCGGGCGGCGGCGGCCGGTTTCTCGGTGCTCGTGGTCACCCTGGACACCCCGCTGCTGGCGTGGCGGCCCCGCGACCTTGACCAGGCGTACCTGCCGTTCCTGCACGGCGTGGGCACCGCGAACTACTTCACCGACCCCGCGTTCCGGGCCGGACTCGCCAAGCCGGTGGAGGAGGACCCGAACGCGGCGGTGCTGCACTTCCTCGGCCTGTTCGGGGACGCCGGACACACCTGGCCGGACCTCGCCTTCCTGCGCGAGCACTGGGACGGCCCGATCGTCCTCAAGGGCGTCCTGCACCCCGACGACGCCCGGCTCGCCGCCGACGCCGGGATGGACGGCGTGGTGGTCTCCAACCACGGCGGCCGTCAGGTGGCCGGCTCCATCGGCGCGGCCGACGCGCTCCCCCGGGTCGCGGACGCGGTCGGTGACCGCCTCACGGTGCTGTTCGACAGCGGGGTCCGTACCGGCGCCGACGTCTTCAAGGCCCTCGCCCTCGGTGCCCGCGCGGTCCTGCTGGGCCGGCCGTACGTCTACGGCCTCGGCCTGGACGGCGAGGCGGGCGTGGACCACGTGATCCGCTGCCTCCTGGCGGAGTTCGACCTGACGCTGGCCCTGTCGGGCCACGCGAGCCCGGGTACGGTGACCCGGTCGGACGTGGAGACGGACGGCACGGCGACTCCCTGACGGCGCGTCACCGGCGGCGGCCGGCCGCTCCCCGCCAAGGACGTTCAGCCCGGCCGCGGTGGCTGTTCGGCCCGGCGGCCCGGGGGGCTCAGCCCAGCCGCCGGCGGCCCGGGAGCGGCCGCTCGGCCCAGCCGCCGGGTAGGCGCAGCACCGTACTCGCCGGCTCCGTCGGGCCGGCCCTGCTCGTCGTCCTCGACACGCTCTCGCCGGCCGGACGCGTCCCGCCCGGCCCGCGCCGCCGGCAGGCCTCCGGTGGCCTACGCCGCGTTCCACCTCTGGGCGGCCGACCCGTCGCGGACCTTGACCACGAGGTCGGCGCCGGCCGCCTCCCCGCCTGCGGCGAGCGCCAGGGTCCGGTCCCACCGCGGCAGCAACTCGCCCCGGGGCGTGAGGTCGTAGCGCACGTCGTCCGCCCGCCCCGACCCGGCGTCCGCGCAGTCGCCGAGCACCACCACACCCGCGTCGGCGTGCGAGTCCAGGCACAGGCCGGCGCCGGCACCGCTGCGCAGCAGCCCGTCGGCCTCGTACGTCCACCGCTGGGTGGCCGCGCCGGAGCACACGGCGAGGACGGTGCTCGCCCCGGCCGCCGGGGTGCCCCTGACGTCCAGGCACAGCCCGGCGGCGTCGCGCAGGGCGCCCGGCCGGCCGGCGGTGGGCGGACCCGGGGTGCCGGACGGTGTCGACGTGCCGGGGGCGGTGCCGGTGGAGACGACCGGTTGGGTGCCGTCGCCGCCGTTCGGCCAGACGCTGATCGCGAGGACGGTCGCGAGCAGCCCGGCCGAGGCCACGCCGACGCCGGTCAGCAGCGTCCGGGACGACCAGGCGGTGCCGCCGGATGCGCGGCGCGCGGTCACCCCGGCGAGGAACCGGGCCTGCGGCCGGGGTCCGCCGTCCCCGGCGCGGCGCCGCCCGCCGCCGCGCCGGCGTCCGCCGGGGCGCCGTGAGCCGGAGCCGGCGGGGCCCGGGCGGCGGCCGGGACGGGAGTCGAGGTAGCGGCGGGCGCCCCAGCCGAGCACGGCCTCGGCGAGCAGCACGCCCAGGGCGGCGTCGGTGTGGCCGAGTTGCTCGGCCGCGTGCCGGCAGTAGGCGCAGCCGGCCAGGTGCTCCTGGACGTCGGGCAGCAGCGCGCCGCCGCGGCGGATCGGGACGTCGAGCAGGCGGTTGTAGTAGCGGCACTCCTTGCCGGGCGCGAGGTCCCGGTGGGCGCGCACCAGGCCCTCGCGGAATTTCTCCCGGGCCTGTTCGAGCGCGGCCGTGGCACTGCGGAGGTCCATGCCGAGCAGTCCGGCGGGCACGTCCGGCGGTTCGGCCTCGACCTCGGTGTGCCACAGCAGTGCCTGTTCCAGCCGGGAAAGGGCGTGGAACGCGCGGTCGGAGAGGGCGCGGTTCTCGGGTGTCGGCGGCTGCGCGGTGCGTATTCCTCGGACCCCGGCGGGTTTTCCGAGTCCGGGCAGTACGGCGGTGATGCGGTCGGTGCCGGACCAGTTGACGACCGTGTCCCGGACGGTCACCAGCAGGCGCGGCCGCAGCGCGTCGGCGGGTTCGCCGAGCGCCAGCCTGCCGAGGACCTGGTGGAAGGCGGTGGCGGTGACCATGTGGGCGACGGGTCCGGGGGCGGCCAGGCAGATGACCGCGTACTCCTGGGCCTGCTGCCAGTGCCGGGCCATCAGGAGGGCGGCCGACCGGGAGGCCTCCGCGTCGGAGCCGGCCCGCAGCGGGCCGGCGAGGAACTCGTCGGATTCCCCGGGCTCGGCGCCGGACGGCGGGTAGGAAGGACGAGGGGGGTGGGGGGTGAGCACGGAGCGGATTCCTTTTGGCGCGTGGCCTTTTGGCGCGTGATGCCTTTTGGCGCGTGGTACGAGCGGAAATTCACCGCGTTTGAACCCTTGCACACCCGCCGCAGGGGCAACAAGGCGGATGGACGACTTCAGGCGGATTGAAAGAAGGTCAAAAAGGCGGGCACTGAAGGGCGTTGGCGAAAAGCCGGCCTCTTCCGCATGCGCCCCGTGTGAAGTCCGCGCACGCGCCGGCCGGGCACGCACGCTCCCGTGGCGGGCGCGCCGGTGGTGGACTGGGAGCCGGTCCTCCCCCGATGGTCCCGCTCCCGGCCGGCGGTCCCGGCGGCCTCCCTCCGCCGGCCGGGACGGGGCCGACCGCCCGGCGTCCGGTCAGCCCTGCCAGGAGCGGAGCCGGTCGGCGGCGCCGTACACGTCGGTCTTGCCGGAGATCAGGTCGCGGGCCAGGCCGACGAGGGCGCCGCGGGGCGGGTCGATGCCGACGCCGCTGACGCACATGTAGGCCACGGCGGTCGCGCAGGCGAAGCGGGCGTTGGCCGCGGGCAGCGGCTTGAGCACGGCGAGGGTGTGCAGCAGTGCGGCGGCGCGCCAGGCAGCGTCGGAGACCAGGCCGAGCCGGGGCGGGTCCACCCGGTGCCGGGCGACGGCGGCGACCAGGGCGGAGAGGTCGTCCACCGCGGGCCGGCCGGGCAGGACCTCCTCGTACCGCTGGAGCAGCCACGGGACGTCGATGTGGATGACGGAGGCCATCCTCAGGCGGCCTCGCCCTTGCCGGGACGCTCGTCGTCGGGGAAGGCCGCCGCAAATTCCTCGGCGTGCCCGGCGAAGAAGCGGCGGAACACCTCGGCGCCCTCCTGCAGGGCGCGGTGCCGGGCGATGTCGGCGGCTGCGGCCTCACGCACGAGGGCCTTCATCGACGTACCGCGCTCCTTGGCGATCCGCCGCAGGTCCTCTAGTTCCCGTTCGCTGAACTCCACGTTGAGAGCTGGCATGGCCCACACGGTACCGCGCGGGTACTCACGCGTAAATATCCGCAGCTCAGCAGGGGTTGACTGCGGTACCGGGCGGTGTTCACACGTCCGGTCCGCTGATCCGCACCGCTCCCTGCGCCCGCCCGGGCACGCGCTGGTGAGGGTCAGGCGGATCCGGGAGCCGCGGGCCGGGTCGAAGGTGACGACCGTCGGGGTGTCGGAGGCGGTGGCCCACTCCGTCTTCGCGCCGGACACGTTGCGCACGGTCGTCCGCACCCGGACCAGCGCGCGGCCGGCCGAGACGTCCGGGGTGGTGACGTACGTGCCCCGGCGGGCGACGTGCACCGGCTCCGTGATCACCCGGCGGGCCTCGCGCCCGCTGGCCGGCGCAGCCCCCCGGGAGCGTGAAGGCGAACCGGTACCAGCCGAGGCCGCCGGGGAAGAAGCCGGTGCCGCTGGTGGTGCCGCGCTCGGTGGTGGGGGTCTGCTCGATGCTCCAGTCGTGCGGCACGGCGACCTCGCACCAGGCCGCGTCGTCGTGACCGGGGTCGGCGGCCCGCGCGCGGGCGCCGGTCGGGTCGGTGAGGCCGCCGGGGTCGACCAGGGCGAACCGCCGGCCGTCCCACAGCGGCAGCCGTACGGCGTTCCCCGGCGGCGAGGACGGCCGGGTCAGCGGGAACGTTCACGAGCGTTCCGGCCGCGGGCGCCGCCGTGGCTGCGACCAGAACCGATCTGCGCGTGACCGTCAGGGCGGCTCTCCCTCGTCAGGACCCAGAAAGACTCACAACTGATCGTGAGCAAACAGATTCTGACGTCCCGGCACACGCGACCGTCAAAAGTCCGGTCTTCGGTGTCTGATCCCGGCCGAGGATCGGCCCTGATGTCCTCCTTTGACCGTGCCCGACCGTGTTCGACCGGTCGGAGCGAAGGCGGGAGTCGGCGTCACGGCAGGGCGCGACGCACTACGCTGGAACACGACTGGAGCCACCTGTTCACTGTGAGTGTGCGCTTGGGAGCGGCAAGGATGAGCCGGGTCTACCCGTTCGACGATGCGGCGACGGCCCGGGCTGCCATCGGCGACGACGGCACGCTGACCGAGTGGAACGAAGGCGCCCGCCGGCTGCTCGGCCATCCGGCCGCCGCCGTGCTGGGCCGCCCCGCCGCCGAACTGCTGGCCGACGCCGGCCCGGCGGACCCGCCCCGGGGTCCACGCTGGTCGGGCACGGTCGGATTGCGCCACCGGGACGGACGTACCCTCCCCGTCTGGCTGCTCGCCCACCGCCGCCCGCGCCGCGACGAGCACCCCGGCGACTGGCTCGTGGTCACCCCGCTCACCGACGCGCGGCCCCCCGCCGCGGACGACCCGCTCGGCGAGGCCGGCCTGATGCAGTCGCCGTGCGCGGTCGCGGTCTACGACGACCGGCTGCGGCTGCGCCGGATGAACACGGCGATGGCCGGTGTCGTCGGACTGCCCGCGGAACGGCTGCGCGGGCTCCGGCTCACGGAGATCAGCGGCAGCCCGCACGGCGAGGAGCTGGAGCGCGGAATGCTCCGGGTGCTGACCTCGGGCGAGCCGCTGGACGTCCAGACCTTCCAGCGCACCGGCGGGGAGGACCGGACCCACGCCTGGCTCGCCCGCATGGCCCCGGTCCGGGACGGGACGGGCCGGGTGCGGGGGGTGTGCCTGGCCGCGCACGACGTCACCGACAACCACCGGGCCCGGCAGCGGCTGCACCTGGTCAACGAGGCCAGCGTGCGCATCGGCAGCACGCTCGACGTCACCCGGACCGCACAGGAACTGGCGGACGTGTGCGTGCCCGCGCTCGCCGACTTCGTCACCATCGACCTGCTGGACGTGCGGGAGTACGGCGGCGAGCCCCCCGCCCGCATCACCGCGCCGGTACGGCTGCGCCGCGCCGCCCACCAGTCCGTGCTCGACGGTGTGCCGGAGGCGGTGACCGAACCGGGCGCGGCGGAGGAGTACCCGGCCTTCTCCCCGCAGGCCGACTCGCTCACCGCCGGCCGTACGATCACCACCTCGGTGGCCGCCGGCGACATGGACCAGTGGCTGCACTGGCACCCGGAGCGCGGTGAGCGGGTGCGGCGGTTCGGTATCCACTCCTCCATGTCGGTGCCCATCCAGGCGCGCGGGCTGACCCTGGGGGTCGCCGTGCTCACCCGGCACCGCCGCCCGGACTCCTTCACCGTGGACGACGTGCTGCTGGCCGAGGAGATCACCGCGCGGGCCGCCGTCTGCATCGACAACGCCCGCCGGTACTCGCGCGAGCGGGAGACAGCGCTCGCGCTCCAGCGCAGTCTGCTGCCCCGGTCCCTGCCGCGCACGGCCGCGCTGGAGGTCTCCTCGCGCTATCTGCCGGCCGCGCGGGCCGGTGTGGGCGGGGACTGGTTCGACGTGATCCCGCTGTCCGGGATGCGGGTGGCGATGGTCGTCGGGGACGTCGTGGGACACGGCATCCAGGCCTCGGCCACCATGGGCCGGCTGCGCACCGCCGTCCGTACCCTCGCCGACATCGACCTGGCCCCGGACGAGCTGCTCACCCACCTCGACGACCTGGTGGTCCGGCTGTCGGAGGAGTCCGGGCCCGACGCCGGCCCCGGCGAGGACGGAAGCCCGGGCGAGGTCGGCGCGACCTGCCTGTACGCCGTGTACGACCCGGTGTCCCGGCGGTGCACCCTGGCCCGCGCCGGGCATCCGCCGCCCGTGGTGCTGCCGCCGGGCGGCACACCGAGCGTCCTGGACGTGCCCGCCGGTCCCCCGCTGGGGCTGGGCGGGCTGCCCTTCGAGTCCACCGAGGTGGAACTGCCCGAGGGAACCGTCCTCGCGCTGTACACGGACGGGCTGGTGTGGTGCCGGAACCGGGACCCGGAGGCCGGCCGGGAACTGCTGGACGGGGCGCTCGGTGCGTACGCCGACTCCCTGGACGCGACCTGCGACCGGGTCCTGCACACGCTGCTCCCGTCCGGCGGCGCACCGGACGACGTCGCCCTGCTCCTCGCCCGCACCCGGGGCCTGCCCGCCTCGCAGGTGGCGACCTGGGACATCCCCGCCGACCCGGCGCTGGTCGCGCCGATCCGCAAGCAGGTGGTGGAACAGCTGGACACCTGGTCGCTGAGCGAGGCGGCGTTCACGGCGGAACTGGTGGTCAGCGAGCTGGTCACCAACGCCATCCGGTACGGCGCGCGGCCCATCCGGCTCCGGCTGATCCACGCGGCCGCCACCCTGATCTGCGAGGTCTCCGACACCAGCCACACCGCCCCGCACCTGCGCCGGGCCAAGGTCTTCGACGAGGGCGGCCGGGGACTGCTGCTGGTCGCCCAGCTCACCCAGCGCTGGGGCAGCCGGCACCACGCGGAGGGCAAGACGATCTGGGCGGAACTGCCGCTGTTCGAGGAGGACCTGTAGGCCCCGGGCGGCGCGTCAGGAGGCCGTCAGCCAGGGCCGCACCTGCTTGCGGGCCTCGTGCAGCCGGGACTTGAAGGTGCCGAGCGGGATGCCGGCGCGTTCGGCGGCCTCGGCGTAGTCGAGCTGGCAGATGTCCCGGTAGACCAGCGGCGCGACCAGGTGCGGATGCTCCCGCTCCAGGCGGTCCAGTGCCTCCAGCAGGTCCACTCGGGAGCCGGCGATCACGCTGGTGGTGCGCGGGTCGACGGCGTGCGCGGGCTCGATGGCCGCGGGCTGCTCGGCGGCCCGCCGCTTCAGCTCCCGGTACTTCTGCCGGCAGCAGTTGGCGACGACCGTGTACAGCCAGGTGCCGAAGCGGCTGCGGCCCTCGAAGCCGGACAGGTGCCGGGCCACCTGGAGCAGCACGTCCTGGGCGGCCTCCTCGGCGTCCTCCCGGCACGGCAGGAAGCGTGCGCAGCGCCGCACGACCTCGGGCCGGATCTCGGTCAGCAGCCGGTCCAGGGCCGCGCTGTCGCCGGCCGCGGCACGCCGGGCGAACTCCTCCATCGGCGCCGGGTCCTGCACGGACGCCCCCTCCCAGTCGATCTCAGGCCAGGCATGATAGTCGTATGCACCCCCTGGAGCGGATCGGCCGCCACCGCCTCGAACGTCCGCTGGGCAGCGGCGCCTTCGCCACGGTGTGGCTCGCCCACGACCCCGAGCTCCAGGCCCCCGTGGCGGTGAAGGTCCTCGCCGAGAACTGGGCGCACCGGCTCGACATCCGCGAGCGCTTCCTGTCCGAGGCGCGGCTGCTGCGCCGGGCCGGCTCCGGCCGGGTGGTGCAGGTCTACGACATCGGGGAACTCCCGGACGGCAGGCCGTACTTCGTGATGGAGTACGCGGGCGGCGGAACCCTCGCCGATCTGCTGGCGGACGGTCCGCTGCCGGTACGGGAGGCGCTCGCGCTGACCGCCGAGGCCGCGCGTGGTGCCGCCGCGCTGCACGAGGCGGGCATCGTGCACCGCGACATCAAGCCCACCAACGTACTGCTGCACACCGCCCCGGACGGCACCCGGCGGGTGCTGCTGGCCGACCTGGGCCTGGCCAAGAGCCTCGCGCAGGCCTCGGTGCTGACCCTGGCGGCGGGTTCGGCGGGCTACCGGCCGCCGGAGCAGGCCGAACCCGGGGCGGGGATAGACGAGCGGGCGGACGTCTACAGCCTGGGCGCGGTCGGCTACGAGCTGCTCACCGGGACGGTGCCGGGCCCGCCGGGCCGGGTGACCCCGCCCCGGCGGCTGCGGCCGGAGCTCGGCGAGGGCGTGGAGCGGGCCCTGCTGCGCGCGCTGGAGCCGGACCGGGCGCGGCGCTGGCCGGGCGCCCAGGCCCTCGCGGACGAGCTGGACCGGCTGGCCGCGGCACCGTCGGCGGGGTCGGCGGCGTCGGCTCGGTCCGGGCGGCGCCTGGACAGGGTGCGCGGCCGGCTCACCACCGTGACCCTGGCCGTCGCCGCGGTCCTCGCCGCCACCGCCGCCGCGGTCACGGTGACCGTGGCCCTGCACCGGGACGGCTCCGCGGACGGCGGGACGCGGGTCGCGGACGCCAGCGGGCGGGTCACCCTGCGGGTGCCGGACGCGTTCGGCCGCGAACTGCGCGACTCCGGCTGGGACCCGGGGGCGCTCGGGCTGGCGTCCGGGCACGAGCCGGGCCTCGTGGTGGCCGGCGACCTGTCCCGCTGGTCCGACCCGAGGTCCGCCGTGGACGGCGTGTTCGTCGGGGTCAGCGCGCACGGTGACGTCGGCGCGAAAGTGAAGGCCCTCGCCCACTCCGGCTGCCGGTACACGGGCGCCCGCAGCTTCTCGGACGCCCACTGGCGGGGGCTGGTCCGGTCCTGGAGCGGCTGCCCGGACGGCGGTTCGGTCACCGAGTCCGCGCTGGTGCCGGCGGGCGGCGCCGCGCACCCGCAGGTGTACGTGCAGGTGCGCCAAGGGGACGGCGAGGACGCGACCGACTCCGTGCTCCGCTCCCTGCGGGTGGCCTGACGGGCGGCTGCCGAGGGCCGGAACGGGGAAAAGAACCCGACATAATCCGCCGCGTCCCGAACTTTTCCGGCGGTCCGTGCATCGGACGGAGAGGACGGCGCACCCGGCGCCGTAGGCACGCGTCCAGGTCGCGTGCCGTGACCCTCCAGGAGCGTGGAGACATGGTGTACACCCCCCGGTCCGCGCGGCCCGGTGCCCTGCTCGTGGGCACGGTCGCCGTGCTGGGCCTCCTGACCGCCTGCGGCGACGACTCCGGCGCGCACAGCGCCGGGCCGGCCACCGTCTCCGGTACGGCCGCACCCGCACGGGACACCCCGACGGCCCCGCGGTCCGCCCCGGCCTCCTCACCCGCCGGCAGCAGCGCGGTGTCCGTGCCGGAGGCGACCGGCTCCCCGGGCGGCGCCACGGCCTCGGCGTCACGGGCCTCGACCGCGCCGGCCGCGGTGAGCACCCGCTGCCACACCTCCGAGCTGCGCGCCTCCGTGGGCCGCAACGACCCGGGCGCCGGCCAGGAGAACTTCCCGTTGGTCCTCACCAACACCTCCGCCCGCACCTGTACCGTGCGCGGCTACCCGGGCGCGGCCTTCGTCAACGGCTCCGGCACCCAGCTCGGCCCGGACCCGAAGCGGGAGCCCGGCAGCCCGGTGACCGTCACCCTCCGGCCCGGTAAGAGCGCCTGGGCGGGGCTGACCTTCTCCAACCCGGAGATCAGCGGCGCGAAGACGGCCCGGCCGTCCGCGCTGGTGGTCACCCCGCCGGACGAGCGGGATCCGTTGAAGGCGGCCTGGTCGGGCGGGCCGGTGCCGGTCTCCGGGAACTCCTCCGCCGTCCGGCTGACGGTGCTCAGCCCCGGCACCGGCCCCTGAGCCGGAGCCTCCTGCACCCGGACCCCGCTGTCATCTCCCCCGAGGCAGCGGGGTTCGTCATGACGGCGCCCCAATTGTCACAGGACGGCAACAGGCGCCGCCGGTCGCGATCTTTCCCCCGCCTCCCGTCATCGAACCCGGTCGACCGCACGACGCGCAGGGCCCGAGAGGGCCGTGACCAGGGAATCGGGGAGAAGATGAGCGGGATCTCACGCAGGCGGGCGCTGACGGCCGGGGCGGCGGCGGGTGCCCTGGGGACACTGGCCGCCTGCTCCTCCGGCACCGGCCTCCGCACCGGCGGGCCGGACCCGGCGGACGGGAAGGGCACCGAACAGGCCCGGCCGGCGAAGCCCATCGGCGACGGCTCCACCGCCGACACGGGTGCCCAGCCGCACCAGCCGAAGCCGGAGCGGCTGAAGGAGGGCCGGCGGCCGCCGCAGTTCGTGGTGTTCTCGTGGGACGGCGCGGGCGAGGTGAGCAACAGGCTGTTCTCCCGGTTCCGCAAGGTGGCCGCGGACCACGGCGCGAAGATGACGTTCTTCCTCAGCGGCATCTACACCCTGCCCGAGTCCAAGAAGCACCTCTACCGGCCCCCGCAGCACCCCGTCGGCGCCTCCGCGATCGGCTACCTCGCCGACCGGCACATCCACGCCACGCTCCAGCAGGTGCGCGCCGCCTGGCTGGAGGGCCACGAGATCGGCACCCACTTCAACGGGCACTTCTGCGGCGCGGCCGGCGTGCGCAGGTGGTCCCCGGCCGAGTGGCGCAGCGAGATCGAGCAGGCCGTCGGTTTCGTGACGCGGTGGAAGACCAACACCGGCTTCACCGACCTCGAACCCCTCCCCTTCGACTACCGCAAGGAGCTGACCGGCGGCCGCACCCCCTGCCTGGAGGGGCAGGCGAACCTCCTGCCGACGGCCGCCGCGCTCGGCTGGACGTACGACGCCAGCTCCCCCGGCGGACTCCAGATGTGGCCGGGCAAGGTGCAGGGCGGGAGGATCTGGGACTTCCCGCTGCAGTCCATACCGTTCGCCGGGCACTCCTTCCAGGTGCTGTCGATGGACTACAACATGATGTTCAACCAGTCCGGCGGCAATCCGCTCGGCGACCGCGCGCGCTACGACACCTGGCGCGCCCAGGCCCGCGACACCTACCTGGCCGGTTTCCGGCGGGCCTACGAGACCAACCGGGCTCCCCTCTTCATCGGCAACCACTTCGAACGCTGGAACGGCGGCATCTACATGGACGCCGTCGAGGAGGCCATCGGGAAGATGGCTTCCTACGACGACGTGCGCTTCGTCTCCTTCAGGCAACTGGTGGCCTGGCTGGAGGCGCAGGACCCGGCGGTGCTGCGCAGACTGCGCACGCTCCCGCCCGGGCGGTCCCCGGCGGGCGGCTGGGCGGAGTTCCTCGGTACGGCCGGCGACCGGTCGTCGTAGGGCGTCGCCGGTCGTCTGTTTTCATGGGCGTGCACCCTGCGACCGCCTCCGGAAGGAACCGCCCTGAACACCCCGCTCGCCGAGGCACTGTCCGCCGCCCTGCTGGTCGCCGTGCTGGCCTGGGCCGTCGTGCGGCCCTTCGGGTGGCCGGAGGCGGTGATGGCCGTGCCCGCCGCCGGCATCGCGGTGGCGACCGGTGCGATCCCGCTCGCACACGCCCGGGCCGAGGCCGAACGGCTCGGCCCGGTGGTCGGATTCCTGGCGGCGGTCCTGGTGCTCGCCCACTTCTGCGACGTCGAGGGGCTGTTCCGCGCGTGCGGGGCGTGGACGGCCCGGTGGGCGGCGGGCCGGCCGGTGCGGCTGCTGACGGCGGTGTTCGCGCTGGCCTCGGCCATCACCGCCGTCCTCAGCCTGGACGCCACGATCGTGCTGCTCACCCCGGTGGTCTTCGCGACGGCCGCGCGGACGGGCGTACGGCCCAAACCGCACGTGTACGCCTGCACGCACCTGTCGAACACGGCGTCGCTGCTGCTGCCGGTGTCCAACCTGACGAACCTTCTGGCGTTCACGGCGAGCGGGCTGAGCTTCACCCGGTTCGCGGCACTGATGGCGCTGCCGTGGCTGGCCGCGATCGGCGTCGAATACCTGGTCTTCCGGCGGTTCTTCGCCCGGGACCTCACGGCGGCGGCGCCGGCGGGCCGGGACACCGCCGAGGTGCCGCCGCTGCCGCTGTTCGCGCTGGTGACCGTGGGGTGCACGCTGGCCGGGTTCGTGGTGGCGTCGGCGTTCGGCGTGGACCCCGCCTGGGTGGCCGCGGCCGGCGCGCTGGTGCTGGCCGGGCGGGCGCTGGTGCGCCGGCAGGCGGGCCCGCTGACCGTGGTCCGGGCGGCGGCCCCGGGGTTCCTGGCGTTCGTGCTGGCGCTGGGCGTCGTGGTGCGGGCGGTCGTCGACAACGGGCTGGCGGACGTGCTCGGGCATGCCGTGCCGGACGGCACCGGGCTGCCCGCGCTGCTCGGCATCGCCGCGCTGGCCGCGCTGCTGGCCAACCTGATCAACAACCTGCCCGCGGTGCTGGTGCTGCTGCCGCTGGCGACGCCCGCCGGGCCGGGGGCCGTCCTCGCCGTGCTGCTGGGCGTGAACATCGGCCCCAACCTCACCTACGCCGGGTCGCTGGCCACGCTGCTGTGGCGGCGTATCGTGCACCAGCACGAGCACGACGTGGACCTCGCGGAGTTCACCCGGCTCGGGCTGTTCGCCGTGCCGTCCTCCCTCGCGGTCGCGGTGGTGGCACTGTGGGGATCGCTGCTGGTGCTGTGACGCGGAAGGCCTGGAAGATGCGGGTGATCGCCTGGCTCGTGGAGGGCACCTGGCCCGCCTGCGTGGACGCGGTGCGCGCCCACGCTCCGGACGACGCCGAGGTGGTGCTGCTCCATGTGAGCGGGCCGGACGTGCCCGCGGTGGCCCACGGGGCCTTCGCCGGGCTGCTCGGACGCCGTCACCCGGGGCGCCTCCCGGCCGAGGGCTGGGGCAGGGATCCGGGTGACCGGCTGGAGGCGCTCGGCGGCACGTCGGCGGCCTCGCTCCTCGCCGCCGCCGCGGAACGGCTGGGCCGGCCGTGTGCGCGCGAGGAGCGGTCGGGCCGGGTCGAGCGGGAGGTGGTGGCCGCCGCCGAGGGGGCCGGGCTGCTGGTGCTGGCCCGGGACGGGGACCGCTCCCGGCTGGGGCCGGGAAGTCTCGGCCCGGCCGTCCGGTTCGCCGTCGACCACGCGCCCTGCCCGGTGCTGCTGGTGTGGCCGGAACCGGCCCCGGACCTGGGGACGATCCCGCCGCCGCACCACCCCTGACTCAGCGGCGATGCCGCCCCCCGCCCCAACCGCCCCCGTCCCAGCCGCCGCCATCCCGGCCGCAGTACTCCGGGTACGCCGTGCAGGGGTCGACGGTGACGGTCGGCGAGGGCGCCGGAAGGGCCGTGGCCGTGCTCGGCGCGGGCCTGGGCCGGGTCGTCCCGGAGGGCGTGACCGTGGCAGCCGGCGGCGCGGGCGGTGCGGTGGCGGTGGCCACCGGGGTGCCGTCGCCGTCCCAGTTGACGTTCTCCATCCGCAGGTCCGGGTGGGCGGTGTCGACGGACCAGCGCTGGGCGGTGCCGGGGGCGCGGGTCTTGAGCACGAGGGCGCCGGAGCCGTCGGTGGCGGCGGGTGTGAGGGCCAGCCCCTGGTCCGAGCGCGGTACCAGGACGCCCTGGAGGGTGAAGTCGTAGCGGATGTCGCGGGCGGCCCGGCCGGTGGCCGTACAGGGGGCTAGGCGCACGGAGTAGCCGAGGCTCGAGTCCAGGCACAGGTCGGGGGCGGCGGCGGTGCGCAGCAGCCCGTCGGTCTCGTACGTCCACTGCTGGGTCGGGGCGGCGGAACAGCCGGCGAGCTCCGTCTCGGCGCCCTCGACGGCCTTCTCCCCGACGACACCGACGCACAGGCCGGAGGCGAGGTTGCGCAGCCTGCCGTGCAGGGCACCCTGGCCCGGCGCGGTCCGCCCGGCCCAGGAGGGGCCCGGGGAGGCCGCGTCCCCGCCCGGCGTGCGGGACGGCGTGGGACCGGGCGCCGGACTCCCGCCGGAGTCGAGCGCCGACCACAGCGTGAGCGGCAGTACGACGAGGCCGCCGACGGTGACGACGGCCAGCGCGAGGTTCCGCCGCCGCGCACGCCGCGCGGCGCGGTGCGCGGAGCGGGGGGAGGCGGGGGCGGGGGCCGTGCTCGGCGTGGCTCCGGTTCCGGTTGGGGCTCCGATGTCGTCCCCGGGGCCTTGAGGGCTTTCGGCGGCGGGGGCGGCGGCCGTTCGGCGGCGGGCCGTGAAGGTGCCGCGGCCGGCTGCCCGCCGGCGCGGGGCGGCTCGGGGCGGCGCCGGCGCGGCGGGGTCCGCCGGGCCGGCGGGATCGGCGGCGTCCGTGGGCTCGGCGGGTACGAAGGGCTCCGCCTTCGGGGGCGCGAAGGGTTCCCCCGCCCGCGGTGCGAAGGCGTCCCCGCCCGAGGACGCGAAGGTGTCCGCACCCGGGGACGCGAAGGCCTGCTCCCCTCCGGGAGCGGCGGTGTCCCCGCCCCCCGCCACGACGGCGGAGGCCGCCGGGGCGGGTGCGGTGGGCTCCTCGGCGCGGGCCGCCCGGGAGGTCACGTAGTCGCGGGCGCCCCAGCCGAGGACCGCCTCGGCGAGCGCGAGGCCGAGGCCGTCGTCGAACCGGGTGAGCTGGCCGGCGGTGCGGCCGCAGTGACCGCAGCCGGCCAGGTGCTCGCGCAGGTCCGGGTCGATGTCGGTGCCGCCGCGCCGGAAGGTCACGTCGAGCATGCGCTGATAGCGCCGGCACTCGGCGTCGGGGGCGAGTTCGCGGTGCACCTGGAGGCACTCCTCGCGCAGCCGCTCGCGGGCCCGGCGCAGTTCGACGCGGACGTCCTCTTCCTCCAGGCCGAGCAGCGCGGCGGGCAGGACCGGGGGTTCGGCCTCGACCTCGGTGTGCCACAGCACGGCACGGGAGATCTCGGGGATGCGCTGGAACGCCCGGGACAGCAGCCGCCGGTCGGGCGGCGGCAGCAGCCGGGCCGCGGCGCGCTCGCCGGTTCCGTCGCCGGGGCGCAGGCCGGGGTGGAGGAGTTCCCGGCGACCGTCGGTGTCCCACTCGGCCGCGATCCGGCGGACGGCGACCAGCACCTGGGGCCGCCAGGCGGCGGTCGGGCCGGCCTGCCGGAGGGACGCGCCGAACAGCCGGGTGAAGGCGGCCGTGGTGAGCATGCCCGCGGCGCGCGGCCCGTCGGTGCACAGCCGGGCGTAGGCGAAGGCGGCCGCCCAGTGCCGGTCCAGGAGTTCACCGACGGGATGCAGCGCCGGTGACGCTCCCGTCCACTTCTTCAGTTCGGCACTCAGCTGTTCGTCCGACGGGCCTGCCTCGGTCACGGCCGAATTCCTCCAGACGCACTACGGGGAATTAGTCCATACCAATCAGTATGGCGAGGTCATGAGGCAGCTCGAACGTCCACCTGAGGCGGCACTTTTGCACAGCCGAACACTTCCGAACAAGAGATCTTGCGATTCTCGGCATTCCGCGCACGCCTTTTGCCATTGACAATGCGTCAACTGCGGCCTTTCAGAGCGCCGGCGGGGACGGGTCAGTGGCCGCTGACCGCGCGCGGGGTGTACGGCCGCTGGAGTTCCTCCAGCTCCTTCTCGCTCAGCTCCAGTTCCACCGCGGCCACCGCGTCCTCGATGTGGTGCGGCTTGGCGGCGCCGACGACGGGGGCCGCCACGGTGTCCTGGTGGAGCAGCCAGGCGAGGGCCACCTGGGCGCGGGGCACACCGCGGCCGTCCGCGATCCGGGTGACGGTCTCGACGATCGCGCGGTCGCTCTCCAGGTACAGCCGGCTGCCGAACTCGTCGGTGGCGCTGCGGTCGGTGACCGCGCCCCAGTCACGGGTGAGCCGGCCGCGGGCGAGCGGGCTCCACGGCAGCACGCCGACGCCCTGGTCCGCGCAGAGGGGCAGCATCTCCCGTTCCTCCTCGCGGTAGAGCAGGTTGTAGTGGTTCTGCATGGACACGAACCTGGTCCAGCCGTGCCGCTCGGCGGTGTACTGCGCCTTGGAGAACTCCCACGCGTACATCGAACTCGCCCCGATGTAGCGCACCTTGCCCGCCTTGACCAGGTCGTGCAGCGCCTCCATCGTCTCCTCGATCGGCGTCGCGTGGTCGTAGCGGTGGATCTGGTAGAGGTCGACGTAGTCGGTGCCGAGCCGGCGCAGGCTGTGGTCGATCTCGCTCATGACGGCCTTGCGGGACAGCCCCGCCCCGTTGGGACCCGGCCGCATCCGGCCGTTCACCTTGGTGGCGAGCACGATCTCGTCGCGGTCGGCGAAGTCCCGCAGGGCCTTGCCGACGATCTCCTCGCTGGTGCCGTCGGAGTAGACGTTCGCGGTGTCGAAGAAGGTGACGCCCGCCTCCAGCGCCTGCCGGATCAGCGGGCGGGCCGCCTCCTCGTCGAGGGTCCACTCGTGGGCGCCGCGGTCGGGCAGGCCGTACGTCATGCAGCCCAGACAGATCCGCGAGACGTCCAGGCCCGTCGAACCGAGCTTCACGTACTGCATCGTTGCTGCTCCTGCCTTCGGGGCGATGGTCATCGCAGCCTACGACGGTGTCGCGGGGACCGACTTGACGCCGCCGCGGTGCGGAGGATGTGATCCTGACACGCGCCGCGCCGCCCGGCGTGGGCAGGACGGAGCGAACGTGTCCCCCTCGGGTGTGTACCGTGCCGGCGGGTCGCGCACGGCCCTCGGCGCCCTGGCGACGACGCTGCTGGTCACGGTGACGGCACTGGCCGGCTGTGCGTCCGGCGCACACGAGGACGACGGTGCGGTGCGGTTGCCGCCGCGGCACGCCGGGTTCGACTACCAGATCGGCGGCGCCTACCCCCCGCCCACGGGCGTGCGGATCGTCAGCCGTGACCGCTCCGACTCCCCCGCACCGGGCCTGTACAACATCTGTTACGTCAACGCGTTCCAGGCGCAGCCCGCCGAACGCCCCTCCTGGCCGGCCGGTCTGCTGCTGCGCGACGCGCGCGGCGAGGTCGTGATCGACCAGGACTGGGACGAGCCGCTGCTCGACATCCGCACCCGGGCCAAGCGGGAGCGCGTGGCCCGGCGCGTCGCGCGGTGGGTCGACGGCTGCGCGGACCGGGGCTACGACGCCGTGGAGCCCGACAACTACGACAGCTACACCCGCTCCGGCGGGCTGCTCACCGCGTCCGACGCCACCGCGTTCATGCAACTGCTCACCCGGCACGCGCACGCCCGGCACCTGGCCGTCGCGCAGAAGAACACCGCGGAGCTGGCCGGGCGTCGCGAACGGGCCGGGCTGGATTTCGCGGTCACGGAGGAGTGCGGGCAGTACGACGAGTGCGAGGTATACGCGAAGGCGTTCGACGACCGGGTGGTGGACGTCGAGTACACCGACGGCGGCCTGCGCGCGGCCCGCGCCCGCTGGGGCCACCGGCTGAGCATCGTCCGCCGCGACCGCGACGTGTCCACCCCGGACGCCGCCGCGTACGTCCGGAAGGTTCGCTGGGGCGTGGGCCGGGGTGGTACGGCGCCCTGGTCGCCGTACCACCCCGGTCCGTCAGCCGGTCAGCCGGTGCTGTCCCGCACGGTGATCGCGCTGACCGGGCAGGCGCGGGCCGCCTCCCGGACGTTCGCGTCGCCGGCTCCGTCCTCGCGGCCGGGCAGGAGGGTGCTGTAGCCGTCGTCGTCCTGGGTGAAGACGCCCGGCGCGGCCAGCGCGCACTGTCCGGCGCCGATACAGACGTCCTTGTCGATGTCGATATGCATGAGCAGAGCCTCTTACCAGGTCACCGGGAGTTCCAGCATTCCCTGGATCGTGTCGCCGGGTTTGAAGGGAATGTCCTCGACCGGGACGGCCGGCCGCAGACCGGGCAGCCGGGTGAAGAGGCTGCCGAGGGCGATCTCCAGTTCCGCGCGGGCCAGGTTCTGGCCCAGGCACTGGTGGATGCCGAAGCCGAACGCGATGTGGTGGCGGTCGGGACGGTGGAAGTCCAGGGCGTCGGGTTCGTCGTAGACGGAGGTGTCGCGGTTGATCACCGACGTGGAGAAGAGCACGCCCTCACCGGCCCGGATCGTGGTGCCGGCGACCTCGATGTCCTCCAGCGCCACCCGCTGCAGCCCCTCCGCGATGGACAGCATCCGCATCAGCTCCTCCACCGCGGCGGGCAGCAGCGAGGGGTCGGCGCGCAGCTCGGCCAGCCGGTCGGGGTGCTGGAACAGGGTGTAGGTGCCGAGGGAGATCATGTTGGCCGTGGTCTCGTGACCGGCGACCAGCAGGATGATGGCGAGCGAGACGGCGTCGGTGCGGTCCACCTCGCCGGTGCGGAGCCGCTGGTGGACCAGTTCGTCGAGGATGCCGTCGCCGGGCTCGGTCTCCTCGGCCTTGGCGTCGATCAGCCCGCCGAGGTACTCCTCCAGCCGCTCGCGGGCGGCGACGGTGTCGGCGCCGGTCGGGCCGCGCAGCAGCCTGCGGGACTGTTCCTCGAAGAACTCGTGGTCGGCGTACGGCACGCCGAGCAGGCCGCAGATCACCATGGAGGGCACGGGCAGCGCGAACGCGGAGACCAGCTCGGCGGGCGGTCCCTGCTCGATCATCGTGTCCAGCAGTCCGTCCACGATCCGCTGGATCCAGGGGCGCAGGGCCGCCGCCCGCTTGACGGTGAACGACGGGATCAGCATGCGCCGCTGCCGGTGGTGCTCGGGGTCGTCCAGGCCGAGCAGGGCCACCCTGCGGTTGCGGCCCGCCTCGAACCGGGGCGTGGGCACGGGGAAGCCGGGGTGGCGGCGCTCGGTGGACAGCCGGGGGTCGGCGAGCAGGGCGCGTGCGGCGGCGTGGGCGGTGACGGCCCAGACCTCGCGGCCGTCGTAGAGGGTGACGCGGGACAGGGGTCGCCCGTCGCGCAGCGGGGCGTAGCCGGTGGGCGGGTGGTAGGGACAGGTGCGGTCCTGGGGGAAGGCGACGGGGTCGGCCGGGGCAGCCGGGCCGTTGGTGTCCGTCAGTTCCGTCATGGAAAGACCTCGCAGACGAAAGAGTGCGTCGTGCCGATCTTCATTAGATGCCCCAGGCATCTATGGGTCGACGTCAAGTTCGGCCACTTCGGTGACCTTCGTCATCTGGCCGAAGTACCCCGTTCGGAGCGACCGGATCGGGCCACCGTCCGTTCGGCTCGCGAGGGATCTTTTCCGCCGCCGGCGGGCAGTGATCGGGTGGCACGGAATCGTTGGACCGAGGAAAGGAAGCGGGATCCATGCCTCTTGAGGGCGAGTACGAGCCCAGCCCGACGCAGTGGGTGCGCGAGCAGGTCGAGCTGTACGAGAGCTCCGGCGGGACGAAGGGGACGACGCTGCTCGACACCGGGATGCCGGTGATCGTGCTGACCACGCGGGGCGCGAAGAGCGGGAAGATCCGCAAGACGCCGCTGATGCGGGTGGAGCACGAGGGGCGGTACGCGGCGGTCGCCTCCCTCGGTGGCGCTCCGAAGCACCCGGTCTGGTACTTCAACGTGAAGTCGGACCCGCACGTCGAGCTGCAGGACGGGCCGCGGAAGCGGGACATGCGGGCCCGTGAGGTCACCGGGGCGGAGAAGGCCGAGTGGTGGGAGCGGGCGGTGGCCGCGTACCCGCCCTACGCCGACTACCAGGAGAAGACCTCCCGGGAGATCCCGGTCTTCGTGCTGGAGCCGCTCGACGAGAGCTGATTCCGGCCTCAGACCGGACCGTTTCAGAAAAATCTGTTCCGGTGGCGTGTGAACCGGCGCCCGGACGGGCACTGGTGCGTCAGGCCCCGCCGCGTTCCCCCGTCGCGGCGGGGCTTTCTCGTGCCTCGCCCGCCGGCCGGTCGGTGACGTCCAGGAAGATCTGGCCGACGGCGGGGAACGTCCGGGTGAGGGACCGCTTGATGCGCACGGCGACCTCCTCGACGCGCTCGCTGTCCAGGCCCGGCGCCAGGTCGACGCGGGCGGCGACCAGGGTGGAGTCGAGGCCCATCTTCATGGTGAACACGGCCTCCACGCTGTCGATCTCCGGCTGCGCCCGCAGCAGCGCCCGGATCCTGCCGGTCAGCTCCGGGTCGGCGGCCTCCCCGATCAGCTGGGCCTTGGCCTCACGGCCCAGCCGGTAGGCGACGTAGACGAGCAGCAGGCCGATGGCCAGCGAGGCGGAGGCCTCCCAGACGACCTGTCCGGTCGCCATGTGCAGGCCCATCCCGATGAGGGCCAGGGTCACGCCGAGCACCGCGGTGCCGTCCTCGGCGACCACCGTGCGCAGCGCGGGATCGCGCAGCGCGCCGAGACCGCCGCCCTGCCGGCGGACCTGGTGCAGCGCGCGCAGCAGCGAGGCCCCCTCGGCGAACAGGGCCACCCCGAGCACGATCAGGCCCGCCACGTAGCCGCTGAACTTCTCCTCCGCGCCGCCGCGGAGCGCCTCCAGGCCCTGGAAGAAGGAGAAGCAGCCGCCCATGACGAAGATGCCCACGGCGGCGAGCAGCGACCAGAAGAAGCGCTCCTTGCCGTAGCCGAAGGGGTGCCGGGCGTCGGCGGGGCGGCGGCTGCGGCGCAGCGCGGCCAGCAGGAAGACCTCGTTGAGGCTGTCGGCGACCGAGTGCGCGGCCTCCGAGAGCAGCGCGGGCGAGCCCGCGAGGACACCGCCGGCCGCCTTGGCGACGGCGATCACCAGATTGGCGCCGAGGGCCACGAGGACGGTGATCGTGGTGTGCCGGTCGGCTTGGGTGTCGGCCGCGCCACCGGAGGGGGCACGGGCCGGGGCATCGGCCGCGGCTTCGGCCGGGGCATGGGTATCGGCTGTGACGTCGGCCGTCCGGGCGGCCGTCTCTCGTTCCGAGGATGTCCTGCTCACCCTTGGCCGACTGCCCCGGACCGCACGGCTCACACCGTGCGGGCCGCGCGAAACGGGGAACGCGGAGGCCAGGAGACTTCGTGACTCCGTGCGGCGAGGAGGAGAGCATGGGCGGCGACGGCAACAGCGCCTACGGGCACCGGGCCTTCACCCGGTCCAGGAGCCACTTCGCGGACCGGATCACCGCCGACGGCCGGGACGGCTGGCCGGTCGAGGCGGGCCGCTACCGGCTGGCGGTTCACCCTGGACCCCGGCGGCCGGGACCCGGTGCTCGGCATCCGGTTCCTGAGCGAGGCCTACGACCGGCGGGAGACCGGCTACCCGGGCGGGGTGAGCGTGCCCGCCGTGGTGGACGTGCCGAGCGGGCGGCTGGTCACCAACGACTACCAGCGGCTCACCCTCGACCTGGCCACCGAGTGGACGGCGCTGCACCGCGCCGGCGCGCCGGACCTGTACCCGCCCGGCCGGCGCGAGGAGATCGACCAGGTGATGGCCGAGGTCTACGAGGACGTGAACAACGGTGTGTACCGGGCCGGGTTCGCCTCGCGGCAGACGGTGTACGAGGAGGCGTGCGCGGCCGTGTTCCGGCGGCTGGAACTGCTCGGTGAGCGGCTGTCCGGACAGCGGTATCTGGTCGGCGACACCCTCACGGAACCGGACATCCGGCTGTTCACCACGCTGGTCCGGTTCGACGCGGTGTACCACGGGCACTTCAAGTGCAATCGCTGGAAGCTGGCGGAGCACCCGGTGCTCTGGGCGTACGCGCGGGATCTGTTCCAGACCCCGGGCTTCGGCGACACGGTCGACTTCGACCACATCAAACGGCACTACTACCAGGTGCACTCCGGTATCAACCCCACCGGCATCGTGCCGCTCGGGCCTGATCTCGCGGGCTGGCTGAGCCCGCACGGCCGCGCGGAGCTGGGCGGCCGGCCGTTCGGGGACGGGACGCCGCCGGGGCCGGTGCCCCCGGGCGAACGGGTGGCCCCGCAAGGGCGCCCCGCATGAGGGGCGCCTCACGAGGAAGTAGTCACACATGGCCAAGAACAAGAAGAAGAAGCTCCCTGTCGTCTACCAGCCGGTCGGATTCGTGCTCAGCTGGGCGGGCGGTGCGCTGGCCGGTATGGCCTTCCGCAAGGCGTGGATGGCCATCCGGCACGAGGAGGACGCGCCCGACGCGCTGGACCCGGACCGCGGCTGGGGTGAGATCCTGCTGGCCGCGGCGGTCCAGGGCGCGATCTTCGCGGTGGTGCGCAGCGCGGTCGACCGCACCGGCGCGAAGGCCATCGCCCGCTCGACGGGCGTGTGGCCGACCACGGACAAGACCGGCCGCGACTGACCCCTCGGCCCCGGCGCCGCAGCCCCTCACTGCGGCGCCCCCACCCCTCCACCGCGGCGGCGCGGCCGCGGCCCTCACCCCTGCTTGGGTGCCGTCCGGGGAACCAGGCGCAGGGTGAAGGAGTGGCCGGCGGGGTCGGCGTAGGCGCGGTGTTCGTGGACGCCCGTGGCGGCCCTCGTCTCGACGGGGCGGCCGCCCAGGGACACGACGCGCCGCTCGGCCTCGTCCAAGTCGTCGACCAGGAAGTCGAGATGGAGCTGAAGGGAGTTCTCGGGGCGAGGCCAACTGGCCGGGGTGGCGTTGACATCGCGCCGGAAGGCCAGCCGGAACCCGTCGGCGCCGCGCACCTCCACCAGGTTGGCGGACGCGGCGGCCAGCTCGCCGTCCAGCAACTCCTTGTAGAACTCGGCGAGTTCCTCGGGCTCGGAGCAGTCCAGCACCACCATGCCCGCCTTCACCAGTGTCATGGATCCTCCCGGGATCGAGGAAGTGTCGTCCGGGCCGCTCGGTCTCTCGGCCTCTTCCCAGGCGGATATCCCGGGCCGCGCGATTCAGTCGGCCGGCAGCCACGCGCCGTCGCGCATCAGATCCCGCCCGCGCAGCTCGTTCGCCTCGCGCCAGGCCTGGATCCGCTGCGGCAGGACCCTGAAGTACAGGTAGCGCTCGGCCAGCCGGCGCGGATCGAAGCCGGTCTTCCCGGCGAAGACCTCGGCGTCCTCCTCCGGCAGGTCCTCGGGCGTCACCGCCCGCACGACGCCCTCGACCACGACGACGTCCCGCGTGGGGCCGATGCCGAGCCGGGCCAGGCCGGTGGCCACGAGGTTGCGGCCGGTGGGGCTGTCGGCCGGAGTGGCGAGCAGCAGCGAGCCGCCGTCCCACACGTAGGACAGCGGGACGAGATACGGGGCCGCGCCGTCGGGTCCGGCGGTGGCGACCCACGCGTCGACGTCGTTCTCCAGCCGGTGGAGGGTGTCCTTCTTGCGCTGCTCGAAGCTGCGGGCGGGGGGCGGGGTCATGGCGTACGGCCTCCTCGGAGTGATCGTTGCGATCAGTGTGGCCGGGGATTCCCGGTGCGCGCACGGAGTTGCCCCAGGCGTGTCCGGGCGGCGGTGAGGAACAGGTCCAGGGCGGCCGGGTAGGAGCTGACGCGCATGCTGGCGTCGAGATGGCGGGCGGTGGCCGCGATGTGCGGGTGGGTCTCGGCGGGCAGCCGGCCGTAGGTGGTCCGCCACACCTCCGCCTCCGCCTCGCGCGCGGCCCGGGGCAGGGCGGTGCCCGCGGAGTCGAGGGCCCCGAAGGCGAGGGCCTGGTCCACGAACGCGTGGTAGATCCGCACCGCCTCCGCGTCCGGGAACCCGGCCCGGCGCAGCACGCCGAGGATGCTCTCCACGGCCTGGATCTCGTGCGCGCGGCCGGTGACGCGATGGGCGCTGAGCATCGCCGCCCGCGGGTGCGCGAGGGCTCCGGCGTGCATGCGCAGTCCGAGGTCCCGCAGGTCGGCGGTCCAGTCGCCGGTGGGCCGCCAGGAGCGCAGGCTCCGGCCGATCAGTTCGTCGGCGATCGCGAGCATCAGGTCGTCGGTGTCCCGGAAGTACCGGTACAGCGAGCTGGGGTCGGCGCCCAGGGCCCGGCCGAGGCGGCGCACCGAGAGGGCGTCGGCACCGTGCTCCTCGATCAGCCGCAGCGCGGTGCCGACGATCAGCCCGGCGGAGAGCACGACCCCCTGTTTGGTGGGACGGCGGCGCTGCCGGGCGGCGGGCGGGACGACGCGGTCGCTCATGGTGGCCTCCTGGGACGTGCCCGGCACCTTACGACAACACCGTTGACCTGTTAAGTGCCCCGGCAGTTACATGTCCGCTCACCGGGGCCGATCGGAGTCCCCGCGGCAGGAGCGGAGAGCCGGCCATGAACGACAGACCCCACGCGGCGGACGATCCCGCGCGGCCCGCGCTGCGCAGGTCGCTGGGCGTGCTGGACGGCGTCGCCGTCGCCGCGTCCAGCACGGCGGCGACCACCAGCATCGGCATCGGGCTCGGGGTCACCGCCGGGGTGGTCGGGCCGCACCTGCCGGCGATCATGCTGCTGGCGTTCCTGCCGGTGCTGGGCATCGCCGGCGCCTACGCCCGGCTCAACCGGGTGGAGCCGAACGCGGGCAACGGCTATGTGTGGGTGGGCCGCTCGCTCGGTCCCTGGCTGGGTTTCACGGTCGGCTGGGTGAACCTGGTGGCGAGCGTGGCGTTCCTCGCCTACACCACGGCGGTCACCGGTTCGGCACTGCTGCAGCTGGCCGGTCTGGCGGGCCTGCACCGGATCGGCCCGCTCGGCCTGGACCCGGACTCGACCGCCCAGACGACGGCCGTGGGCGTGCTGGTGCTGGCCGCGGTCACCGTGACCGCGGTGTCCGGGGTGCGTACGGCGGCCCGCTTGCAGACCTGGCTGCTGGCCTTCGAGTACGCCGTCCTGCTCGGCTTCTGCGGCTACGGCCTCGTCACCGGCCCGCACCCCTTCCGGCTGTCCTGGTTCGACCCGTTCGCCGTCCCCTCGGCGACCGCGCTGGCGCAGGGACTGCTGCTGTCGGTGTTCTGCTACTGGGGGTTCGAGGCCGCGTTCTCCGTCACCGAGGAGGTGCGCGCACCGCGGGACGCCTCACGGGCCGGGCTGATCACCCTGGTGACGATGCTCGGCCTGTTCCTGCTCGGCTCGGTCGCCTTCCAGCGGGTGCTGTCCGGGCCGGAGCTGGCCGGGCACGGGGCGCGGGGGCTGGCGTACTACGGCGACCGGCTCGCCGGACAGCCGCTGGCCGCGCTGCCCCTGGTGGCGCTGATGTTCTCGGCCGTGGCCTCGCTGCAGGCCGGGGTCATCCCGACGGCCCGCGGGGCGTTCGCGATGAGCCGGGACCGTACGCTCGGTCCGGTGTGGTCCCGGGTCGGCGCCCGGTACGGAACGCCGGCGGCGGGCACGCTGCTGATCGGGGCGCTGGCCGTGGCGGTGGCGCTGGCCGCCGTGGTGATCCCGCGTCTCGCCGACCTGATCACGGCGACGGTGAACGCGGTCGGGATCGTGGTCGCCCTGTCGTACGCGCTCACGGCGCTCGCCGCGGCCGTGCGGTTCCGCTCACTGCTGCGCACGGACCGTCGGCAGGCGCTGCGGGCGGTGGTGTCGCCCGCACTGGGCGCGCTGGCCCTGCTGGCCCTCGGCGGCTACCTCGGCTGGTCCTTCTACGCCTCCGCCGACCACTTCGCGATCAGTGCGGACAACGGCTGGTTCCTGCTGTTCGTGCCGCTTGCGATGATCACGTCCGGGTTGCCGGTGGCCGGCTGGGCGAAGTGGGTGCGCAAGTCGCCGTACTTCACCACGGGTGCGGGCACCGACGCCGGCTCGCCGAAGCTGCTCACTCCCTCCAACTGACCGACCTGGAAAGGCATCATGCACGCTGACTTGCTCTTCACCGGCGGCCCCGTCCTCACCCCCGAGGGCCGCACCGCCACCGCCGTGGCCGTCACCGGGGACCGGATCACCGCCGTCGGGCACGCGGACGTACGCGAACTCGCCGGTCCCCGCACGGAGGTGGTGGACCTGGCCGGGCGGTTGCTGCTGCCCGGTTTCCAGGACGCGCACGTCCATCCGGTGCCGGCCGGGCTGGAACTGTCCCGGTGCGACCTGACGGGCCGGACGACGGCCGAGGAGACCGTGGCCGCCGTACGCGCCTACGCCGACGCCCACCCGGAGCGGGAGTGGATCCTCGGCGGCGGCTGGTCGATGGAGGCGTTCGCGGGCGGTACGCCGACGAAGGAGCTGCTGGACGCGGCCGTCCCGGACCGGCCGGTGTACCTGCCCAACCGTGACCATCACGGCGCCTGGGTGAACAGCCGCGCACTGGAGCTGGCCGGGATCGGCCGGGACACTCCGGACCCGGCGGACGGGCGGATCGAACGGGACGCCTCCGGGGAACCCGGTGGCACGCTCCAGGAGGGCGCGATGCAGCTGGTCGGCCGGCTGACCCCGCCCGCCACCCCCGCCGACCGGCTGGCGGCGCTGCTGCACGCCCAGCGGCATCTGCACGCGCTCGGCATCACCGCCTGGCAGGACGCGCTGGTCGGTGACTTCCTCGGCATGGACGACCCGGCGGAGGCGTACCTCACCGCGGCCGCGGACGGTTCGCTCACCGCCCGGGTCGTGGGCGCCCTGTGGTGGGACCGGGAGCGGGGTGCCGAGCAGATCCCGGAACTCGTCGGGAGGCGGGCCGCGATGAGCCGGGGCCGGTTCCGGGCGGGCACGGTGAAGCTGATGCTGGACGGGGTCGCGGAGAACCACACCGCCGCGCTGCTCGAACCATACCTGGACCGGTGCGGCTGCGCCACGGCCAACCGCGGCACGAGCTTCATCGACCCGGACCAACTCCCCCGATACGTCACCGAGTTGGACGCGCTCGGCTTCCAGTGCCACTTCCACGCGCTGGGCGACCGGGCCGTACGGGACGCGCTGGACGCGATCGAGACGGCCCGGGAGGCAGGCGGGGCGCTCGACACCCGTCCGCATCTGGCCCACCTCCAGGTGGTGCACCCGGACGACGTGCCGCGGTTCGCCCGGCTCGGCGCCACCGCGAACATCCAGCCGCTGTGGGCCGCCCACGAGCCGCAGATGGACGAGCTGACGATCCCGTTCCTGGGACCTGAACGGGCCCGGCTCCAGTACCCGTTCGGGGCGCTGCTGCGCTCCGGGGCGCGGCTCGCGGCGGGCAGCGACTGGCCGGTGAGCAGCCCGGACCCCCTCCAGGGCATCCATGTCGCGGTCAACCGGATCGAACCGGGCGGCACCGGGCCGGTGTTCCTGCCGGACGAGCGGCTCTCCCTCTCCGACGCGGTGACGGCGTACACGGCCGGTTCGGCGTACGTGAACCATCTGGACGACACCGGCCGGGTGGCCGTCGGCGCGCTCGCCGACCTGGTGGTCCTGGACCGGGACCCGTTCTCGGGGCCGCCGGAGGCGATCGCGGAGACGAGTGTGGCGCTGACCTACGTGGGAGGCACGTGCGTGTACGCCGCGCGCTGAGCGCGGCGCCGGTCAGTCGCAGCCGACGCCCTCCTCGACCAGCGGCCACGCCTCCACGCCGTGGTCCGCGCGGACGTACGCCGTCGCCCTGTCGGGCGTCAGCCACAGCCGCCGGCCACGGCGGTGGTATCCGGTGTCCCGGGCGTCGGCGGGCATGCGGACCGCCGCCCGGTACGGCGCCCGGAGCAGCCCGTCCCGGCCCAGTACGCCCTCGGGGTCACGGGCGTAGGTCCGCTTCCCCAGGGCGAGGAAGGCGGCGGACTGCCAGCCGCAGTGCTCCGGCCCGGTCGAGCCGTGCACCGTGGTGACCGGGACCCGGCGGCCCGCGTGGTCGGTCCAGATCTGCCAGTCGGTGGTGGCCGTGAAGCTCTCCGGGAGTTCGGCCGGGTCGCAGGAGGCGCTGGTCTCCGGGCCCCAGCCGGGCCGGCCCTTCCGGTCCCTGGCCACCACGACCGCCACCTTGGTGCGGCCGCGCACGTCGTAGGAGTAGAGGACCCGGTCCCGCTCCTCGCGCTCCACGCGGTAGCCGTGGTCGGGCTGCTCCGGCTGGACCATGTCGAAGTAGAGGGCGAGGCCCTCCTCCGGGGTGTCCCCGCCGTCGGACCCGCTCCAGCCGTCGGGTCCGGAGCCGTCGAAGATCTCCCCGTCGCACTCCAGCGCCCGGCCGGCCGCACCGGAGGCCTGCCGGACCGCGTCGGGGGTTTCCTCGTCGAGTTGCCTGGTGGGGACGTGCAGGGGGCCGCTGTAGGGGTGCGCCGGAGGGGCGCCCCGCACCACCAGGTCGGGCCGGGGCCCGTCGTCGCACCCCGCGACGGCGACCGCCGCCAGCACCGCCCCCGCCGCCACGAGCCCTCCGCGCATGCCCCGCCCCCGTTCTCCCGCTGCCGTGTGCGCTCCTTCGACGCCGGGGCGGGCCGGAACGTTCAGCGGGCCTGCTGGAAGGTTCTCCGGTAGGCCTGCGGGGAGACGCCGATCGCCGCGTGCAGGTGCTGGCGCAGCGAGGCGCCGGTGGCGAAACCGACCTCGGCGGCGATCCGGTCCACCGGCAGGTCGCTGGCCTCCAGCAGGTGCCGGGCGCGGGCCACCCGCTGCTGGATCAGCCAGCGGCCGGGGCTGAGGCCGACCTCGTCGTTGAAGCGGCGGGCGAAGGTGCGCAGGCTCATCCGGGCATGGTCGGCGAGGTCGGCCAGGGTGAGCGGCTCGTCCAGGCGCTCCAGCGCCCAGGCGCGGGTCGCGGCCGTACTGGCGGGACCGCTCTCGGGGACCGGCTGCTCGATGTACTGGGCCTGGCCGCCGTCCCGGAACGGGGGCACGACGCAGCGGCGGGCGACGGCGTTCGCCAGCTCGCTGCCGTGGTCGGTGCGGACGATGTGCAGGCAGATGTCGACGCCGGAGGCCGCCCCGGCCGAGGTGAGGATGCGTCCGTCGGCGACGAAGAGGACGTCCGGGTCGAGCTCCACCCGGGGGTGGCGGCGGCGGAACAGGTCGGCCACCTGCCAGTGGGTGGTGGCCCTGCGGCCGTCGAGGAGGCCGGCCTCGGCGAGCACGAAGGCGGCCGTGCAGATGGAGACGATCCGGGCGTCCGGGCGGATCCGGGCCAGGGCGTCGCGGACCCCGGCGGACAGTTCGGTGGGGATGTGGACGGGCGCCATGGAGGCGACCACGACCGTGTCGGCCGTCGGGAGGATCTCGGGGCCGTGGGCGACGCCGATGGTGAAGTCGGCGTTGGTGCGCACCGGGCGGCCGTCCACCGAACAGGTGAGCACCTCGTAGTGGCCGTCGGCCGCGCCGAAGATGCGGCTGGGAATGCCCAGCTCGAAGGGGTAGACGCCGTCGAGCGCCAGGACGACGACCCGCTCCGGGCGCCGGGGGCGCAGCTCCACATCAGACATGGCACGATCCTATCGAAGGTTGGCGTTCATGCCATTTCCCGGCCGGGCGGGCTCCGGCAGGCTGGGGGACCATGAGCGATGTGAACACGATGCGAGCCATCAGCCAGGACGTCCTCGGCGGTCCCGAGGTCCTCAAGGAAGTACGAGTCGAGCGGCCGAAGCCGGGCCCGAACGAGGTGCTGGTCCGGGTTCGGGCCGCCGGGGTGAACCCCACCGACTGGAAGCACCGGGCCACCGGCGGGTTCCTGGGCGAGCCCCCGTTCGTCCTCGGCTGGGACGTCTCCGGGGAGGTCGCGGAGACCGGGATCGGCGCGGCGGCCTTCCGGCCCGGCGACGAGGTCTTCGGCATGCTGCCGTATCCCTTCGGCCACGGCTCGCACGCCGAGTACGTCACGGTCCCGGTCCGGGCCCTGGTGCACAAGCCGGCCTCCCTCGACCACGTCCAGGCGGGTGCGCTGCCGCTGGTCTCCCTGACCGCCTGGCAGGCGCTGACCGAGCACGCGGACGTCCGGCCGGGGCAGCGGGTGCTGATCCACGCGGCGGCCGGCGGCGTAGGCCATGTGGCCGTGCAGATCGCCAAGGCGCGCGGGGCGTACGTGATCGGTACGGCGAGCGCGGGCAAGCACGACTTCCTGCGGGAGATCGGCGTGGACGAGCCGGTCGACTACCGGTCCACCGATGTCACGGAGACGGTCCGGGACGTCGACGTGGTCCTGGACACGCTCGGCGGCGAGACCTCCGTGCGGTCCCTGCGGATGCTGCGGCCGGGCGGTGTGGTGGTGTCGATCCTTCCGGTGGGCGACGACGACTTCCCCGAGGAGGCCGAGCGGCTCGGCGTGCGGGCGGTGCGCATGCTGGTCGACGCGGACCGCTCGGGGATGCGGGCGATCGCGGAACTGGCGGAGTCCGGGCGGCTGAAGGCGACGATCGCGGGGACGTTCCCGCTGACCGACGCGGCGAAGGCGCACGAGCTGGGCGACACCGGCCGGACCACGGGGAAGCTGGTGCTGCTGGCGGACTGAGCGGCACCGGCCGGGCGGCACGGTACGAACGACACGGGCCGACGCGCGACAAACTCGAAGACATATGTCAATCGAACATGCTCAAATTCCTTCCATCGAGGGTAACTTGACGATCGGGAAGCGACGTCGGGGCGCGGGGTGGGAGGTGGTGCCGAGGTGCGACACGAACCCGTACCCCTCACCCGGCAACTGGGCATGTACGACCACCGCGGGCACACGGTGCTGGAGTTCCGGGGTGAGATCGACATCGCCGCGGCGACGGAGATCGGCCCGTTCCTCGACCGGGTCACCGACCGGCCCGGCGCCCGGGTCGTCATCGACCTGCGGCCGGTGGAGTTCTTCGACTGCTCGGGCCTGCGCCTGCTGTACCGGGCGCGCGTCCGGGTGCTGGAGCGCGGCGGGCAGCTGCACCTGGTGTGCACGCACCCGTTGACCCTGCGGGTGTTCCGGGTCACCGGGCTGACCCGCTTGCTGCCCCCGCAGCCGGACCTGGACGCGGCCCTGGCCCGCTCCGAGGCCGCGTCCGGTTCGCTGTGACGGACCGGTCTGTTCCGGCCGTCCGCGGGCATCCGGTCGGCAGGAAGGAGGGCCGTCGCGATGACGACTCCCGTGAGGCGCCTGCCGGGCTGGGCCAAGTTCATGACCATGGCCGTGGCGGCGATCGTGCTGGTGCTCGCCCTGCTGTTCGCCGGGATACGGCTGGCGGTACTGCCGGGCATCAAGGACCTGTTCGGCACCGAGACCGAAGACCGTTCCGGACCCGCGCTGCTCAAGTCGATCCAGGACATGAGCCGTTACGACGCGGCGTCGGGCAACTTCCAGGTCGTCGTGGACCTGGAGAAGGACGCGAAGTTCCTGCCCGACGCCATCCGCGGCACCCGCACCCTGTACGTCGGCGCGGGCACCGTGGACGCCTACGTCGACCTCGGCCGGGTCGGCGAGAAGGACGTCACGGTCGACGGCGACCGTACGTCCGCGACCATCCGGCTGCCGCACGCGCGGCTCGGCAGGCCGGCCCTGGACCCCGACCACTCCTACGCCGTGTCCAAGCAGCGTGGTCTGCTGGACCGGCTCGGCGACCTGTTCTCGGACAACCCCAACAGCGAGCAGGCCGTGCAACGGCTCGCCGTGCGGCACATCGGGGACGCGGCGAAACACAGCGGGCTGACCGCGCGCGCCGAGAGCAACACCACCGACATGCTCCAGGGGCTGCTGCGCTCCCTCGGCTTCACGAAGGTGCACATCGCGTACGGCCCCTGATCAGGAGCCCAGCACCCCGGGCAGGGCCAGCGCTCCCAGGACGGTCGCGCCCACCAGCAGCCAGGCCACGTAGTCGCCGACGTGCCCGGACTGCAGGCGCCTGACGGGCGCGGCCCAGCCGGGGGCGGCCACCCAGCCCGGGCGGGTGACGGCGAGACCGGCCAGCGCCACGGCCAGCGCGGCGGAGGCCACGCCCAGCAGCGCACCGTGCGCGGTCCAGTGCACGGAGGCGTGCGCGCCGCCCGAGCCGGCCTCGTTGACGGACCGGGCCACCACGGCACCGAAGCCCGGGACCACCCCGATCGCGAGGGCGGCGGCGAGCAGGACGGCGGGCACGGTCGTCATGGTGTCCGGGATCCGGCGCAGCGGCCCGGACGTCTCCGGTTCCTCGTCGGAGCCGCCGGTCTCGTACGCGGCGTCCCCGGGGCGCGGGCCGAGGCCCAGGAAGACGCGGGCGGTGACCCGCAGTACCGCGCCCGCGGTGATCGCGGAGGCGGCCACGTACACCACGGTGAGCGGGCCGCCCACCGCCTCCTCGGTGACCGCCTTGCCCAGCGCCGTACCGAACGGCGGCAGGCCGGCGAGGCCGAGGGCTCCGACCGCGAACATGACCCCGGTGGCCTGCAGGGACCGGCCCCGGCCGTGCAGCGCGTGCTCGTCCACACTGGCGAACCGGTCCAGCAGGACGCCCGCGCAGGCGAACAGCGCGGCCTTCACACCGGCGTGGCCGAGCAGGTAGAGGGCCACGCCGTCGTCGCCCTCGGGGCTGAGGACGCCGAGCCCGACGAGGAACAGGCCGGTGTGGGAGACGGTGGAGTACGCGAGGAGCCGTTTGATGTGCCGCTGGTACCAGCACATGACGGCGCCGGTCACGGCCGTGAGGGCGCCGAGGACCACCAGGGCCCGGGTCAGGTCGGCGGCGGGGATGCCGCCGGGGCCGGCGAAGACGGTGCCGTACACCCGCCACACGCCGTAGGAGCCGAGTTCGACCATGACGCCGGACAGGAGCATGCAGACGGGAGTGGGGGCGACGGCGTGCGCGTCCGGGAGCCAGAAGTGGAACGGCACGGCCGCCGCCTTCACCAGCAGCCCGGTGAGCACCAGCACGAAGGCGGCGAGGACCAGCGCGTCCGGGCCGCCCTGCCCTGCGGTGGCGTCGAGCCCCCGGCCGATCTTCGCCATGGCCAGCTCCCCGGTGCGGGCGTACAGCAGGGCGATGCCCATCAGCAGGGCGTACGCGCCGAGGGAGTTGACGACACCGAAGGTCAGGGCGCCCTGCACGGCCTTGGCCTCGTCGATGCGGTAGCCGGTCAGGGCGTACGCCACCACGCTCATCAGCTCGAAGAACACGAACGCGTTGAACAGGTCACCGGCCAGGGCGAACCCGCACATGGCGCCCTGGAACACCAGCATCAGCGCGGTGAAGGAGCCGGCGCGGTCCCGCGGGGGCTCGTCGAAGTAGCGCCAGGAGTAGGCGAGGGCGGCGAGGGTCAGCAGGGAGGCCAGCGAGGCCATGCCGAGCCCCGGGCCGTCCCCGACCACCAGGATGCCGACGCTCTCGCCGCCGACGGGCAGCCAGCCGCCGACCCACTCGACCATCGGCGGCGCGGAGTTCAGCAGCAGCACGAGTGTGAGGGCGGCGGTACCGCCGGAGAAGGCGAACCCGGTGATCTCGACGGCGATCCGGGGCAGTCGGCGGCCCACGGCCACCAGCAGGGCGGCGCCGAGCAGCGGGACCGCGACGGTCAGCGGGATCAGGTGGTGCATCAGCCGCGCAGCTCCCGCAGTTCGTCGGGGTCGATCGTGCCGTGCCGTTTGGCGATCTGCAGGACGAGGGCCAGCAGCAGCGCGGTGACGGTGGCGCCGACGACGATGTCGGTGAGGGTGAGGGCCTGCACCACCGGGTCGACCACCGGCCGGAAGCCGGGCTTCATGTCGGAGAAGACGGGCGCGGTGCCGCCGTCGCGGTAGCCGACCGCCAGCAGCAGCACGTAGGTGGCGGACTGGCACACGGCGAGGCAGCCGACGGCGTGGATCAGGTTCCGGCTGGTGGCGAGGCCGTAGCAGCCCGTCAGGAAGAGGTAGGCGGCCGTCAGGTACGGAAGGACGTGCATCACGGCGTTCATCTCTGGTGCGTCCCCTCGGTCCGTTCCCCGCTCGGCTCCTCGATCTCCACGGCCTGGTCGAGGAAGTGGGCGAGCAGGACGACGACCGCGCCGGCCACCTCCATGCCGACGGCCGCGTTCAGCAGTGGGACGGTGCCGCCGGAGGACAGCGTGTCGAAGGTGCCGTACGGAAGCAGGGTGTTGGCGAGGAAGGCGGTGCCGGCCAGGACCGAGGCGGTGCCCAGCACGAGGTAGGCGGCGACCGCGAGGGAGTCGGTGGTCTCGTAGACGCCGAGCGGGCGGACGCGTTCCAGTGCGCGGTAGTCGGCGCCGAGGTAGAGCAGGTGCAGGGCGGTCGCGGCGACGACCCCGCCCTGGAAGCCGCCGCCGGGGCTGAGCTGGCCGTGGGCGATGATGTACAGGCCGGTGAGCAGGGCGACGGGCAGCACGAGCAGGGCGTAGCGGCGGACCGGGCGGGCCACCTCGGCGGGTTCGGGCCGCGCCCGCTGCTCGTCGCGGGCCTGGCGCAGCAGCACCAGGCAGCCGAGGACGGCGGCGAACAGGATGCTCATCTCGCCGAGGGTGTCGTAGGCGCGCTGGTCGAAGTTGACGGAGGCGATGGCGTTGGCGGTGTGCCGGGCGAGGGAGGCGTGCACGGCCCGGTCGCCGTACGGGTGCCGGCGGCCGCCGAAGTCCGGCAGGCTGAGGCAGGCGGCGGCGAGCAGGGCGGCCAGGCCGGTGCCGCCGACGGTCAGCAGGGCCGGCCGCAGCCGGTTCACCTCGGCCCCTCCTTCGAGCGGCCCCGGCGTTTGACCTTGCGCACCGACAGCATGATCAGCAGCGGGGTGAGGGCGGAGCCGACGGCGAGCTGGGACAGGCCGGCGTCGGGGGCCTGGAGCACGGTGAACAGCGCGGCCAGCAGCACGCCGAGGAAGGACAGCACCAGCGCCTGACGGGCGGGGTCGCGCTGGGCCACGGCCGCGGTGGCGGAGGCGGCCACGAGCACGAGGACGACGACGATCAGCACGTCGGACACACGGCACCCGCCTTCCGCACACTGGCCGGCACGCACCGGCCGCCCGGAACTCCCCGCTCCCCGGCCAGACCCCACACCCCGTCAGCCACGACGCAGTCCCTGCCGCCCGCCACCGGGCCGGCCACCCGGCGCACATCCCGAACTCCCGAGACACCGGCCGAGTCCCCCACCCCGTCAGCCCACGCACAGCCGGCATCCCAGCCGCTCGCCACCGGGCCGGCCACCCGGCGCACACCCACAACTCCCCCGTCACCCCGGGCCTGGTCAGCCACGACGCACCCGACGTCCCCGACGTGCGTCACCGGGCCGGCCGCCCGGCGGACGGCCGGGGTTACCGCCAAAGCGCCACCGGAGCCGCCCCTGCCCCGCGTCCCGTCAGCCACCGCCCACCCCCCGGATCCCGCCCGCCAGTGCGCGGGAGGCGATCAGGTTGCCGCTGATCAGCAGGGCGCCGATCACCAGGAGCTTCACGGTCGCCCGGCCCGCGTCGCCGGCCACGCACAGGGCGAGGACGACCGCGGCGCCCAGTGCCGCCGCCGCCCAGGTCAGCGCCCACGCGCTCGGGCGCTGCCCGGCCAGGTCGTCGGAGAGGAGGCGGGCGAAGACCAGGGTGCCGACCGGGCCGAGGAGGGCGAGGAGCAGGGCGAGATCGACGTAGGACGGGCGGCCGTAGCCCTGGGCGAGGAGCAGCAGGGCCGGGCAGACGGCGGAGGTGGTCAGGTTCTGGGCGATCACCCGGCGGGCCGGCGGTCCGGTGGCCACGCCCCACAGGGCGGCCGCGCCTCCCCCGCCCAGCTCGACGGTCGCCGCGAGGATCCAGCCGTTCACCTCCAGGTCACCGCCCGCCGGCCGGCCCGGGCCAGCAGTGCGCCGGCGGCGGCGCAGCTCGCTCCGACGATCCGTTCCAGGGTGTCGACCGTGCTGATGAGCACCAGCCACAGCAGCGCCAGCGCTGCCCACCAGGCGAGGAGTTCACCGCCGGCCAGGAGCGCCGTGCGAGCCGTACGGCGGGTCATGCGGCACCTCCTGGAGTCCGCTGCGCTCTGGTCCGCTGTGCTCGGGTACGCGGCGATGTGTCCGGAGTGCCGCTGGGGGCATCCAAGCACCGCCCGCCCCGGGCGGCAGCGGCGGCACGCGGGTCCGCACCCGGAGTGCCTCCCAGGTGTGAACGGAAACCAGGGGCGGGTGCGCACCGGGCGGCGGCATCCTCGGCCGGGGTGCGGGTAACCGAGTTTCCGACCGCCGGAGTTGACGACTGGAGGAGCGAATGACCCGGACCGTCCCGCGACTGCCGGAGTTGCTGCGCACCGCCCGGATGCGGCGGCCGGCCGAGCGGGTCCGCCCGCGACTGCCGGAGTCGCTGCGCGCCGGCCGGAGGCGGCAGACCGCCGAACCGGTCCCACCCGGTCCCGCGCGGCACGCGCTGCCGCTTCCCGTCCGGCTGCTGGCGGTGCTGGCGGCGTTCGCGGCGATGGTGGTGTTCGCCGTCGTCCTGGCCCGCATCACGCTGCAGCCGTCGCCCGCGTCGGTGTCGTTGACGCACAGCAACCTGCACCCGGGCCGCTCGGTGCACGCCTATCTGGCGCAGGCGTCGGCACGCGACGCCATCCGGCAGCTCGGCGGGAACCTGCTGCTCGGCGTGCCGTTCGGGGTGCTCGTGCCGGTCCTCGCGCCGCGCGCCCGGGGTGCGTTCCAGGTGCTGGGGCTGACCGCCCTGGTGATGCTGATGGTGGAGCTGGTCCAGGGGGCGGTGGTCACCGGGCGGGCCTTCGACATCGACGATGTCATCCTCAACACGGCCGGGGCGCTGCTGGGTTGGCTGCTGCTGGGGCGGCGGTTCGGGCGAGGGGTGCACCGGCGGGTGCGGGAACCGGCGGCCGAGTGATCGTCGGCACCAGGTCCGTACCAGAGTATTGACGCCCCCTTATCTCACTCCTTAAATCAAGAGGCACACAGCTCCCGCCCCCACACCGAACGGAGAGCCATGGCCTCCCCGCGCCTGCTCCGCAGATGCCTCTTCGCCGCACTGTCCGCCGCCCTGGTCGGCTCGGTCGCCGTCGGCCCGGCCCGGGCCGCCCACGCCGCCACCCCGGCGGCAGCGGCCGTCACCACCTTCTCCGACACCTTCGACGGGCCCGCCGGCGCCGCGGTCGACGCCTCGAAGTGGACTCTGGAGACCGGGGACAACGTCAACAACCACGAGCGGCAGTACTACACGTCCGGCACGAAGAACGCCGCCCTGGACGGCCAGGGCCACCTGGTGATCACGGCCCGGAAGGAGAACCCCGCCGGCTACCAGTGCTGGTACGGCAGCTGCCAGTACACCTCGGCCCGGCTGAACACGGCCGGGAAGTTCACCGCCCAGTACGGCCATGTCGAGGCCCGGATGAAGATCCCGCGCGGGCAGGGCATGTGGCCCGCGTTCTGGATGCTCGGCACGCCGGTCAACTGGCCGGACTCCGGCGAGATCGACGTGATGGAGAACGTCGGATTTGAACCCTCGACGGTGCACGGCACCATCCACGGCCCCGGCTACTCCGGCTCGGGCGGCATAGGCGCCGGCTACACCCTGCCCAACGGGCAGGCCTTCGCGGACGCCTTCCACACCTTCGCCGTCGACTGGGCGCCCGACTCGATCACCTGGTCCGTGGACGGGAACGTCTACCAGCGCCGCACCCCCGCCGACCTGGGCGGGAAGACCTGGGTCTACAACAAGCCGTTCTTCCTGATCCTGAACCTCGCGGTCGGCGGCTACTGGCCCGGCGACCCGGACGGCTCGACGCAGTTCCCGCAGACGCTGGTGGTGGACTCGGTGTCGGTGACCACCAGCGGCAGCGCCGCCGGTGTGCCGATCCGGGGGCTCGCGGGCAAGTGCGTGGACGTGGCCGGCGCGAACCCCGCGAACGGCACCCCGGTCCAGCTCTACGACTGCAACGGCACGGGCGCGCAGTCCTGGACCGTCGGTTCGGACGGCACGCTGCGGGCGCTCGGCAAGTGCCTGGACGTCACGGGCAACGGCACGGCGGACGGCTCCACCGTCCAGCTGTGGGACTGCACCGGCGGCCCCAACCAGAAGTGGACCGTCACCGGGGCGCGCGACATCGTCAACCCGCAGGCGGACAAGTGCCTGGACGTCACCGGCAACAACGCGGCCAACGGGACACGGCTGCAGATCCGGACCTGCACGGGCGGCGCCAACCAGAAGTGGACGGTGGGCTGAGCCGGACGTGCCGGCCGGTCAGTGCAGCGTCCAGGTGTACTTGTCCCCGCCCACGAAGCGGACCGCGTCCGGGTCGTCGAGGTCGTGGATGGGGATGCCGTAGGCGGCAGCCGTCTCCAGCACGTCGGTGACGGTCCTGGCCTGACCGACCACCTGGCCGTCGATCTCCATGATCCGGAAGGGCGGCTCGCCGTGCCTGCCCGGGCACACCCCGAGGACCAGGATCCGCGGCTGGGAGATGTGGGGAGCTGCTTGTTCGGTCATGCAATCGAGGGTAGAACGCCACCCGCGCCGACGGGGCGTCCACCCGGAGCGTTCAGCGCACCGGCTCAGGGGCGGCGCCAGTCGTCGCTGGTCAGGTGGGAGCCGGCCTGCGGACCCATACGGAGCATGCCGCCGTCGACGCTCCAGGAGGCGCCGGTGACGTAGGAGGCGTCGGGGCTCGCGAGGAACGCGATCACCGCGGCGACCTCGCGAGCGTCGCCGGGGCGGCCGAGCGGCACGCCGGGGCGGCGCTCGGTGTGGACGTCGGTGTCCTCCTGACCGGTCATCGGGGTGGCGATCTCGCCCGGCGCGACCGCGTTCACCGTGATGCCGTGCTCGGCCAGCTCCAGGGCCATCACCTGGGTGAGCAGGCCGAGGCCGCCCTTGGCCGCGCAGTACGGGGCCGCGCCCACCCGGGGCTGGTGCTCGTGCACGGAGGTGACGTTGACGATCCGGCCGCCCTCCCCCTGCCGGATCATCTGCCGGGCGGCCCGCTGCCCCAGCAGGAACGGGCCGACGAGGTCGACGTCCAGGACCCGGCGCACGTCGGTCAGGGTCAGGTCCAGGTACGGGGTCATGGTGCCCGTACCGGCGTTGTTGACCAGGACGTCGACCCGGCCGAGCTCGGCGCACAGCTCGTCCACGGTGTCGGCGGCCTCGGGCAGCCGGGTGAGGTCCAGCCGGGCCACGGCGGCGCGGCGGCCGGCGCGGCGGACCTCTTCCGCGGTCTCCTCGGCGCCCTTCTCGTCCGCGTGCCAGGTGATGCCGACGTCCAGGCCCGCCTCGGCCAGGCGTACGGCGGTGGCCCGGCCGATGCCGGAGTCCGAACCGGTGACGATCGCTGCGCGGGGCATGGCCGACCTCCTCGTGTGAGCGTGGGCATCGCAGTACCCGGGGGCGCGGGCGGCAAACGGGGTCACCGAGAGGGACGGGGCGCGGGTGCGGGTGGCCGGTCCCCGGGCGGTTCCCCGCGCCCTCCGGGGCGTCTGGTGCGACCTTGGTGTGCATGGACCCCGTCGCCGCTCTCGACCGGATCGCCTTCCTTCTGGAGCGGGCGCTCGCGCCCACCTACCGGGTACGGGCCTTCCGCACCGCTTCCCGGACGCTGGCCGCACTGCCCGGGGGCGAGGTGGCCGAGCGGGCCGCGTCCGGGACGCTGGAGTCGCTCAAGGGGGTCGGGCCGAAGACCGCGCAGGTGGTGCGGGAGGCGCTGGCCGGGGAGGTGCCCGCGTACCTGCGCAGGCTGGAGGAGGAGGCGGGGGTGTCGGCCGGTGCCGAGGGCGCCGGTGCCGGGCTGCGGGCGATGGTCCGCGGGGACTGCCACACGCACTCCGACTGGTCCGACGGGGGCAGCCCGATCGAGGAGATGGGGCGGGCGGCGGCCGGGCTGGGGCATGAGTGGACCGCGCTCACCGACCACTCGCCCCGGCTGACCGTGGCCCGCGGGCTGTCGCCGGAGCGGCTGCGGGAGCAGCTCGCGGTGGTGGCGGAGCTGAACGCGCGGTGGGCGCCGTTCCGGCTGCTCACCGGCATCGAGTGCGACATCCTGGAGGACGGCTCGCTGGACCAGGAACCCGAGCTGCTGGAGCAGCTGGACGTGGTCGTGGTGTCGGTCCACTCCAAACTCCGGATGGACGCGCGGTCGATGACCCGCCGGATGGTGGCCGCCGTACGCGATCCGCACGCCGACGTCCTCGGGCACTGCACCGGACGCCTGGTCACGGGCCGGGGGCGGCCGGAGTCGCAGTTCGACGCGGACGAGGTCTTCGCCGCGTGCGCCGAGTCGGACACCGCCGTGGAGATCAACAGCCGTCCGGAACGGCTGGACCCGCCGCGGCGGCTGCTGCGCCGGGCGGTGGAGGCGGGCGTGCTGTTCTCGGTCGACACCGACGCGCACGCGCCCGGCCAGCTGGACTGGCAGATCCTCGGCTGCGCCCGGGCCGAGGAGTGCGGGGTGCCGCCCGAGCGGGTGGTGACCACCTGGTCGGCCGAGGAGCTGCTGGGCTGGACCCGTGAGGGGCGGCTGCCGGCGCGCGTGGCGGGGGCCGGGCGTGGTACCCGGAGCGGAAGCTGACAGATGCCCACAGGGCTGAGAAAGGACCTGGGATGGACCGTGCCGCCGTGTTCGACGTCGACGGAACCCTCGTCGACACCAATCACCTGCATGTCGTCACCTGGTGGGAGGCGTTCCGGCAGGCGGGGCACGACGTCCCCATGCACGCCGTGCACCGGGCCGTCGGGCTCGGCTCCACCGACCTGGTCGCCCATCTGCTCGGCGACGACCGGGACCGGGACCAGGACGAACGGCTGAGCGCGGCGCACAAGGCGCTGTACGGGCAGTACTTCGACCGGCTCCCCGCGCTTCCGGGCGCCGGGGAACTGCTGCGGCGGCTGCACGGGAACGGCTGGACGGTGGTCCTCGCCACCTCGGCGAGCGGTGCGGAGCTGGGCGCGCTGCGCCGGGCGATCGACGCGGACGACGCCATCACGGCCACGGCGAGCGCGGACGACGTGACGCAGGGCAAACCGGCCCCGGAGCCCGTGGAACACGCGCTGGAGCTGGCCGGGGTGCCGGCCTCGCGGGCGGTGTTCGTCGGGGACACCGTGTGGGACATGCGGGCGGGCAGCAAGGCGGGGGTGCGCTGTGTGGGGGTGCTGTGCGGCGGGATCCCGCGCGCCGACCTGGAGGAGGCCGGGGCGGAGACGGTGTACGCCGACCCCGCCGACCTCCTCGCGCGGCTGGACGGCAGCCCGCTGGGCTGAGCGGTGCGCGTGGTGACGGAGGTCACGTGCCGGGGTGGAACACCCGGATGTGGTTGCCCGTTGAACCAACCGTGGGTGTGGATGGGACAGTGTCCCCGGGCCTCACCTTCTGCCCACAGGGACGATCGTTCGGCTGAAGCCCTGTGGAGCGTCTCGCCGAGAGGCGACCGCCATCCGCGCCCACCACCTGACCGCCCCGGTCGTGATTCCCCCGTCACGGCCGGGGCTTTCCTCTGCCGGCCGACCGTCGCCACCGCCCGTTGCCTGCTGCCCGCTGTCGGCTGTCGGCTGCCCGGGGGGTGCCGCGTGTGCGGGCCCGGCCGCCGGGTACCCGGCCGCTCCGCGGCCTCCGCCGATGCCGACGAGAGGAGCCGAAGGTGAGCAGCTCAGCGGGCAGCAGAGTGGTCGTGACAGGCGCCACCGGCAATGTCGGGACGAGTGTGGTGCGTCTGCTCTCGGAGGATCCCGGTGTGAAGTCGGTGCGGGGACTGGCCCGGCGGACGCCCCGGTGGTCTCCGCCGAAGACCGAGTGGTCCGCCGTCGACCTGGGCTCGGACGAGGACAACCTCGCCGAGCGGTTCGAAGGTGCCGACGCCGTGATCCACCTGGCCTGGGCGTTCCAGCCGACGCACGATCCGGCCACCACCTGGCGGACCAATGTGCTCGGCAGCATCCGGGTCTTCGAGGCGGTCGCCGCGGCTCGGGTGCCGGTGCTGGTGCACGCGTCCTCCGTCGGGGCGTACTCGCCGGGCCCGAAGGACCGGCCGGTGGACGAGTCCTGGCCGACCCACGGCTGGCCGGATGCCGCGTACTGCCGGGAGAAGGCCTATCTGGAGCGCACGCTGGACGTGTTCGAACGGGACCACCCGGAGGTGCGGGTGGTCCGGATGCGCCCGGCGTTCCTGTTCAAGTGGGAGTCGGCGAGCGAGCAGCGGCGGATCTTCGGCGGGCGGTTCCTGCCCGGCCCGCTGGCCCGGCCGGAGCTGCTGCCGTTCCTGCCGGACATCCCGGGACTGAGGGTCCAGGCGCTGCACACGGACGACGCGGCCGAGGCCTACCGGCTCGCGGTGCGCACGGACGGCGCCCGGGGCGCCTTCAACCTGGCCGCCGATCCCCCGCTCGACGCGGGGGTCCTCGCCGAGCTGCTCGGCTCCCGGCCGTTGCGGCTGCCGCGCACGGCGGCCCGCTCGGCGATCGCCGCCGCGTGGGGGCTGCACCTGCTGCCCGCCTCCCCCCACCTGTTCGACGCGGTGCTGCGGCTGCCCCTGATGGACTGCGCACGGGCCCGCGCCGAGCTGGGCTGGGAACCCCGGCGCACGGCGACCGAGGTGTTCCAGGAGTTCCTGGACGGACTGCAGAAGGGTGGCGGAATGGAGACCGAGCCGATGCGCGGACGGAAGGTCGGCTGAGCCGGGAAGGACATGCCGGCTCGGCCGAGGCGGAAGCGTCGGTTCAGTCGTCAGTCGAGGGAGGAACGGAGAACGTCATGTCTGTGCAGAAACCCGGGTCCGGATCCGGGCCCCGGCCGGTCCCCCGGGACATGCCCGACCAGCAGGCCCGTACCGAGGATGACCCGTGGGACGTCTCCCCCGCACGCCCGGGGGACGACGAACCGGACGAGGACGCCGTACCGGACACGGACGAGGCCGGCACCGGCCCCCGCGGCTCCCCCCGGAGCGGCACGGTCCACCCGGAACATCCGGGTCCGGACGAGCCGCCGGCCTGAGCGGCGCCTTCCCGCGGGGCGGCCCGTCGGTCCGAACCAGGGAAGACGCCCCGCCCGGCGAGGACGAGGGCGCCCCACTCAGCGGGGGCGCCCAGCTCGGCGAGGATGCCGAGCTCAGCGGGGAGCCCGGTCCTGGAGGGCGGTCCGCCAGGCGGGGAGGCGGGGCTCGGTGGTGGGCTCGGGGCGGCGGCCGCCGGCGGCGAAGAACTCGGCCAGAGGGAGGATCGCCGCTCCGACCGTGACCGCGTCCGGGCCGAGCCGGCCGAGGTCGATGGTGACCTTGTCGGCCGGGTGCCGCAGGGCGTACGTGGCCGCGTGCCGGCGTACGGAGGGCAGGAAGCGGGTGCCCAGCTGGAGGCCCGCCCAGCCGCCGATCAGGATCCGCTCCGGCTGGAAGAGGTTGATCAGGTCGGACAGGCCGGCACCCAGGTACTCCGCGGTCTCCTCCAGGACGGCCAGCGCGACCGGGTCGGCCGTACCGCCTTCGGGCGGGTACGCGGCGGCGAGCATCGCGGTGAGCGCGGTCTCCTCGTCGGTGCCCTCGGGCGGCCGGCCGCCCTCCTCGCGCCAGCGGGCGAGCAGCGACTCCGCGCCCGCGTAGGCCTCCAGGCAGCCCGGCGCGCCGCAGCGGCAGCGGCGCCCGCGCACCCGGACCGTCAGATGCCCCCACTCCACGGCGCGCCCGTGCTCCACCTCCGGTGTGACAAGGCAGGCACCGACACCGGAGCCGAAGAGCACGACCACGGCGTTGCGGGCGCCGCGCCCGGCGCCGAACCACATCTCGGCCTGGCCGAGGGTCTTGGCGCCGTTGTCGATGAAGTACGGCACCCCGTCCGGGAGCGGGGAGGCCGAGCGGAGCAGCTGCTCCAGCGGGACCGCGTCCCAGCCGATGGTCTGCCCGTGGACGACGGCGCCCCGGTCCGGGGTCCGTTCCACGATGCCCGGGACGCCGACCCCCACACCGAGCAGCCGCCCCGGGTCGGCCTGTTCGGCGGTGAGGACCTCGGCGACGCCGTCGCGGATGTGGCCGGCGATCACGTCGACGTCGTAGCCCTGGGGGGTCAACGGCCTCTCCACACGGGCCAGTTCGGTGAGGGCCAGGTCGAACAGCTCCACCCGGACGCGGGTCTCGCCGACGTCGACGCCGATCATCTGGCCGCTGCCCGGGGCGGCCCGCAGCAGGGTGCGGGGGCGGCCGCCGTCGGAGTCGACGCTGCCGGCCTCCTCGACCAGTCCGTCGGCGATCAGGTCCGCGACCACGTTGCTGACCGAACCCGAGCTGAGTCCGGTGGCCGGCCCCAGCTCGAACCGGCTGAGCGGTCCGTCGAAGTACAGCCGCTGGAGCACGGCCGTACGGTTGCCTCGTCTCAGGTCGCGTACCGTGCGCCCGTTGCGCCCCGCCATGTGGCTCCCTTCACGAACCGTGCCCGACCTGCAACATACCCCTTCGGGCAGCCGGAACGCGACATTCTGCCAACCCTTAGTTCACGCTATGAGCTAAGGCGGAGACGTTTGCGGTCCCTCCAGCGCGGCGACCAGCTCCGGCGCGACCGTCTCCCAGGTCCGCCGCGGCCGGTCCGCGTCGACCGCCCGGGGCACCGTCTCGGCCGACGGCCTCGCCGGAGTCGGCCCATCCCGTGCCCCCTCCCCGGCGCCGGCTCAGCCCGCCGCGTACACGTCCTCCACGTAACGCCCGTCCGCCACCAGCGCGTCGAGCCACCGCTCGGCCGCCGCCCGGTCGGCGCCGGGGGTGTGTTCCCGGTACAGGGTACGGAAGGCCTCGCGGACGCCGGGGGCCATGCGGGCGCCGTCGCCGCAGACGTACACCCGGGCGCCCGCGGTCAGCAGCCGCCACACCTCGTCCCCCTCGGCGGCGATCCGGTGCTGCACGAAGGCGGCCCCGTTCTCCGGGGCGGCGCTGAAGGCCGGGCGCAGGGACACCGCTCCGGCCCGCTCGGCGGCCGTCAGCTCCTCGGCGTGCAGGTAGTCGGCGCCGGGCGCGTCACAGCCGAAGTAGAGCAGTGCCGCGGGGAGCTCGGCGCCTGCCCGGCGGGCGGCGAGGCGGTCGGCGACGGTGCCGCGGAACGGGGCGAGCCCGGTGCCCGCCGCGACCATCACGACCGGCGTCGAGCCGTCGATCCGGAACGCCTCGCGGCAGGGCTGGACGCGGGCGTACACGGTGTCGCCGGGGCGCAGGGAGGCGAGGTGGCCGGAACCGGTGCCCCGGTAGCGGCCCTTGCCCGAGCGGGCCGGTGCGTCGAGCACGGACACCATGAGGTCGGCGTGGCGCGGATCGGCCGCCGGCGCCGAGGAGATCGAGTAATGGCGGGGCCGCAGCGGGGTCAGCAGGTCGAGCAGGAGCGGCCAGCCGAGGGCGCCGCGCAGGGCGGGGTGGTCCTCGGCGAGTTCGACCAGGGTGCGCGGATCGTCGCCGGTCAGGGCGGCGAGAGCGGCACGCTCGGGCGGGCAGGGGTTGGCCTCGGCGAGGAGGGTCCGCTGCCGTTCGGTCGGCCGTTCCTGCAACTCGACGTGGTGCGTGAGCAGTTCGCGCACGGTCAGCGGGCGGTCGACGGCGAGGCCGTCGCGGCGCGGACGGCCGGCCCGGATGTCCAGGACGGCGTCGGCGTCGAGGCCGAAGGCGGCCACCGCCCGGTCCACCGACTGCGGGGCGTTGGCGGGCAGCACGGTCAGGTGGTCGGCGGTGCGGTACGTGACGCCCTCGGGCAGCGCGATGCGCAGGAACCGCTTGGTGCGGGGGTGGTCCGGGGCGGTGAGGTCGTACGCCTCGGTGACCTTCATCGGGACCAGACCGTGCCGCTCGGCGAGGGCGTCCAGCGGGCCTCCGGTCAGGGTGCGCACCGTGTAGGCGTGGGCGGGCTCGGCGGGGTTGTCGTCGCCGGCGTCCGGGTCGCCGTACTCCGTCAGCAGCGCGGTGCGCAGCCGGGTCGTGAACTCCCCGACCGTGCCGGTGAGATCGCCGGAGGCGTCCGCGGCGGCGCGCTCGGTGAGCCGGGTGGCGCCGAGTTCGGCGAGGCGGGCATCGACGCGGGTCGGGACCTGCTGGTAGGTGGCGGCCCAGTTGCGGTCGCCGACGCCGAGGACGGCGTAGGTCACACCGGTCAGGTCGGGGGTGCCGTCGAGCCAGGCGGTGAAGGCGACGGCGTCGTCGGTGGGGCGGCCGTTGTAGGAGGCCGCGGTGATGACGACGGGCCGGTCCGTGGGCAGGCCGTCCGCGTACGCGTCCAGCGCGGCGACCTCGGTGGCGCAGCCCACGGCCGCGGCCTCGTCGGCGAGCCGGGCGGCGAAGTCCCGGCAGGTGCCGTAGTTGCTGCCGTGCAGGAAGAGGGCGCGGGTGCCGGGGCGGACGCGGGCCGGGAGGGCGTCCGGGGCGGGGGTGCCGGCGGCCGGCGCGAGGGCGGCGCCGGGCAGGGGGGCGTGCACGCGGTCGGCGGGGGTGCGCGGGGCGAGCGTGAGGGTGAAGCCCTCGGGCTTGAGGGTGAGAGTCTCCTTCACGGTGAGCCGGTAGCCGGCGTGGTCGTGCAGCCGGTAGCGGTGGACCAGCAGGGCGAGCAGCATGGTCGCCTCGTGCAGCGCGAACTGCCGTCCGATGCAGGCGCGTTCACCGGTGCCGAACGGCTTGAAGGCGTGCACCGGGCGGGCCGCCTCGGCCTCGGGGGTGAACCGCTCGGGGTCGAACAGCTCCGGGTTGTCGCCCCACACCGCCTGGCGGTGGAGCATCGGCGCGAGCACGGTGACGGCCTGTCCGGCGCGCAGCGGGATCCGGCCGCCGAGCAGGGTGTCCTCGCGAGCGTGCCGGCTGAACGCGGCGGCCGTCGGCCACAGCCGCAGCGCCTCGTTCAGTACCTGGCGGGTGTAGGTGAGCCGGCCGATGTCCTCGTACGTCGGCTCGGGGTCGGGGGTGTCGCCCCACAGCGCGTCGGCCTCGCGCTGCACGAGCCGGAGGACGGCGGGGTGCTTGGCGAGGTGGTACAGGGCGAAGGACATCGCGCCGGAGGTGGTCTCGTGCCCGGCGATCAGGAAGGTGATGACCTGGTTGCGGATGTTGGCCGGGTCCAGGGTGGTGCCGTCGGCGGGGTGCGGGGCACTGAGCATGAGCCCGAGCAGGTCGTCGGCGCCGCTCTGGTCGGTGCCGGTGCGGGCGGCGATCACGTCGTCCACGACCCGGGCGAGGTAGTCGGCGTCCCGGCGGAAGGCCGCGTCGGCCGCGGAGTGGTCCGCGTCCGGGGTGCGGGCCAGGCGGGTCATGCTCCACTCCAGGCAGCGGACCATCGACTCCACGAAGGGATGCGGCTCGTCGCGCTCGAAGGAGCCGAAGTCGTAGTCGAACCCGGCCAGCCCGATGGTGTCGAGGGTCATCCGGGTCATGTCGTCGGGCACGTCGACGGGCCGGCCGTCCCGCGCCGCACGGTCCCAGGAGTCGATGAGCCGCCGGGCCACCTTCAGCATCACGGGGTGGTAGGTGCGCATGGAGCCGAGCGCGAAGGCGGGCATCAGGATGTCGTGCGCCCTGGCCCAGTTGGGCTCGTCGTTGTACGCCGTGAACAGGCCGTCGGCGGCGAACTCGCGCACGTTCTCCAGGGCGGGCCCGACGTGCTTGGCGAAGCGCTCCTCGTCGGCCAGGTCGGCGACCAGGTCGGCGTCGGCGACGAACATCGCGTCCCGGCCGTGCAGCCGGCGCACCAGCACCGGCCCGTGCTCCCGCATCAGCCCCATGATCTGCTGGATCGGGGTGCGGCCGGGACCGGTGGCGGTGATGTCGACGACGGGGACGCCGGCCAGGGGTGCGGCCGGTGCGGGGTGCAGTGCGGTGGGGGGCATGGCGCGACAACTGCCTTTCGCGGTAGCGGACTACTGCGTCCAGGGTGGTCGACGGGCGGCCGGCGGCCGTGCCACGGCACTACACGTTCGTGCAGTGGAAAGTCGGCGCCGGGGCTTGCGCGGGCCGCCCGCGCGGCGCCGGAGGCGTTTGCGCCGCGCCGGAGCCGTTTGTGCCGCGCCGGAGCCGTTTGCGCCGCGCCGCGGCTGAGCGCGGCCTCGGCATCCGCCCGGCTGACGACCGGAGACGCCGGGTGCCGCGGCGGGACGTCGCTCGGGGGGCATCGCTCGGCGGGGGCGTCACTCGACGGTTCGTCATCCACGGTTCGTCGCCCGGCGGGGCCATCGTTCGACAGTTCGTCACCCGGCGGGTCGTCGCCCTGTGCGCCGCACGGGGGCCGGGACCGGCTCCGCCGCCTCCCGCAGTGTCCTGCTCCGCGCGGCCGGACGGCTACCGGCGATGGTCACGGAGCGCCGGGCCCGGCCTCCCGCGGCACCCGCTCCCCCCGAGCTCCCGCCCCTCCGGATCCCGCTCCCCCACTGTCCCGCTCCCCCGAGTTCGCGCCCCCGAATGTCCCACCCCTCCGGCTCTACTCCCCCGAGTTGCCGCTGACCTGCCGTTTCCTCTTGGATGGCAGTCGGCCGGTGGACCGGGAGGTGCCATGGAAACGGGTGGGGCCGACGCGGTGGTGTGGCGCAACCGTGCGCTGATGCTGTTCGACCGGGTGGCGGTGCCGGTGGCGGTGTGCGATGTGTACGGCCAGGTGGTGCTGGCGAACCCGGCGATGGCCGCGGAGTGCGGTACGACCCCGGGCCGGCTGCGCGGCCGGCACGTGCTGGAGCTGTTCCGGCCGCAGGAGGCCGGGCAGGTGGAGCGGATCGCCGAGGCGCTGCGGTTGCGGCACCGCTCCCGCTACCAGGTGTCGGTGTGCTGGCCGGCGCCCGGCGGGGGCGAGCGGTACGGGGAGCTGACGGCGGATCCGGTGAGCGACACCGTGGAGGAGACACCGGCGCTGCTGGTGATGCTGCGGGTGGGTGGCGAGCAGTCCGCTCCGGGCCCGGAGCCGGTGCGGACCACGGAGGTGGAGCGGCGGGTGCTGGCCCTGCTGGCGGGCGGCGCGACCACTGCCCGCGCCGCCCGCGAACTGGGTCTGACCAGGGACGGCGTCACCTATCACCTGCGCCGGCTGTCGGCCCGCTGGGGCGCCGCCAACCGCACCGAGCTGGTCGCCCGCGCCTATGCCCTGGGCGTGCTGGCGCCGGGCGTGTGGCCACCGGAGCCGCAGGTCACCCAGAGGTCGTAGGTGGCGTGGGGGGCCAGAAAATTCATTCGCCCGCCCTTCCGTTGGCTAAATAAGATAGCCGCGAGCCTAGAGACCCTAGGTTTTGTTCCTCGACTCCGGAAGGACTCCCCATGGAACCGCTCACCGAGCAGGACATCCGCACCTCGTTCGTCAACTGTTCGAAGGGTGAGGCCAAGCGGCTGGCCGTCCCGCGTGATCTCGGTGAACGCCCCTGGGACGACCTGGACTTCCTCGGTTGGCGCGATCCCGGCGCCCCGGACCGCAGCTATCTGGTCACCGAGCGGGACGGCCGGCTCACCGGCGTCGCCCTGCGCTTCCCCGCCTCCCAGCGCGGCTTCCTGCACCGCAGCATGTGTTCGGTGTGCCTGACCACGCATCCCGGCGGCGGGGTGTCCCTGATGACCGCGCGGAAGGCGGGCGCGGCGGGCCGCGAGGGCAACTCGGTCGGGCTGTACATGTGCACGGACCTCGCGTGTTCGCTGTACGTGCGCGGCAGGAAGATCCCCGAGTCCGGCGCCCGGTTCGAGGAGAGCCTGACCCTGGAGGAGCAGATCGCCCGCACGCGCGGCAATCTCTCGGCCTTCCTCGACAAGCTGTACGCGTAAGCACCTGGCCCGAAACAGACGGAAACAAACGGAATCAGTCCGCAAACGGCCACGTTCGTTGCCCCCGAGGATGGGGAACAGGCCAAGGGATGCACGACGTACAGAAATGGACCGCGGGGCTCCTGCGTCTGGCGCAACGCCGCCGGGAGCCGGTGGTCGTCCAGACGCTGCGGTCGGCCGCGGCGGCGACGGTCGCCTACGTCATCGCGCTCCGGCTGAGTCCCGAGCCCGCCCCGCTCACCGCACCGCTGACCGCGCTGCTGGTCGTCCAGGTGACCTTCTACGCCACCCTCACCAACGGCATCCGCCGGGTGAACGCGGTGGTCGCGGGTGTGCTGGTCGCCATCGCCTTCAGTGTGCTGGTGGGCCTGACCTGGTGGAGCCTCGCTCTGCTGATCGTCGCCGCACTCGCCGTCGGGCACCTGGTGCGCGTCGACGAGTACGTGGCCGAGGTGGCGATCAGCGCCATGCTGGTGCTCGGGGTGACCACGGTCGGGTTCACGGCGTGGGCGCGCATCGTGGAGACGCTGATCGGCGCGGTCGTCGGCACCGCCTGCAACCTGCTGCTCCCGCCCCCGGTGTGGGTGGACGCGGCCGGCCGGTCCATCGAGGACCTGGCCCGGCGGGTGCGGCAGCTGATGCTGCGGATGGGTGAGGAGGCCGCCGGCCGGATCCCGTGGCAGCAGGCCGCCGAGCGGCTGCACGAGGCACGCCGGCTCGACCACGACATCGTTCAGGTGGACGCGTCACTGCGACAGGCCGAGGACAGCCTGCGGCTCAATCCCCGGGTGAAGGAGGGGCTGCTGCACCGGGTGGTGCTGCGCACCGGTCTGGACACGCTGGAGATCTGCACGGTGGTGCTGCGGGTGCTGGCCCGCTCCTTCACGGACCTGGCGAAGGCCCGCGGGTCCGAGGAGCTGTTCCCGCCCCGGGTGGGGGCGACCGTGGAGCAGTTGCTGTCGGAGATCGCCGACGCCATCGTCAGCTTCGCCGTTCTGGTGACCACCCATCTGAGCGAGAACGCCGAGTCGGCGGAGGAGCGGCTGAGTGCCGAACTGCGCACGGCGGCCGGCACCCGGGACCGGCTGGCCGAGCTGCTCCAGGAGGAGATCCGCAAGGACTGGGCGCACTGGCAGCTGCTCGGCGCCGTGCTGACCGAGACCACCCGGATCATCGACGAGCTCAACACCGAGCACCGCGCCCGCCGCCTGCTGGAGGAGCTGGACCGGGTCTCGCGCGGACAGCGGACCAAGCTGCCCCGGCTGGCCTGGCTGCGCGACCGGCTGGGGGTGCATGAGGAGCTGTGGCGGAACCGCGCGGGGTTCGGCGAGCGTTATCGCTGAGAGAGCCGCCGGGGCGGGCCGGCGTCGAGGGCGAGGGAGCGTGCGGATGACCGGTGGCGGAGTCCGGATCGACGGGAACACACTGCGGCTGCCCGGCGGGGTGGCGGTGCGGTTCGTCCGCACGCTGCGCCTGCCGGAGAGCGGCACCCATCCGCTGCCGCCGGGCCTGGGCGAGTTCCCGGTCCGCCGGGTGGCCGACCACGCCGACCGGGTGCCGGAGCGGATGCGGGCGCGGGGCGGCGTGATGCTGCCGGTGTACCTGCGCGAGGCGATGTGGCTGAACTTCGGGGGCACGGCGGAGCCGGCCGCCCTCCAGGTCGGCGTGGGCAAGGTGTGCGCGGTCTCCGGCAAGCCGTGGCACGACCGGCTGTCCCGACGGCCGCAGAACTACGTGGTGCTGCCCCGCCAGCCGTGGCTGGACGGCATCAACTCCGGCAGGGGCACGGTCCGCCAGTTCGTGGCCGTCCCGCTGGGGCTGGGCGCCACCGTCGAGGGACAGGTCACCGGCGAGGAGGTGTGGGGCGGGGTCCAGCTCCAGTCGTTCCCGCTGCGGGAGGAGGCCCTCGCCGAGTGGCGGCGCCGGGAGCGGGAGCGTGCGCGGGCACTGCGGCAGGGCCCCTCCGGTCCGCCCGGCGGCTACGGCGGCTACGGGGCGCCCGGCGGGTTCGGCGCAGCGCCGCCCATGGCCGCGGCGGCCCCCGGCGGAGCGCCGCCGCCCCCGCCCGCCGCGCCGTTCGGCGCCCCCGCGTCCTTCGGCGCCCCCGGTTCCCCGGCGTCCGCTCCCCCGTCGGCCGCTCCCCGGCGCGCCGCGGCCATGGGGCTCGGCGCGGGCGGCTCGATGCGGCAGGAGGTCTACCGGGACGACCGGCCGCTCGACGACTGGTCCGAGGAGCCGGCCGGGCGGGTCTTCGTGCACCTGGTCACGCCCCCGGAGTGGCGCCGGATCACCGGCGAGGAGCCCCCGCCGTCGCCGGTGGACCGGGCCGCGTACACCCGGGCGGGCCTGCCCTGGTACGACTACTACGACGAGGACGCCGAGGACCTCGCCCCCGCGGACCCCCTGGAGGCGGTCAAGCCGGTCGGCGAGTGGCTCGGGGACGACCTGGACCCCTGGCAGGCGCCGTCCGCCGGGCAGGTGGCACCGCTCAAGGACGCCCCGGGCAAGCCGGTGGAGGACGGGGAGTGGTGACCCCGCCGGTACCGACCCCGGTACCGGCGCCGGTATCCGTGCCGGCACCACCGCCGCCGCCGCGCCCCTCGCATCCGCCGGTTGCAGCATACGCAACACCCGTTGCCGGGCTTGCCCTTGGCGGTGTGCGCGGGCCAAGGTGGCTGTCACGAGGGGGGCGACCGACGACCTGAGGTGCGGCATGGACACGGAGGCACGGACGGCGGGCGAGGGGGCTTCCCCGGCCCGGCGGGAGCGCGGGCGCGGCGGCTGGACCAGACGGCGGTTCGTCGGGGCGGTGGCCGGCACGGCGGCCGTCGTGGCGGTGCCGTCCCCGGCGGCCCCGCCGGCGGACCGCGCGGCCCCCGAGAGCCGTCCGGACGCGGCCCCGCCGTCCCGCAGGCCCTCCGGTCCACGCCCGCTGTACGTGGGCACCTACACCTCCGTCGACGGCGGCGGCACCGGCATCGGTCTCGCGTCGTACGACCCCGGGTCGGGCCGGATCACCGGGGCGGGCACGCTCGGCGGGGTCCCCGACCCGTCGTATCTCGCCGTGCACCCCGACGGCCGCACGCTGTACGCGGTGGACGAGCGGCAGGGCGGCGGGGTGACGGCCGTACGCCTGGCGGACCGGCGGGTCCTCGGCACCCGGAGCACCGGCGGCGCCGGACCCTGTCATCTGTCGGTGCACCCGAGCGGGCGCTGGCTGCTGAGCGCCAACTATGGTTCGGGCAGTGTCGCCGTGCACCCGGTCGACGCCACGGGCGCCCTCGGCGAGCGAAGCGACCTGGTCACGCACGATGCTCCGCCGCCCGGTCCCGGACAGCAGGGCCCGCACGCCCACCAGATCCTCACGAGTCCCGACGGCGGGCACGTCCTCGCCGTGGACCTCGGCACCGACACCGTCTACACCTACCGCCTCGACCAGGCGAAGGGCACGCTCACCGAGGTCGCGCGGGCGCACGCCCGGCCCGGTGCGGGGCCGCGCCACCTGACCTTCCATCCGGGCGGCCGGTGCGCCTATCTGGCCAACGAGGTGGACGACACCGTCACCGTGTGCGGCTACGACCCGGGCACCGGACGCCTGACGATCGGCGAGCCGCAGCCCACCGGATCACGGGGCGGGACGAACTACCCGGCGCAGGTCCTGGTGACGGCGGACGGCCGGTACGCCTTCCTCGCCAACCGGGGCCACAACAGCCTCGCCCGCTACGCCGTCGAGGCGGGCGGCGCCGGACTGCGGCTGCTCGGCACGGTGCCGGTGGGCGGGGACTTCCCGCGGCAGATCGCGTTCGCGCCGGACGGCCGGCTGCTGTTCGCGGCGAACCAGCGCTCCGGCACGGTCACCGTGTTCCGCGTCGACCCCGGCAGCGGCGGGCTCCGCCTGACCGGCGAGCCGTTCGCGTCACCCGTCGCCGTCTGCGCGCTGCCGCTGTAGCGCGCGGGGACAGGCGGCCGCACCGGCCTGGGCCAGCAGGGCGTGGACGCGCTCGGTGAGCTGGGCGACGTCGTCGGCGGGCGTGTGGAAGGACAGCCGTACGTCGCCGTGGGCGCGGGTGCGTTCGATGCGCAGGGTCAGTCCGTGCCGGTCGACGGCGAGCGGCGCCACCCGGGTCGCGGCGTGCAGGCTCTCGGGCCGGACCAGGCGGGTGAGGCGCTCGACGGCGTCCGGGTGGGCGTCGGCGAGGTGGGTGAGCAGCCGGGCCTCGGCGCCGGCGAGGGGGTCGGGCCGGGCGGCGGCGAACTCGTCCGGGTCCACCACCACGGCTCCGGAGGACCGGCGCAGCACCACGCGGGTGGGCTGGAAGAGGAGGGTGCCCTCGGACGGGGTGAGCCGTCCGGAGAGCCAGAGCCGGGCGCGGACGCGGTGGCGCACCGGTACGGGGGCGACGTCGGCGAACTCCAGCAGGGCGGGGGGCTCCTGGCGGGGGGCGCACAGGACCGCGCCGTACAGGGCGCTGTCGTCGGGCACCGCCAGCCGCACCGCGCCGTCCTCGGTCACGGAGTGCGCGCCGACGTACTCCTCGCGGGCGCCGTCCGCGGTCACCGCGCACGACCACGCGGTGGCCAGCACCGAGCGCGCCCGTTCCGCCGCGCCGGGCGCGGCCGTCCAGTCCTGGGTGTCACCCATCCCGACCTCCTAAGGTAAGCCTTGCCTAACTTATCGGAGATCCGGGTGCACGCCAACCACGCCCCGCGGGGCGGACGGTCACGACGACATTCGCGACGGGCCTACGGCAGGACGCCCAGCAGCGCCCGGGCGCACAGGTCGCGCACCTGCTCGCGGTTCAACTCACCCTCCCCGCGCAGCCATTCGAGGCACACCGCGGTGGTGAAGGCGAGCCAGCCGCGCACCGCCAGCCGCACCCGGGGAGCGGTCTGGACGACGGGACCGAACTCGGGGTCGGCGGCGAGCGCGGACAGGATCTGCTTCTCCTGCGCCGCCAGGGCCCGCTGGTAGACCCGGCGCACGGCCTGGTCGCCGGCCGCGTCGGCCCGGTGGAAGGCGCGGAAGCCGTGGGCGTGGGCCTGGACGTAGCCGAGGTAGACGTCGAGGCCGGCGGCTAGCTGCTCGCGCACCGGGATCCCGGGCTCGGCCGCCGTCATGCGCAGCATGCGCGCGCTCTCCCGCTCGACCACGGCGGCGAAGAAGTCCCGCTTGGTCGGGAAGTAGTGGTACAGCAGCCCGCGCGACACCCCGGCGATCTCGGCGACCTGCTCGATCCACACCTCGTCGTAGGGGCTCTCCGAGAACAGCTTCGCGCCGACCGACAGCAGCTGCTCACGGCGTTCCCCGGTGCTGAGTCTGCGCCGGGCACGCTCCCCCTGGTTCGCGGGCATGGCGTCACTTTACTTGACGCGGATTCAACAAGGGGACCACACTGAACCGCGTTATTGAACCCACGTACAACACGCGCGCGCCGCTGCTTCAACCGTCCGCTGGATCAAGGGAGATCGCGTCATGGCGGGGACGACGGAGACCATGGGGACCGGGCTGCCGAGGGGTTTCCGGAGCGCCGAGCAGGGCTGGCCCGAGCTGCACCGCATCCCGCATCCGCCGCGCAGGCTGCCGCTGCTCGGCGATGTGCTCGGCGCCGACCGGCACCGGCCGCTGCAGGACTCGATGCGCTTCGCGCGCGAGCTGGGGCCGGTCTTCCGGCGCCGGGCGTTCGGCAAGGAGTTCGTGTTCGTCTGGGGGTCGCGGTACGTCGCCGACCTCGCCGACGAGTCCCGGTTCGCCAAGCACGTCGGCCTCGGTGTCGCCAACCTGCGGCCGCTGGCCGGCGACGGCCTGTTCACCGCCTACAACCACGAACCCAACTGGCAGCTGGCGCACGACGTGCTGGCGCCCGGGTTCGGCCGGGAGGCCATGGAGGGCTACCACGGCATGATGCTGGCCGTCGCCGGCCGGCTGACCGACCACTGGGACCGGCAGCTGGCGGCCGGGCGCACGGTGGACGTGCCCGGGGACATGACCAGGCTGACCCTGGAGACGATCGCGCGGACCGGATTCGGGCACGACTTCGGCTCCTTCGAGCGGGAGCGCCCGCACCCCTTCGTCACGGCGATGGTCGGCACGCTCGGCTACGCCCAGCGGCTGAACAGCGTGCCCGGCCCGCTGGCCCCGCTGCTGCTGCGGGCCGCCGCCCGGCGCAACGCGGCCGACATGGCGTACCTCGACCGCACGGTGGACGGCCTGGTCGCCGCCCGGCGCCGGTCCGGGGGCGGTGAGGGGGACCTGCTGGACCGCATGCTGGCGACCGCGCACCCGGAGACCGGGGAGCGGCTGTCGGCGGAGAACGTCCGCAAGCAGGTGATCACGTTCCTGGTCGCGGGCCACGAGACCACCTCGGGCGCGCTCTCCTTCGCCCTGTACCACCTCGCCCGGCACCCCGAGATCGCCGCCCGGGCCCGCGCCGAGGTGGACCGCGTCTGGGGCGACACCGAGCGGCCCGCCTACGACCGGATAGCCAAGCTGCGCTATGTCCGCCGGGTGCTGGACGAGTCGCTGCGGCTGTGGCCGACCGCGCCCGCCTTCGCCCGCGAGGCCCGCCGGGACACGGTCCTCGCCGGCGAGCACCCGATGCGCCGGGGCGCGTGGGCCATGGTGCTGACCCCGATGCTGCACCGCGAACCGGAGGTGTGGGGCGAGGACGCCGAGCGTTTCGACCCGGACCGCTTCACCGCGCCGGCCGTACGGGCCCGTCCCCCGCACGTGTTCAAGCCGTTCGGCACCGGCGCCCGGGCCTGCATCGGCCGCCAGTTCGCCCTGCACGAGGCGACCCTGGTCCTCGGACTGCTGCTGCGCCGCTACGACCTGTCGGCCGACCCCGGCTACCGCCTGAGAGTCACCGAACGACTGACGCTGATGCCGGAGGGGTTGCGACTGCGGCTGGAACGACGGCCGCAGCGCCCGGAAGGGACGCCGGCCGACACCGGCACGCGGCTCCACCGCACGGGCGCGACGCCCTCCTGACCCGCGAAGCGCACGGTCCGCCGCAGTCCCGGGCCGGTTACCGGCCGAACACCTCGAAGGCCACCGCCGGTGTGCCGCCGAAGCGCTCGCCGGTGGCGGTGGTGGTCTCCGTCAGGAAGTCACGGACGTAGACCTCCGGGTCCTGGTCGGTCAACGCCTCGATGTAGGTGCGGTGTTCGAGCAGCGAGCGCACCGCCCGGTCCAGGCCGGGTGTGGCGTCGACGGCGTGCGTGGGGCTGCTGGAACCGGCGACGGCCACCCAGCGGACGCCGTTCCAGGGCTCGAGGCCCTGCTCGGCGAGTTCCGGGAAGATCCAGCGGTTGCCGGCGTCGGACGCGGCGTCCAGGGTGGCGCGGCCGACGGCGACGTGGTCGGGGGTGTTCCAGGCGACCCCGCCCCAGGTGTCGCGGTGGTTGAGGGTGACGACGAGTTCGGGGCGGTGACGCCGTATCGCGGCGGCGATGTCGCGGCGCAGCGCGGTGCCGTACTCGATCACGCCGTCCCGGTGGTCGAGGAACTCCACCGTGGTGACGCCGACCACGGCGGCACTGGCCCGCTGCTCGCGCTCGCGCAGCGGGCCGCAGGCGGCGGGGTCCAGGGTGTCGATGCCCGCCTCGCCGCGGGTGGCCAGTACATAGGCGACCTCCCGGCCGGCGTCGGTCCAGGCGGCGACGGCCGCGGAGCAGCCGTACTCCAGGTCGTCGGGATGCGCCACCACGGCGAGGGCACGCCGCCAGTCGCCGGGCAGGGGATCGAGCTGAGTGATCTTGGACTCCGTCATGGGCGCACCCTATGCCGCCCTGTCCCCCGCGCAACTCCTTTCGCCGGCCGCCCGGTCCCCCGCGTACGTCACACCTCGTCGCGCACCAGCGCCAGCAGCCGGTCCAGCACCCGGGGCGCCACGCGCAGGCCGTCGTGCTCGTACTCGTTGGTGACCCAGGGACGCAGCCCGCGGATCGCGGCGGCGGTCTCCAGGGAATGTCCGGCGTCGACGAACATGTCGTCGTGGTAGACGGCCGCGGCGACGGGGACCTCGTTGACGGCGAGCCGGGACGGGTCGTACAGCGGGCGCCAGTCGGTGCGGGCTGCGAGCAGGTCGGCGGTCTCGCGCAGGGGCCGCAGGGCCGGGTCGGTCTCGAACATCCAGGGGTGGACCGTCTCGCCGGTGAAGAGCACGGGGCCGTCGCCGGTGAGCGCCTTGGCCGCGTCGAACCGGGGGAACTCGGCGCGGACGCGTTCGGCTGCCCAGGCGGTGGGGCGGGCGTCCTGGCCGTAGATGGTCTCGTGGACGAGGGCGTAGAGGGGGTGGCCGGCGTACGACAGGATGGACTGCGCCTGTTCCTGGAAGGCGTCGGACAGTTCGTGGCCGGCCGGCGTGCGGACGAAGGCGTCCTCCAGCAGGAGGTGCAGCCGGTGGCTGCCGTCGCTAGTGCCGAGCATCAGGCCGAGGGACTGGAAGGCCTCCACCGTGAAGCGGTAGCCGTTCGGCAGGACCACGTCGCGGGTGAGGAGATGGTCGGCGATGCGGCGGGCCCGTTCCACGTCCTGCGGGTAGCGGTCGTAGTGGGCTGCGACCTTGCGCTCGATGCGCGGGTAGGCGGCCCGGTAGACGTCGTCGGCGTGGGCGTGCAGGGAGGGCAGGCCGCCGGTGATGATCGCGGTGTGGACGCCCTCGGGGGCGAGGGAGAGGTACGACACCGTAGAGAAGCCGCCGAAGCTCTGGCCGAGCACGGTCCACGGGGCGCCGCCGGTGAGCCGCGGGCGGATGGCCTCGCAGTCGCGGACGATGGAGTCGGCGCGGAAGCGGGTGAGGTAGTCGGCCTGGGCGGCGGGGCCGCCGCGCAGCGGCAGGGTCTGCCGGGTGGCGGGCGTGGAGCGGCCGGTGCCGCGCTGGTCGAGCAGCAGGACGCGGTACTCCTTCAGGGCCCGGTCGAGCCAGGACTGACGGCCGACGAAACGATTCGCCCCGAAGCCGGGACCGCCCGTGAGGTACACCAGCCACGGCAGGTCCTGCCCCGCCTTGTCGCTCGCCACCGCCTCGCGGGCGTACAGCTCGATGGTCTCGCCCCCGGGGTCGGCGTGGTCGAGGGGCACGGTGAAGCGGTGGTCGGTGAGGACGACGCCGGGCTGACGGTAGCTGAGGCTCAACGGGTCTCCTGGGACGGACGGTCTGGGCGGGTCCCAGTTGAGCACATGAACGGGCGCGGGAGGAGTCCCGGATCAGGGACGGCCACTGAACCCCCGGTCAGTGCGGTGCTCAGCGCGCGGCGAGGCTGGAGCGCCGCACCACCAGCTCCGGCTGGAGCACCACGCGCCGGTGCTCGTGCGTCCGTCTCCCCTCGCCCCCGCCCTGCTCGGTCTCCTCCAGCAGCAGTTCGGCGGCGAGGGCGCCCATGGTGACGGCGGGCTGGCGTACGGAGGTGAGCGGCACGGCGGCCGCGGCGGCGAACTCGATGTCGTCGTAGCCGACGATCGCCAGGTCGTCCGGGACGGTGACGCCCGCCGCGTACATCGCCTGGAGCACGCCGAGGGCGAGCAGGTCGTTGGCGCAGAAGACGGCGGTGGGCCGGTCGGCGAGGCCGAGCAGCCGGGCACCGGCGTCCCGGCCGGCGGCCACGTCGAGGCGCTCGGTCGGCAGTTCGCGCAGCGCGTCGGGGCCGAGCCCGGCCTCGGCGAGCGCGTGCAGCGCGCCGGTACGCCGGTCGCGGACCTGGTTGAGGCCGGGCGGCCCGCTGACGTAGGCGACGGTGCGGTGTCCGGCGTCCACCAGATGCCGGACCGCGAGCGCGCCGCCCGCGACGTCGTCCACGGAGACCGAGCACTCGGTGGTGTCCTCGGCGACCCGGTCGACCAGCACGAACGGGATGCCGTGCCGGCGGAAGCCCTCGATGTTGCGGCCGCTGGCGTCGGCCGGGGTGAGCAGCACACCTCGCACCCGCTGCTCGGCGAAGAGCGACAGGTACTCCGCCTCCTCGGCCGCGTCCTGCGCGCTGTTGCACACCATCACGCCGAGCCCCGCCCGGCGGGCCGCCCGCTCGGCGCCGCGCGCGACGTCCACGAAGAACGGGTTGCCCATGTCCAGCACGAGCAGCCCCATGATCCGGCTGCGGCCCGCACGCAGCTGACGTGCCGACTCGCTGCGGACGTAGCCGAGCCGGTCGATCGCGGACAGCACGCGGGCCCGGGTCTCGCCGGCCACGGTGTCCGGGCGGTTGATGACGTTGGACACGGTGCCCACCGAGACTCCGGCGGCGCGGGCGACGTCCTTGATACCCACCGACTGGGCCATCGGGCTTCGGACCTCCAGGGAACGCGGATGCGGCGGGACGACCTTCACATTACCGTCACGCCGGCAGGGCGAAGTCGGCCACGTGCAGGGGCGAGGGCGTGGTGCCGGTGGACTTCTCCTGGTACAGGAAGGACAGCACGTCGTCCGCCCCGGTCCGGGTCTCGTCGACGACGACCTCGCCGAAGGCGTTCAGTCCGCCGCCGTCGTACAGCAGCGTCCAGTCCGTGTACCCGGAGGCCTGCGACGCCGCGGCGATACGGCCGTACGGGAGGACGGCGTAGGCGTTGTCGTACCGGTCCAGGACCAGCTTGGTGCGCCGGCTGGAGCCGAGGGGGACCGGGATCTCGGTCTTGTGCCAGCCGCCGGAGGCGGTCTTGCGCAGGTGGAAGGCGCGTCCGTGGGCGGTGCGGTCGGCGACGTGGTCGGTGGTGCACCGGTCGAAGCGGCCGGGGACGTAGCTGATGACGGCGTGCGGCCGGCCGGCGGAGTCGGTGGTCTGGCTCTCCTGGTTCATCAGCGCGTGGTCCGGGCCCAGTGGGTCGACCACGAGGCCGCCGTCGCCGACGGTGACCCGGTCGCAGCCGCCGGTGGTGCCGACGACGGTGCCCGCGTCGTTGCGCCAGGTACGGCCGCGGTCGTCGGACCAGACGTAGCCGGTGTCGTGGTTGGTGAGGCCGCCGCCACCGCGCAGGACGGCCGCGTTCTGCTCCCGCCAGGTGAACAGGGCGTGCAGCCGGCCCCGCCTGTCGTAGTCGATGCCGTGCAGATACATGCTCCGGGCGGTGCTGGAGCCGTGCTCACTGGTGTACGTACCGGTCGCGCCGGTCCACTCCCCGAGCGCGGTCCAGCGGGAACCGTCGTACTCGGCCAGCGCGTTGCGGCCGTTGCCGGAGATTCCGGCGCGGTAGCCGAGCTGGAGCCGGCCCTCCGGGGTGGCGACGAACTGCGGGTAGGTGAACCGCGGGGTGAGCGCGAGCCCGTCGAGGGTCGTCTGTACGGCGCCGAACACGGTCGGGGTCCAGGCGGTGCCGGCCGGGTCGTCCAGGAGCCCGGCGGCGGACTTGACGTAGAAGAAGCCGTCGCTGTGGGAGTCCATGTTCACGTGGAGGCGGCCGTCCGTCGCGGAGACGCCCAGCGAGATGACGTTGTGGGAGTCGTCGGCCTTGAGCCGGTGCGGCAGGGTGGCCGTCGACCAGGTGGCGGAGCCGAGGGCCCGGCGGGCGACGACCGCGTCGCGGCTCGCCGTGTACCAGGCGGCGTACTGGTGGCCCTTGTGGGTCAGCAGGCCGTTCTTCTGGAAGGAGTTGTTGTTGACCAGGCCGTCGTAGGAGACGAAGTAAACGGCTCGGGCGTCGAGTTGGGTGGTTCCCCTGCTCGTGACCGACGGACCCGGGACGGTCGACCGCGCGGTTCCGGCGGCCGTGGCGGAGGCGGCGAGGGCGCCGGCCGGCACGGTGCGTCGTCTCATCTTCGGCTCCAGGTGATCAGGCGATCAGGCGAGGTGGAACACCTCGGTGAGCGGTCTCATGGCTTCGTCGGGGCGGGCGCCGTCCAGGGACTCGAAGAACGGCGCCATCTCCCGCTGCCAGCGGGTGTTGACGTCGGTGGCCGCCATGCCCGCCTGGGCGGCGGCGAAGTCCTCCGTCTCCAGGTAGCCGACGAGCAGGCCGTCCTCGCGCAGGAACAGCGAGTAGTTGTGCCAGCCGGTCGCCCACAGGGCCTGCAGCATCTCCGGCCAGACGGCGGCGTGCCGCTCCCGGTACTCGGCGAGCCGGTCAGATCTGACCTTCAGCAGGAAACACACGCGCGGCATCGGCCTCTCCCGTCGGCTCAGAAGTGGAACCGGTCGATGTTCCCGGCATCGAACACGGTGGGCTTGCCCAGGATGATCACGCCGTCCTTGCCGACGGTGTACGTCGTGCCGCCGGCCTTGAAGGTCTCACCCTCCCTGCCGGTGATCTGTCCCGAGGCCAGCGCGACGGCGGTCCGGGCGGCCAGGTCGCCGAGCTTCGCCGGGTCCCACAGCTCGAAGGCGTCGACGGTGCCGTTCTTGACGTACTTGCGCATGTCGTTCGGCGTGCCGAGCCCGGTCAGCTTGACCCTGCCCTTGTACCGGGAACCGGACAGGTACTGGGCGGCGGCCTTGATGCCGACCGTGGTCGGGGAGATGATCCCCTTCACATCGGGGTGCTCCTGGAGCAGGCCCTGGGTCTGCTGGAAGGACTGCTGGGCGTCGTCGTTGCCGTAGACGGTTGCGACGAGCTGGACGTCCTTGTACCTGGGGTTCTTCAGCTCGTCCTTCATGTAGCCGATCCAGGTGTTCTGGTTGGCCGCGGTCTGCGCGGCCGACAGGATCGCGATCTTTCCCTTGTACCCGATCTGTCCGGCGAGCAGCCGCACCTCGGTACGGCCCAGGTCCTCGGCACCGGCCTGCGAGACGAAGGCGTTGCGGCAGCCGGGGCCGGTGTCGGAGTCGTAGGTGACGACCTTGATGTCGTTCGTCAAGGCCTGCTTCAGCGCGGTGCACAGCGCGCCCGGGTCCTGCGCGGAGACGGCAATGGCGTCCACCCGCTGCTGGGTGAGCGTGTTGACGTAACTCACCTGCCCGGAGGTGTCGGTGGCGCTGCTCGGCCCCACCTCCTCGTACCGGGAGCCGAGTTCGCCGAGCGCCTTCTCACCGCCCTTGTCGGCGGTGGTGAAGTAGGGGTTGTTGACCTGCTTGGGCAGGAAGCCCACGGTCAGCCCCTTCCTGGTCGCCGCGTTCGGGTCGGCCTTGCCGGGGGCGACGGCGGCGCCCTCCTCGTGGACGTCCTTCTTGGTGGTGCCGCCGCACGCGGTCAGCGCGAGGGCGAGGGAGGTTCCGGCGGCGAGGGCCGCGCAGGCACGGCGGAGGGATGACGGGCGCATGGCTGTGTCCTTTACGAGGAGGGCTGGGTTACGAGGCCGGAGTCGAGGCGGCTCTCCGGACCGCCCTCGCCCCGGAGATCCGACGGGCGACCCTGGGGCCGAGCACGGAGAGGACGAGCAGGACGCCGGTGACGACGGTCTGTGACTGCGCGGAGACGTCCTGGAGGCTCATGACGTTCTGCAGCGCGCCGAGCAGGAACACCCCGGCGACGGCGCCGCCGAGCGTGCCCTTGCCGCCGTCGAAGTCGATGCCGCCGAGCAGGACGGCGGCCACGACGGAGAGTTCCAGGCCGGTCGCGTTGTCGTAGCGGGCGCTGGCGTAGTGCAGCGCCCAGAAGATCCCGGTGAGGGAGGCCATGAGGCCCGTCACCGTGAACAGGACCAGCTTCTGCCGCTTGACGCGGATACCGGCGAAGCGCGCGGCCTCCTCGCCGGCGCCGATCGCGAACAGCGACCGCCCGAAGGGGGTGGCGTGCAGCACGACCACCGCGACGGCGAGCAGGACGAGGAAGGGCGGGAAGGCCCGCGGGACGAAGGTGTCCCCGATGCGTCCGGCGGCGAAGTCCAGGTACCGGCCGGGGAAGTCGGTCACCGCGTCCGAGCCGAGGACGATCTGTGCGATGCCCCGGTACGCGGCGAGCGTGCCGATGGTGACCGCGAGCGAGGGCAGGCCGAGCCGGGTCACCAGCAGGCCGTTGACCAGCCCGCACACCACGCCCAGCAGCAGGCACAGCGGGATGATCGTCTCGATGGCCATGCCCTCGTTCCAGAGCCTGCCCATCACCGCACCGGACAGCCCGGCCGTGGACGCGACGGACAGGTCGATCTCGCCGGCGACGACCAGCAGGGTCATCGGCAGGGCGATCAGCGCGATGGGGAGCGTGTTGCCGAGCAGGAACGACAGGTTGAGCGCGTTGCCGAAGCCGTCGACGCAGCCGAACGACAGCAGCAGCAGGACGACGAGCAGCGCGCCGACGACCGTGTCCCAGCGGACCGCGCGGGTGAGCGACTCAGGCACCGGAGGTCTCCTTCGCGTCCGTCGTCTCCTCGGCACCGGCCGTCTCCTCGGCAGTGGCCGTCTCCTTCGCCATCGCGGTCCTCCCCGGGGCCGACTTCTTCCTCAGGGCGGCGGCCACGCGCAGCGCCACGACCCGGTCGACGGCGATGGCGAACAGCAGCAGGACGCCGTTGATCGCGAGCACCCAGACGGAGCTGACGCCGAGCGCGGGCAGCACGCTGTTGACCGAGGTGAGCAGCAGCGCGCCGAGGGCGGCGCCGTAGACACTCCCGGACCCTCCGGTGAAGGCGATGCCGCCGACCACGACCGCGCTGACGACGGTGAGTTCGTAGCCGTTGCCGGTGCCGGAGTCGACGTTGCCGAACCGGGCCAGGTACATCGCTCCGGCGAGTCCGGCGAGCGCGCCGCAGAAGGTGTACGCGGCCAGGACCCGCTTGCGCACCGGGATGCCGGCCAGCCGGGCCGCCTCCGGGTGGGAGCCGAGGGCGTACAGCTCCCGCCCGCCGCCGTAGTGCTTGAGGTAGTACCCCGTGGCCACGAGCACGGCCAGCGCGATCACGGCGAGCCAGGGGAGCGCGGAGATGCCGCCGGAGCCGAAGTCCACGAAGCCGTCGGGGAGATCGGCCGCGGTGATCTGCCGGGAACCGACCCAGAGGGAGTCGACGCCCCGGATGACGTACAGGGTGCCGAGGGTGACGACCAGCGCGGGCACCTGGCCCAGGCTGACCAGGAGCCCGTTGAGCAGTCCCGAGCCGACGCCGGCCAGTACGGCGAGGAGGATCGCCACGACCGGGCTGCCGCCGCCGTGCAGACAGGTGCCGGCGGCGAAGGCGCTGAGGCCGAGGGTGGACCCGACGGACAGGTCGACGTTGCGGGTGAGGACGACGAGGGACTGCCCGGTGGCGACCAGAACCAGGATGGTGGCGTTGAGCAGCAGGTCCTTGATGCCCTGCGCGGACAGGAACGCGCTGTTGCCCGCCTGCGTGACGGCGATCATCACCAGGAAGACGGCCAGGATCGCGAGTTCGCGCGTCCTGAGGACGCGGTCGACCAGCCGGGCGCCGCCGGGGCGGGGCGTCCCGGCGGCGGGGGACTCGTCCGTGCCGGCCGGTGTCATGCGGCGGCCCTCCCGGTGGCGGCGGCCAGCACGGTCTCCTCGGTGGCTCGGGAACGGGGGATCTCGGCGGTGATCCGGCCCTCGTGCATCACGAGCACCCGGTCGGCCATGCCGAGGATCTCCGGCAGGTCGGAGGAGATCATCAGGACGGCGACCCCGTCGGCGGCCAGGTCGCCGAGCAGCCGGTGCACCTCGGCCTTGGTGCCGACGTCGATGCCCCGGGTCGGCTCGTCCACGATGAGCACCCGGGGTCCGGTGGCGAGCCACTTGGCGAGGACGACCTTCTGCTGGTTGCCGCCGGACAGCGTGGCGACGGCGTCCGCGATCCGGGCGTACTTCACCTGGAGCCGCACCGCCCAGTCCAGGGAGCGGCCGCGCTCGGCGCCCGGGTTCACCAGTCCGGCCCGGGCGGTCGTACGGAGCCCGGTCAGGCCGATGTTCCGCTCGATCGACAGGTCCATCACCAGGCCCTGGGCCCGCCGGTCCTCCGGGACGAGGGCCAGCCCCGCCGCCATCGCCAGGGACGGCGCGCCGCCCCGGAGCCGGCGCCCGGCGACCTCGACCTCGCCCGCGTCCCAGCGGTCCACACCGAACACCGCGCGGGCCACCTCGGTACGGCCCGCCCCCACGAGCCCCGCGAGGCCGACGATCTCCCCGCGCCGTACCTCGAAGGACACGTCGGTGAAGACGCCCTCGCGGGTCAGCCGGCGGACGCTCAGCACCACCTCGCCCAACTCCACCTCCTGCTTGGGGTACAGCTCGGCCAGGTCACGGCCGACCATCCGGCGGATCAGGTCGTCCTCTGTCATCCCGGCGAGCGGCTCACTGGCGATCCGGGCGCCGTCCCGCAGCGTGGTCACCTTCCGGCAGATCGCGAAGATCTCCTCCAGGCGGTGCGAGATGAACAGCACGGCCGCGCCCTGCTCGCGCAGCGTGCGGACGACACCGAACAGACGGGCGACCTCGCTGCCGGTCAGGGCGGCCGTCGGCTCGTCCATGACCAGCACCCGGGCGTCGAAGGAGAGTGCCTTGGCGATCTCCACGATCTGCTGGTCCGCCATGGACAGCCCGCGGGCGGGCCGGTCGGGGTCGAGGTCGACGCCGAGCCGCCGCATCAGGGCGGCCGTCGCCGCGCGGGTGGCCCGGTGGTCGATCCGGCCCAGGGAGCGCCGGGGCCGGCGGCCCATGAAGATGTTCTCGGCGATCGACAGGTCCGGGAAGAGGGTCGGTTCCTGGTAGATCACGGCGATGCCGGCGTCACGGGCGTCGCCGGGGCCGTGGAACACCACGGGCTCGCCGTCGAGCAGCACTTGCCCGGTGTCCGGCCGGTGTACTCCGGCGAGGGTCTTGATCAGCGTCGACTTGCCCGCGCCGTTCTCGCCGGCGAGGGCGTGCACCTCGCCGGGCAGCAGTTCCAGGGAGACGTCCCGCAGGGCGCGTACGGCGCCGAAGGACTTGGAGACGCCCTTCAGCGCCAGTACGGGGGCCGGTCCCGTGTCAGGCGGGTGGGTCATGGGGGGCTCCTCGGCGACACCGGCGGCGGGGACGGCAGGGCCGCGTCGCCGCCCCGGGGTCGTGAAAGGTTTCAAGTGGATGGCCGGGACGGTAGGCACCACAGCCATGCCACGTCAATGGGTCCGTGTTGAAAAGGTTTCGACAGGCGGGATTCATGGCGGAATCACGCAGCGCCGGGAGCCGCCGGACTGCTTGACACCCCTTCGGTCGGCACCTAGCTTGCCGTCCTGAATCGTTTCATTCCGCTCAGTCGTCCACCGACTTCCCAGGAGCCCCGAAGTGACCGACCTCGCCGCGGTGAAGGCCGCGCTCAAGACCCAGGCCGTCGAGACGCCGTCGTGGGCGTACGGGAACTCCGGGACCCGCTTCAAGGTCTTCGCCCAGGCCGGGGTGCCGCGCTCGCCGTGGGAGAAGCTCCAGGACGCGGCGCGGGTGCACGCCCTCACCGGGGTGGCGCCGACCGTCGCCCTGCACATCCCCTGGGACACGGTGGAGGACTACGCGGCCCTCGCGGAGTACGCCGAGGAGCGGGGCGTGCGGCTGGGCGCCGTCAACTCCAACACCTTCCAGGACGACGACTACAGGCTGGGCAGCGTCTGCCACCCCGACGCGGCGGTGCGGCGCAAGGCCGTCGACCATCTGCTCCGGTGCGTCGACATCATGGACGCCACCGGCTCGCGGGACCTGAAGCTGTGGTTCGCCGACGGCACGAACTATCCCGGGCAGGACGACATCCGCGCCCGGCAGGACCGGCTCGCGGAGGGGCTGGCCGAGGTGTACGCGCGGCTCGGCGAGGGGCAGCGGATGCTGCTGGAGTACAAGTTCTTCGAGCCGGCGTTCTACACCACGGACGTGCCGGACTGGGGGACCGCGTACGCGCACTGCCTCAAGCTCGGCGAGAAGGCCCGGGTGGTCGTGGACACCGGGCATCACGCTCCGGGGACCAACATCGAGTTCATCGTGGCGACGCTGCTGCGGGAGCGGAAGCTCGGCGGGTTCGACTTCAACTCGCGCTTCTACGCCGACGACGACCTGATGGTGGGGGCGGCGGACCCGTTCCAGTTGTTCCGGATCATGTGCGAGGTGATCCGGGGCGGCGGGTTCACCTCCGAGGTCGCGTTCATGCTCGACCAGTGCCACAACATCGAGCCGAAGATCCCCGCGATCATCCGGTCGGTGATGAACGTCCAGGAGGCCACGGCGAAGGCCCTGCTCGTCGACCGCGAGGCGCTGGCCGCGGCTCAGGGGGCGGGGGACGTGCTGGCGGCCAATGCCGTGCTGATGGACGCGTACGACACCGATGTGCGCGGGCTCCTCGCCGAGGTCCGGGAGGAGTCGGGGCTGGATCCGGATCCCATGGCCGCGTATGCCCGCTCCGGGTGGGCCGAGCGGATCGTCGCCGAGCGGGTGGGCGGGGAGCCGGCCGGCTGGGGGGCGTGAAGCGTCGGCCTCCGAGCGCCGTCGCGGAGCGCGGGCCCGTCGTGGTCTCTCGCGCAGTTCCCCGCGTCCCTTTCCACACGTCCCCCTTCCGGAAAAGGAACCGTACTCATGACCACCCACCCCGAAGTCGCCGCTCTCCTCGACCGCTCCCACCGCCTCGGTTCCGACCCCCGCACCACCAACTACGCCGGGGGCAACGCCTCCGCGAAAGGCACCGCCACCGACCCCGTCACCGGCGGTGACGTGGAGCTGATGTGGGTCAAGGGGTCCGGCGGCGACCTCGGTACGCTCACCGAGGGCGGGCTGGCCGTGTTGCGGCTGGACCGGCTGCGGGCTCTGGCGGAGGTGTACCCGGGGGTCGAGCGCGAGGACGAGATGGTCGCCGCGTTCGACTACTGCCTGCACGGCAGGGGCGGGGCCGCGCCCTCCATCGACACCGCCATGCACGGATTGGTGGACGCCCCGCACGTGGATCATCTGCACCCCGACTCCGGCATCGCGCTGGCCTGTGCGGCCGACGGGGAGAAGCTGACCGCCGAGTGCTTCGGGGACAGCGTGGTGTGGGTGCCGTGGCGGCGGCCCGGGTTCCAGCTCGGGCTGGACATCGCCGCCGTCAGGGCCGCCCATCCGCGGGCCGTCGGATGCGTCCTCGGCGGCCACGGGATCACCGCCTGGGGCGACTCCTCCGAGGAGTGCGAGCGGAACTCGCTGCACATCATCCGCACCGCCGAGGCGTTCCTCGCCGAGAGGGGGAGGGCGGAGCCGTTCGGGCCGGTCGTCGAGGGGTACGAGGCGCTGCCCGAGGCCGAGCGGAGGGAGCGGGCCGCGGCCCTCGCGCCGTACGTCCGCGCGCTCGCCTCGCGGGACAGGCCCCAGGTCGGGCACTTCGACGACTCGGACGTCGTGCTCGACTTCCTCGCGCGTGCCGGACATCCCCGGCTCGCCGCCCTCGGCACCTCCTGCCCCGACCACTTCCTGCGGACCAAGGTACGGCCGCTCGTCCTGGACCTGCCGCCGGCGGCGCCGCTGGACGAGGCCGTGGCCCGGCTGAAGGAGCTGCACGCCGCGTACCGCGAGGAGTACGCCGCCTACTACCGGCGGCACTCGCTGCCCGACTCCCCCGCCATGCGCGGCGCCGACCCGGCCGTCGTCCTCGTCCCGGGCGTCGGCATGTTCTCCTTCGGCAAGGACAAGCAGACCGCCCGGGTGGCCGGCGAGTTCTACGTCAACGCCGTCAACGTGATGCGCGGGGCCGAGGCCGTCTCGTCGTACGCGCCGATCGAGGAAGCCGAGAAGTTCCGCATCGAGTACTGGGCGCTGGAGGAGGCCAAGCTGCGGCGGATGCCCGCGCCGAAGCCGCTCGCCACGCGCGTCGCGTTCGTGACGGGGGCCGGCAGCGGGATCGGGAAGGCGATCGCGCACCGGCTGGCGGCCGAGGGGGCGTGTGTCGTCGTCGCCGATCTGAACGGGGAGACGGCCTCGGCCGTCGCCGAGGAGCTGGGCGGTCCCGACACGGCGGTCGCCGTCACCGTCGACGTGACGTCCGAGGAACGGATCGCCGCCGCGTTCCGGGCGGCCGTGCTCGCCTTCGGCGGGGTGGACCTCGTCGTGAACAACGCCGGGATCTCCGTCTCCAAGCCGCTGCTGGAGACGTCGGCGGACGACTGGGACCTCCAGCACGCCGTCATGGCCCGCGGGTCCTTCCTCGTGTCCAGGGAGGCGGCGCGGGTGATGACCGCGCAGGGGCTGGGCGGTGACATCGTCTACATCGCCTCGAAGAACGCCGTCTTCGCCGGGCCGGACAACATCGCCTACTCCGCGGCCAAGGCCGACCAGGCCCATCAGGTGCGGCTGCTCGCCGCCGAGCTGGGCGAGCACGGGATCCGGGTGAACGGGGTGAACCCGGACGGAGTGGTGCGCGGGTCCGGGATCTTCGCCGGGGGCTGGGGGGCGCAGCGGGCCGCGGTGTACGGGGTGCCGGAGGAGGAGCTGGGCGAGTTCTACGCGCGGCGGACCCTCCTGAAGCGGGAGGTGCTGCCCGAGCACGTGGCGAACGCGGTGTTCGCGCTCACCGGCGGGGACCTCACCCACACCACCGGCCTGCACATCCCGGTCGACGCGGGTGTGGCGGCCGCGTTCCTGCGGTGAGCGCGGGCGTGAAGTCGTACGCCGCCGTCGACCTGGGCGCCTCCAGCGGGCGGGTGATGGTGGGGCGGGTGGGCCCGGACTCGGTGGAGCTGAGCGAGGCGCACCGGTTCCCCAACCGGCCGGTGCGGGTGCCGGAGGGGCTGCGCTGGGACGTGCTCGCCCTGTACGGCGGTGTCCTGGACGGACTGCGGGCGGCCGGCGCCCGCTGCGGTGGACGGCTCGCCTCCGTCGGCGTCGACGGCTGGGGCGTCGACTACGGTCTGCTGGACGCCGACGGGGCCCTGCTCGGCAACCCGGTGCACTACCGCGACGCCCGCACGGAGGGCGTGGCGGAGAAGGTGTGGGCGAACGTGCCGGCGTCGGAGCTGTACGCGGCGACCGGCATCCAGTACGCCCCGTTCAACACCCTGTACCAGCTGACGGCAGCCCGCTCGACCGCACAACCGAGGTGTGCGCGAAGGCTGTTGCTCATCCCGGACCTGCTGACGTACTGGCTCACCGGCGAGCAGGGCACCGAGCTGACCAACGCCTCCACCACCCAGCTGATCGACCCCCGCACCCGTGACTGGGCCTACGGGGTCGCCGAGCGGCTGGGTGTCGACCTCGGCCTGTTCGCGCCCCTGCGGCGGCCCGGCGATCCGGCCGGGACGCTGCGGCCGGAGGTGCTGGCGGAGACGGGCCTGGCCGGACCGGTGCCGGTGACGGCCGTCGGCTCGCACGACACCGCCTCCGCGGTGGCCGCGATCCCGGCGACGGCCGGGGAGCGCTTCGCCTACATCTGCACCGGCACCTGGTCCCTGGCGGGCCTCGAGCTGGACGCGCCCGTACTCACCGAGGAGAGCCGGGCGGCGAACTTCACCAACGAGCTGGGGCTCGACGGCACCGTCCGCTATCTGCGCAACATCATGGGGCTGTGGCTGCTCCAGGAGTGCGTACGGGCCTGGGGGGAGCCGGATCTGGGGGCGCTGCTGCGGGAGGCGGCCACCGTGCCGGCGCTGCGCTCGGTGGTGGACGCCGGGGACGAGGCGTTCCTGGCGCCGGGGCGGATGCCGGAGCGGATCGCCGAGGCGTGCCGGGTGTCGGGGCAGCCGGTGCCGCGGACGCGGGCCGAGACCACCCGGTGCATCCTCGACTCGCTGGCCCTCGCCCACCGGCGGGCCGTACGGGAGGCGCGGCGGCTGGCCGACCGTCCGGTGGACGTGGTGCACCTGGTCGGCGGCGGCACCCGCAACGCGCTGCTGTGCCAGCTGACGGCCGACGCCTGCGGTCTGCCGGTGGTGGCCGGTGCGACCGAGGCGGCGGCCCTCGGCAACGTCCTCGTGCAGGCCCGCGCGCACGGACTCGTCGGCGACCTGGCCGCGCTGCGCCGGCTGCTGACCCGGACCCAGCCGCTCACCCGGTACACGCCCCGCGGCGACAGCGGCCGGTGGCGGGCGGCCGAGGCGCGGCTCGCCACGCGGTGAGCCGCGCCTCCCCTCGGTGCGACACCGCCGACTACCCTGCACTCGTCCGACGACCGCCACCGAGGAGCCGCGATGCGTGTCGCCCTGTTCCTGACCTGCGTCAACGACACGCTCTATCCGGACACCGGGCGTGCCGTGGTGAAACTGCTGACCAGACTGGGTGTCGACGTCGACTTCCCGATGGGCCAGAGCTGCTGCGGGCAGGCGCACTACAACACCGGCTACCGCCACGAGGCCGAACCCCTGGCCCGCCACTTCTCCGATGTCTTCCGGGAGTACGAGGCGATCGTGACGCCGTCCGGTTCGTGCGGGGCGATGGTGCGGGAGCTGTATCCGCGGATGGGGGAACGGGCGCGGGCCGAGGGACGCGGGGACGTTCTCGCGCGGACGCTGGCGCCGGTGGTGCCGAAGACGTACGAGCTGACCGAGTTCCTGGTGGACGTGCTCGGCGTGACGGACGTCGGCGCCTGCTACCCGCACAAGGTGACGTACCACCCGACCTGTCACGGGCTGCGCGGGCTGGGGCTCGGCGACCGGCCGCGCCGGCTGCTCCAGGCCGTCAGGGGACTGGAGCTGGTCGAGCTGCCGGGCGCCGAGGAGTGCTGCGGGTTCGGCGGCACGTTCGCGCTGAAGAACGCGGAGGTGTCGGCGGCGATGGGCGTGGACAAGGTGCGCAACGCCGAGTCGACGGGTGCGGAGGTGCTGTGCGCGGCCGACAACTCCTGTCTGATGCACCTCGGCGGCACGATGAGCCGGCTGCGGACGGGCATGCGGCCGGTGCACATCGCGGAGATCCTGGCGAGCACGGAGGAGGAACCGGCGGTATGACCGCAACGACCGAGGAGGGACCGGCATGACCGGAACGTTCGTCGGCATGCCGGCCTTCCCCCAGGCCGCGCACGATGCCGTCCACAACCCCACCCTGCGTGGCAACCTGCGGCACGCGACCCACACCATCCGGGCCAAACGGGCCAGGGCGGTGGGCGAGTTGTCCGACTGGGCGGCGCTGCGGGAGGCGGGCAGCCGGATCAAGGACCACACGCTGCGCCATCTCGACCGGTATCTGCTCCGGCTGGAGGAGTCGGTCACCGCGGCCGGCGGTACCGTCCACTGGGCCGCCGACGCCGACGAGGCCAACCGGATCGTCGCCCGGCTGGTCCGGGAGACCGGCGAGTCGGAGGTCGTCAAGGTCAAGTCGATGGCCACCCAGGAGATCGGCCTCAACGAGGCTCTGGAGGCCGAGGGCATCCGTGCCTACGAAACCGATCTCGCCGAGCTGATCGTCCAGTTGGGCGAGGACCGCCCCTCGCACATCCTGGTCCCGGCCATCCACCGCAACCGGGGGGAGATCCGGGACATCTTCCGCGAGGAGATGGGCAGGTGGGGCCGGCCCGCGCCGGAGGACCTCACGGACACGCCCGCCGAACTCGCCGAGGCGGCCCGGCTGCACCTGCGGGAGAAGTTCCTGCGCGCCAAGGTCGGCGTCTCCGGTGCCAACTTCATGGTCGCCGAGACCGGCACGCTGGTCGTCGTGGAGTCCGAGGGCAACGGCCGGATGTGCCTGACCCTGCCGGAGACCCTCATCTCGGTCGTCGGCATCGAGAAGGTCGTCCCCACCTGGCGGGACCTGGAGGTCTTCCTCCAGACCCTCCCCCGCTCCTCCACCGCCGAGCGCATGAACCCGTACACCAGCATGTGGACGGGCACCACGGACGAGGACGGGCCCCGCGCCTTCCATCTGGTCCTGCTGGACAACGGCCGCACCGACACCCTCGCCGACCGGGTCGGCCGCCAGGCGCTGCGCTGCATCCGCTGCTCGGCCTGCCTGAACGTGTGCCCGGTGTACGAGCGGGCCGGAGGACACGCGTACGGCTCGGTCTACCCGGGCCCCATCGGCGCCATCCTCAGCCCCCAACTGAGGGGCACGGCCGACGCGATCGACGCCTCCCTGCCGTACGCGTCGAGCCTGTGCGGGGCCTGTTACGAGGTGTGCCCGGTCGCCATCGACATCCCCGAGGTGCTGGTGCACCTGCGGGAGCGGGTGGTGGAGGGGGGTCCGGCGGTGCGGCAGGGCAACAAGGTGGTGCTCCGCCCGGCGAAGGGGCACGCGGCCGAGCGGGCGGCGATGCGGGCGGCGCGCTGGGCGTTCACGCACCCCGGCGCCCTTCGCACCGGCCAGCGGCTGGCCTCCCGGACCCGCCGGCTGCACCCCCGCACCCTGCCGGGACCCGGCCGGGCGTGGAGCGGCACCCGGGACCTGCCGGCCGTGCCGCCGGAGCCCTTCCGGGACTGGTGGCAGCGCACGCGCGGCGGGAAGGACGGTGCCGAGTGAGCAGCAGGGAGCGGATCCTGGGCCGGGTGCGGCGCGCCCTCGCCGACGTGCCCGTGGACGAGGGGCCGTACGAGGAGGCCGTGCCCCGGGACTATCTGCGCGAGCACGGGCGGCGGACCGCCGGGGAGACGGTGGAGCTGCTGGCGGAGAACCTGGCGGACTACCGGGCGGTCGTGCACCGCTGCGGTCCGGAGCGACTGCCCGCGCTGATCGGCAGGTTGCTGGCCGAGCGGGGCTCCCGGGAGGTACTGGTGCCGGCCGGGCTGCCCCCGGGGTGGACGGCCGCCGTGGACGCCGTGCGGATCGACGACCGGGCGGCGGACACCGCGCAGCGGCTGGACCGGGTCGACAGCGTGGTGACGGGGTGCGCCGTGGCGGTCGCCGAGACCGGCACGATCGTCCTCGACGGCTCCCCGGACCAGGGCCGGCGCCGTATCTCGCTCGTCCCCGACCACCACATCTGTGTCGTCCGGGTCCCGGACCAGGTCGTGTCCTCGGTCCCGCAGGCCCTCGAACGGCTCGACCCGGTCCGCCCGTTGACCTGGATCTCCGGCCCGTCGGCCACCAGCGACATCGAGCTGGACCGGGTGGAGGGCGTGCACGGCCCGCGCACCCTGGAGGTGATCCTGCTCGACTGACGACCCCGCTGGTACGAGAACCTGCCGGAGGACCGGAGCCGGGTGAGCCGGGTCCCGGAGAGGTGCAGCCGGGGCCGCGGACCGCACCCGGTCCGCGTCGGGTCAAGCCGTCTGCTCCCCCGCTCCCGCGGGACGGGCCCGGTCAGCGGCGGCGGTGGGGATGCCGTACCTGACGGCGTACGGCGTGATGGCGGAGGTCTGCGGGATCCGGGCCGGCGACGTGACCGTGGTGAACGCGGCCTCCGGCAGCCCCGGTCTGGCCGCGATCCAGACGGCGAACCGGCTCGGCGCGACGCCCGTCGCCGTCACCCGGACCCGCGCCAAACGGCAGCGGCTGCTGGACGACGGCGCCGCCGAGGTGATCGTCTCCGACGAGGAGGACGGGGCCGCCCGGGTGCTGGAGCCGACCGGCGGACGGGGCGCCGAGCAGGTCCTCGACGCCGTCGCCGGGCCGGGCGTGCGGGAGCCGGCCCGGGCCGTGCCCGCCGACGGCACGCTGCCGCCGTGGGGGATGCTGAGCGGCGAACCCACCCCCTCCCCCGGCTTCGACCTGGGCGTGCCCCCGCTCGCCATGCGCACCTGCACCGTGACCCGTGAGGCCCTGGAGGCAGGCACACGGTACGGCGAGACCCTGCTGACGACCGGGCACTGACCGGCCCGCTGTCCGCCGGTCGGGGCACGGCGGGATGAGCCCCCGGGCACGCTGCCGTAACGTGAGGGAATGATCCGGTTCGAGCAGGTCACCAAGCGGTATCCGGACGGTACGACGGCCGTGGACGACCTCTCCTTCGAGGTGTCCGAGGGCGAACTGGTCACGCTCGTCGGCCCGTCCGGGTGCGGCAAGACGACCACCATGATGATGGTCAACCGGCTCATCGAGCCGACCTCCGGCCGGATCCTCGTCGGCGGCGATGACATCGCGACCGTCGACCCGGTCCGGCTGCGCCGCCGGATCGGGTACGTCATCCAGCAGGTGGGTCTCTTCCCGCACCGCACCGTCCTGGACAACACCGCGGCCGTGCCCGCGCTGCTCGGCTGGAAGCGGGCGAAGGCGCGGGCGCGGGCGGCCGAGCTGCTGGACCTGGTGGGCCTCGACCCGAAGACGTACGGACCGCGCTACCCGGAGCAGCTGTCCGGCGGACAGCGGCAGCGGGTCGGCGTGGCGCGGGCGCTGGCCGCGGACCCGCCGGTGCTGCTGATGGACGAGCCGTTCGGCGCCGTCGACCCGGTGGTGCGCGAGCAGTTGCAGGACGAGTTCCTGAGGATGCAGGCCGCCGTGCGCAAGACGGTGTTGCTGGTCACGCACGACATCGAGGAGGCCGTCCGGCTCGGCGACCGGATCGCCGTGTACGGGCAGGGCCGTATCGAGCAGTTCGACACGCCGGGCGCGGTGCTCGGGGCGCCCGCGACGCCGTACGTCGCCGGGTTCGTGGGCGCGGACCGCGGGCTGAAGCGGCTGTCGGTCACCGCGATCGAACGGGACGACCTGGAGCAGCCGCCCGTGGCCCGGCTGGACGAGCCCGCGGGGCGGGCGCTGGAGCGGCTGCGGGCCGAGGGCGCTCGCTGGGCGGTGGTCCTGGACGCGGGCGGTGACCTGCGCGGCTGGGTCGGCATCGACGAACTGGTGGTGGGCGGCACGGTCGGGGACCTCACCCACCGGATGACCGCCTGGGTGCCGGTCGGCGCACCGCTGAAGCAGGCGTTCGGGGTGATGCTCCAGTACGACGCCGGGTGGGTCGCGGTGCTGGAGGGGGCGCGGTTCCTCGGCGTGCTGACCCCCGCCAAGCTGCACGAGGCGCTGCGCCGCTCGGTGGACGCGGACGCGCGCGGCGTGACGCGGGGGGAGGTGCCGTTCGACTCGGTGGCGGACGCCTGACCGGGGTCACTTCAGCAGGCCCTTGTTCCTCAGGTAGGCGCGGGCCACGTCGGCGGGCAGCCGGCGCCAGCTGTCGACCTGCTGGTTCATGGCGGCCAGGTCTCCGGTGGTGAGGACGTCGTTGAGCGTGCCGAGCGCCTTCGCCACGCCGGGGCCGCCCGCGCGGGCGCGGTTGACGACCGGGACGACGTAGTCGGCGTTCTGCAGGTGACGGTCGTCGGCGAGCAGGACCAGGCCGAAGGAGCCGAGCGTGGCGTCGGTGGTGGTGGTCAGCACCATCTGGTCCCGCCCGGCCTGCACCGCCCGCTTGGCCTGGGTGGTGCCGACCCCCTTGGGGTCGACGCCGGTGATGTCGATGCCGTACACCTTCCGCAGGCCCGGCGCGCAGTACGGCCGTTGCACGCACTCGTCGCCCGCCGCGAGCCGTACCCGCAGTCCGGAGGCGCCGAGGTCGCTGAGGGTCCTCAGCCGGTGCCGGCGGGCGTAGGCGGCGGTCACCGCGAAGGCGTTCTGGTCGACGGCCCGGCCCGGCGGGAGGACGGTGAGGCCTCGGGGCGCGGTGAGGGTGCGCAGCGCCCGCATGGTGGCGCCGAGGTCGGGCGAGCCGGCCGGGGCGGCGTCGGCGCCGTGCGTCTTGGCGCCCAGCCAGTCGGCGAAGGTGGCCGCGTACTCGGGGACGACGTCGATCTGGCCGGACTCCAGGGCCGGTTCGTACAGTTCCCGGTTGGCGACGGTGAGGAGGGACGTCCGGTAGCCGGCCCGGTTCAGCAGCTGGGCGTACAGCTGGGCGAGCAGGTCGCTCTCGGTGAAGCCGGCCGAGCCGACGGTCAGGTGGCGGCTGTCGCCGGGCGGTGCGGTGACCTGGCCGCGGTTCTCCAGGGACGGTCCCGTGGTGCAGGCGCCCAGCGCGAGGAGCGCGAGCGCGGCCAGTGCCGTACGGCCCCTCACCGGCCGCTCCTGACCCAGGCCGGTGCCAGCCGCTCGGCGATCTCGAAGACGCCCTCGACGACGAGCGCGAACACGGCGACGAGCAGCGCGCCCGCGACCACCTGGGGGGTGCTGGCCAGGTTGAAGCCGGCCGTGATGATCCGGCCGAGGCCGCCGCCGCCCGCGAGCGCGGCGATGGTGGCGGTGGCGACGAGCTGGACGGCGGCGATCCGCACCCCGTTCAGCAGCAGCGGGAGCGAAAGGGGCAGTTCCACGCGGAAGAGCAGCTGTCGGCCGGTCATGCCCATGCCCCGGGCCGCCTGCACCACTCCGCGGTCGACCTCGCGCATCCCGACGTAGGCGTTGGTGAGCAGCGGCGGTACGGCGAACAGCACCAGGGCGACCACCGTCGGACCCTCGCCCCACCTGCCGACCGGGGTGAGGAGCAGCAGGACCAGCACGGCGAAGGTGGGGACGGCCCGGCCGACGTTGGAGAGGTTCACGGCGAGCGCGCCGCCCTTGCCGAGGTGGCCGAGGACGAGCGCGACGGGCAGGGCGATCAGACAGCTGAGGAGCAGGCAGACGACGGTGAGCGCGAGATGCTGGAGCAGCCGGTGCCGGATGCCGTCGTCGCCCGGCCAGTGCGCGGGGTCGGTGAGCCAGTCCCAGGAGGCGGTGAGGGTGCTCATGCGGGGGCCTTCCGCGGCCGGGCGGGGCTCATCCGCGGGCCGCCCGTGTCCAGGGGGTGATCAGCCGCTGCACGCCCAGCAGGAGCAGGTCGGCGGCGACGGCGATCAGCACGCACAGCACGGACGCGGTGAGCACCTGGGCCTTGAAGTAGGTGTTCATGCCCGCGTAGATGAGGTTGCCGAGCCCGCCGAAGCCGACGATCGCGCCCACCGTGACCAGGGAGACCGCCGAGACGGTGGCGATGCGCAGGCCGGCCATCGCGGCGGGCAGGGCGAGGGGCAGCTCGACGGTGAGCAGCAGACGGACCGGGCCGTAACCGAGACCGCGCGCGGCCTGCCGGGTCTCCTCCGGTACCGCGCGCAGGCCCGCGAGGATGTTGCGGACCAGCAGGGTGAGCGAGTACAGCACCAGCCCGGCGACGACGAGACCGGCCGAGAGGCCGTAGAGGGGCAGGAGCAGGGAGAACATGGCCAGCGACGGGATGGTGTAGAGGATCGTCGTGACCGCGAGCACCGGTCCTGCCGCCCAGCCCCAGCGGCGGGCCAGCACCGCGAGCGGCAGGGCGACGGCCAGGCCGATCAGGACCGCCAGGAAGGTCAGCTGGAGGTGCTGGACGACCGCTTCCAGCAGGATCTGGCGGCGGGTGCCCAGATAGGCGCCGCAGATCCATTCGTTGCGCGCGAGGCAGTCGTCCGGGGGCGCGGTCACGGTTTAATTGGACCGGCCGGACGACCGGATCGGCACGCTGTGCTGGCCCGTACGGGGGCGCCGGGGCCCTGAGGGGGCTGCTGGGAGGGCTTCCCGGTTCTCCGGTTCCCGGGCCCCGGAGGGGCTAGCCCACCCCCGCCGCGTCCAGCAGGGCGGTCACCGTCGCCGTGGCGAGCCCGTCGTCCAAGTGGTCCACCCGCGCGCCCGCCCGGGCGCTTGCGCCGTCGAAGACCAGCGCGAGCTGACGGGCGAGCAGCTCGGGGTCGCGGGCGCCGCCCCGCTCCGCGTCCGCGCGGAAGCTCCGCGTCAGGGTGTCCTTGACCCCGCGGGCGACCACGCTCGCCGGGTGCCCGGGATCCTTCAGTTCGATCAGCGCCGCCAGGTAGGGACAGCCGTGGTAGCCGGGGTCCGCGGAGCCCTTCCGGAGCTGTTCGAAGACGTACAGGATGCGCTCGCGGGGGGTCGCGGCCTCCGCGTCGGGGTGCGTGAACAGGGTCAGGTACCGCGGGACGCGCCGCTCCAGGCTCGCCGCCAGCATCGCGTCCTTGCTGTCGAAGAGCTGGTACATCGACCGCTTGGAGACACCCGCCTCCCGGCAGAGCGCCTCCACGCCGATGGACACGCCGTCGCGGTAGGAGAGCCGCGCGGCGGCGTCGAGGAGCCTCTCGCGCGGGGACGCCTTCTGTGTGCCGGCCATACAGCGAGGTTACCGCGCGGTGAAACCGATCGGTGTATTGCGGGGTCGTATCCCATGGCGCGAGGGCTGAACAAGCGCTTAGATAGGAGGGCGGACGCTGAGGACCGCACACCCTGACACACCGACCGCGACTCCCCGAACCCCCGAACCACCGGAGGCCCCGTTGTTCACGTCCGTCGACGACGTCTCCGCCCGCCTCGCCGAGACCGGCTACCTCGCCTCGCCCGCCGTCGCCACCACCGTCTTCCTCGCCGCCCGGCTGGGCAAGCCGCTGCTGGTCGAGGGCCCCGCCGGGGTCGGCAAGACGGAGCTGGCCAAGGCCGTCGCCCAGGTCGCCGACGCCCGGCTGGTCCGCCTCCAGTGCTACGAGGGCGTCGACGAGTCCCGGGCCCTGTACGAGTGGAACCACGCCAAGCAGCTGCTGCGCATCAGCGCGGGCCGCGACGAGAGCTGGGACGAGGCCCGCACCGACATCTTCAGCGAGGAGTTCCTGCTCCCCCGCCCGCTGCTGACCGCCATCCGCGGCGACGAGCCGACCGTGCTGCTGATCGACGAGACCGACAAGGCCGACGTCGAGATGGAGGGGCTGCTGCTGGAGGTGCTCAGCGACTTCCAGGTCACGGTCCCGGAGCTGGGCACGGTCACCGCGACCCGCCGCCCGTTCGTCGTGCTCACCTCCAACGCCGGCCGCGAACTGTCCGAGGCCCTGCGCCGCCGCTGCCTGTTCCTGCACATCGGCTTCCCGGAGGAGGAGCTGGAGCGGAGGATCGTACGGCTGAAGGCGCCGGGCCTCGGCGAGGCGCTGGCCGAGTCCGTGGTCCGGGTGGTCGGCGCGCTGCGCGCCATGGACCTGCGCAAGGTGCCGTCCGTCGCCGAGACCATCGACTGGGCGCGCACCCTGCTCGCCCTGGGCGCCGGCACACTGGACGAGACCGTCGTACGGGACACCCTAGGGGTGATCCTCAAGCACCAGGACGACATCCAGAAGGCGGCGGCCAAGCTCGACGTGGACGCGCTGTGACCGCCGTCGCCGACCGGATCACCGGCCTGGCCGCGGCGCTGCGCGCGCACGGGGTGCGGATCGGCACCGGCGAGACCGTGGACGCGGCCCGCGCGGTGGAGGCGCTGGGCCTCGCGGACCGCGAGCTGCTGCGCGAGGGCCTGGCCGCGACCCTGCTGCACGGCCCGGGCCAACGGACCCTGTTCGACGCGGTCTTCGACCTGTACTTCCCGCGCGGTGTCGGTGGCCCCGAGGACGCCGCACGGGACCGGGAGACGCTGCGCGACCGGCTCGCGGACGCGCTGGCCGCCGACGACCGGGCGCTGATGGCGCAGTTGGCGGCGGAGGCGGTCGACGGCCTGGGCGGGTACGGCGGTTCCCCGGGATCGGACGGCTTCTCGGCGTACCAGACCCTGGACCGGCTGCGCCCCCAGACCCTGCTGGCCCGGGTCCGGGCCGACGTCCGGGGCCGGGGAGCCGGTAGCGGCAGCGGTGGCGGGTTCGCGGACCGGCTGCTGGACGACGAGATCAGGCGCCGTATCGAGGAGTTCCGGCGGATGGTCGGCGCGGAGGCCCGGCGCCGGGTCGCGGAGCGGCGCGGGCGGGACGAGATCGCGCGGCGCGCGGTCCGGCCCACCGCCGACCGGGTCGACTTCCTGTACGCCAACCGGGACCAACTCGCCGAGCTGCGCAGGGCGGTCCAGCCATTGGCGCGCAAGCTGGCCACCCGCCTCGCCGCACGGCGCCGCCGGGCCGCGCGCGGCACGATCGACCTGCGCCGCACCCTGCGCTCCTCGCTGTCCACGGGCGGGGTGCCGATGCGGCCGGTGCTGCGCCGGCGCCGCCCGGTCCGCCCCGAACTCGTCCTGCTCTGCGACGTCTCCGGCTCCGTGTCCGGCTTCTCCGACTTCACCATGCTCCTCGTGCAGGCCCTGCACGACCAGTTCGGCAAGGTCCGTGTGTTCGCCTTCGTCAACCGGCTGGACGAGGTCACCGGCCTGCTCGACCACGGCCGCGCCGACCCCGACGGGCTCGGCGCCCGGATCCGCGCCGAGGCCACGCTCACCGGATGGCACGGCAGCAGCGACTACGGCATGGCCCTGGGCGAGTTCGCCGAGCGGTACGGCGGTGCGGTGGGCCCGCGTACGACGGTGTTCGTGCTCGGTGACGCGCGGACCAACATGAGCGACCCGAACCTCCCCGCCGTACGCGAACTCTCCCGGCGGGCCCGGCGCGTCCACTGGCTGAACCCCGAGCCGCGCGACCGCTGGGGCACCGGCGACTCGGCCGCACCGGCCTATGCCGAGCTGGTCGAGATGCACGAGTGCCGCACGGCCCGACAGCTCAGCGGGCTGATCGCGGCGCTGCTCCCGGTGTGACGCCGGACGGCCGGACGTGATCCACTGGCCGGCGAGGCCGTGATCCACCGGCCGCCGGCACCCTGATCGACCAGCCGACAGCACCGGGATCCCCCGGCCGACGACACCGAGACCGCCCCGAGGACGCCGCCATGCATCACCCTCCCGTGCCGCTGGGCACTTTTCCCACCCCGCTGGAGCCGGCGCCCCGGCTGGCCGCCGCGCTCGGACTCGGGCCGGACGACCTGTGGGTGAAGCGGGACGACCTGACCGGGCTCGGCGGGGGCGGCAACAAGATCCGCAAGCTGGAGTGGGCGATGGGCGCGGCCCTCGCCGAGGGCGCGGACACGGTCGTGACCACGGGTGCCCCGCAGAGCAACCACGCCCGGCTGACCGCCGCCGCGGGCGCCCGGCTCGGCCTGGACGTCGTCCTCGTGCTGCGCGGCACTCCGGGCACCGCGCACTCCGGGAACCTGGCCCTGGACGGCCTCCTCGGCGCCCGGCTCGCCTGGGCCGGCGAGGTGGACCGGGCCGGGCTCGACACGGCGGCGGCCGAGGTCTGCGCGCGCCTGCGGTCCGACGGCGCCCGCCCGGCGCTCATCCCGTTCGGTGGCTCCAGCGCCCTGGGCGCACGCGGCTACCTGCGCTGTGGCGAGGAGCTGCGCGAGCAACTCCCGGACCTGCGGACGGCGGTGGTGGCGCTCGGCTCGGGCGGCACGATGGCCGGTCTGGTCGCGTCCCTCGGCAGCGGGTCGGTGCTGGGCGTCGACGTCGGGGCGCTGACCGACCCGGCCGCGGCGGTGGCGGACCTCGTCGCGTCCCTCACGGACGCGGAGGTCGCGCCGGAGGGCCTGCGGATCCGCCGGGACCAGGTGGGCGCCGGGTACGCCACGCTGACCGCCCCGGTGCGCGAAGCCCTCCGGCTCGCCGCCCGCAGCGAGGGCCTGGTCCTGGACCCGATCTACACGGGCCGCGCCCTGGCCGGACTCCGGGCAGCCGTGCTGGACGGCGACGTCCGCCCCGGCGAGAAGACGGTCTTCCTCCACACCGGCGGCCTGCCCGGCCTGTTCGGCCACCCGGACGCGGTCGCGTTCGCGGAGGAGGGGGCGGAGGTCTTCGACGCGTGAGGCGGGGGCCGCACCCGGCCCCGGACGGCCCCGTACAGGCCCCCGCTGCGCGGGACGGGTGCCGTCGCCTGTGCGTAGGTGCGGTGCCGTTCGGTGCGGTGCGGTGCGGTGCCGTGTGGACGCCACCGGGCCGCACCCGGTGCGGCCCGGTGGGGGGATCTCGCGAGCGGGGCCCGGGGCTCCGCCGCTAACCCTTCGCGTACTCGTTCGCCATCGTCCCGGCGAAGTCGTACACCACGACCTGTTCGTCACCGACCACCCAGGCGTCGTGGCCGGGCGAGCAGACGAAGACGTCGCCCGGACCGACCTCGGACTCGCCGCCGTCGTCCATGCGGAGGTGCATGCGTCCCTGCACCACGTATCCGTTGTGGTGGACCATGCAGCTCTCGGTGCCCGCGATCGGTGCCACGCACTCCGACCAGCGCCATCCCGGTTCGAACGTGCCCACCGCGAAGTCGAGCCCGGTCAGGTGGAGTGCTTCGAGGTGGCCGCGGGGGAAGTCGCGCCGTTCGTCCGGCTTCTCGACCGTCTTCACTTCCAGCATGACGGTGTCCTCCCTTCCGGCCGCTGACCGCGGCCAGGGCCGGCCTCCGTCCCCGGTGGCCTCGGACGGCACCGGTGCTGCGGCGGCGGCCGTACCCCACGCCACCATCGTCGGCCCCGCGACCCCGCCGCGCCAACCAGGCCGTACGCGACAACGATGTCAGGCGGGGACCGACGCCCGGCGCACGCTCCGCAGGGCGGCGAGGTAGACGAGGTCCAGCAGCAGGCAGCCGGCGTAGAGGTAGTGCAGGAGAGCGGTGTCGTGGCGGGGCGCCGGGCCGGGTTCGGTGAGCATCGCCAGGGAGGCGCAGGCCGTGCCCAGCAGCTTGGTCAGGGCGATGCCGGTGGACTGGCCGCGGGTGCTCCGGCGGGCGGCGAGCATCGCCAGGAACATGGCGGACATCGCCAGGTTGCCGCCGAACGCGGTGATCGCACCGCCGCCCTCGTCGAACTGCTCGGAGGCGAGGTCCATCCCGGGGTAGGCCAGGAGGAGCAGCGCGGCGAGGGCGGGCAGGTACAACGGGCGGGGCAGGTAGAGGAATTCGTCGCGGCCGTGGCGTACGACCGTGTAGCCGATGGCCAGGTCGAAGCAGAACCAGACGATGTTGACGACGTGCATGACCCCGGAAGGGGGCCGCACGAACGCGAACACGAACTCCCAGCTGATGTTGGTGGCGAAGGCGACGACCGGCATCCCGAAGGTGCGCTCCCGCAGCCCCGTGCGGATGAGCAGTACGTAGGCCACCGTCCAGAAGACGCCCGTGCCGAGCAGAGAAGCCGTGTGCACCGCCTGCATCCATACCCCCGTCAACCGGCCGTAAGGTGCGCGTCGTTGACTACTCTGGCACGGTGACAGCCGGCGACACACCGTCGATCGCGACGGACGACACCACGGACCCGCCCCTGCGCCCCCTGCCCGGGCGGGCCGTCGACCTGCTGGAGCGGGTCGACGCGCCGCCGCGCCTGGTGGCGCACCTGAGGGCGGTGCACGACGTCGCCGCCCGGCTCGTGGCATGGGTGCGAGAGCACTGCCCCCAACTGGAGTTCGACGCTGAGGCGGTGCTGTTCGGTGCGGCCACGCACGACATCGGCAAGGCCCTGCACCCGGCCGAGTTGTCCGGGCCCGGCGCCCGGCACGAGGCGGCCGGCCGGGAGTTGCTGCTGGCGCAGGGGGTGCCCGCCGAACTGGCCCGGTTCGCCGGCACGCACGCCTCCTGGACGGCTCCCGGTACCGGTGTGGAGGACCTGCTGGTCGGCCTGGCGGACAAGATCTGGAAGAACAGGCGCGTCCCCGAGCTGGAGGACCTGGTGGTGGCACGGCTGGCCGGGGCCGACGGCCGCCCGGGCTGGCAGTGGTTCATGGAGCTGGACGAGACCCTCACCGCCCTCGGGGAGGGCGCCGACCGTAGGCTGGCGTACCAGATGTCCCACCCTCTCACGCGAAGGTGATCGTGTTCACGCTCCCGCTGGGCGCCGACGGCGCCGCGTTGTGCCCGCTCCCGCCCTGGCAGGCCGAGGAGTTCCTGGCCCACATGGACCGGGGACGGGAGTTCGTCGGGCGGTTCAACGGACTGCCGGACGTGGTCACGGACCTGGCCTCCAGCCGGGCGTTCCTGGAGACCTACGCCGCGAAGGAGGCGGCCGACGCGGGTCTCATCCGGGGGATCCGCCTCGACGGCGTCCTGGTGGGTGCGGTGATCCTGCGCCGGCTGGACGTGCCCGGGGGCACGGCGGAGGCGGGCTGCTGGCTGGAGCCCGCCGCGGTGGGCCGGGGTCTGGTGACCCGGGCGGCCCGCCTGCTCATCGACTGGGCGGTCCGGGAGCGGGGCGTCCACCGCGTCGAGTGGTGGGTGTCGGCCGGCAACGCGCCCAGCATCGCGGTCGCCCGTCGGCTCGGCATGCGCAGGGAGGCCGTGCTGCGCGGGAGTCACCTGTACCGGGGCGAGCGGCACGACGAGGAGATCTGGGCCGTGCTGGCACCGGAGTGGCCGGCCCCGCCCGCAACCGGCACGGTCTGAACCCCGCTCCCCCGCCACTACCAGGTGCGCGCCGCCCGCAGCAGCAGGGCGCGGACGCGGGCGACGTCGGGGTTGTCGGAGGCGCCGGGCCGCTGGACCAGGAAGCCGGTGTTGATCGGCGGGTCCTCCGGTTCCTGCAGCGCGACGAGCGCGCCGGAGTCCAGCAGGTCCTGGCACAGGTAGCGGGGCAGCACGCCGAACCCGGCGCCCGCGGCCACCGCCGCGAGGACCCCGCGCAGGTCGGGGACGGTCACCGCGGCGGTACGGGACAGGCGCCGGCCGAAGACGTGCCGCCAGTAGCGGCGGGCGATCGGCAGGTCCTCGGCGTAGGTGACGAGCGGGACGCCCTGCAGGACGGCGGGGTCCAACGCGCCCTGCGCCGGGCGCTGTTCACCCTCGGTGAGCGGGGCGCTCGGCCGGTCCGAGAGCCGCTCGGCCCAGACGGGGGCGGCGACCAGCACGAACTCCTCGTCGCTGAGCGGTGCGGCCTGCAGGGTGCGGCCGCGCGGGCGGTGGGTGGCGATCACCAGGTCGTGCCGGCCGGCGCGCAGCTCGTCCAGCAGCGGATCGGTCAGCCCGGTCGCCACCCGAAGCCGTACGCCCTCGGCGACCAGGGGGGCGAGGGCCGGCAGGGCCATGGTGCACAGGAGTTCCGCCGGCCCGGCCAGGTGGACGGGCTCGGCCCGGGTGCCGGCGGCCGGGGCGGGGCCGGCGACCGCGGCCAGCTCGTCCAGGGGCGTGGCGATCCGGGCCGCCAGCTCGTCGGCCACGGGCGTCGGCGTCACCCCGCGCGGCAGCCGCTCGAACAGCTCCCGCCCGGTCTGCCGTTCCAGCGCGCGCATCTGTGTCGTCACCGTCGGCTGCGACAGGCCCAGCAGGCGGGCGGCGCCGGTGAACGATCCGGAGCGGTACACCGCGAGGAAGGTACGCAGCAGGTTCAGGTCCAGGGAAGCGGTCTCCACGCTCCGAGTATCACCGCCGCCACCTGAGGGAACGGCGGGGGCCGGCGGTGCGGAGTGCCACCGGGGCCGGCGGGAACCGGCGGGGCCGGCGGCGGCCCGGTGAACGGGGGCGGCCGAGACCGGCACCGACCGGCGGAGCCGGCGGCGCGGTGCGTTCACCGACCGGAGGAATGCCGCCTGCGCTGCTCCTCCCGCGACCGGATGACGGGCGCCCGCTTCGGCGAGGTGAAGGGCTACGACGGGGAACCCCGCCCGCGCCGGAGCTCGCCGATCCAAAGCTGCCGGCCCTGCCGCTGAGGCCGTGCGGAAGGGCGGTGGCCGAGAGGTTGCCCCGAGCGTCTGTTCTGCGAGGCCGGCCGATCTCCCGCATAGTGGTCGCGGTGGCCTCTTCCGGGGGCAGCCCGGCCGGCCCGGTCAGCGCCTCCGCGCGCTGACATCGTTGTCCGGCACTCGGCGGCCGACACGGGAAGGACCCGCACCTCGGAAGCGACGCGCCCAGCGGCGCGCAAAGGAGGCTGTATGTCGTTCCACGACACGGCAGTGCCCGTCTGCCCCTTCGACTTCGCCGACGCGCTGGATTTCGACCCCGCGCTGGCCGCGCTGGCGGGGCGCGGACCGGTCAGCAGGATCCGGTTGCCCTACGGTGAGGCCGAGGCGTGGCTGGTGACCAGCTTCGCCGGAGTGCGTCAGGTGACCTGCGACCCCAGGTTCAGCCGGGCGGCCATCGTGGGGCGCGACTATCCGAGGATGACGCCCGAGCCCATCGTGTCGCCGGAGTCGATCAATGTGACGGACCCCCCGCACGTCACCCGTTTGCGGCACGTGACGGCCCAGGCGTTCACCCGGGAGCGGGTGGCGGCCATGCGGCCGGCCGTGGACCGGGTGGTGGCCGGGCTGCTCACGGCGATGGCCGAGCAGGGGCCGCCCGCGGACCTGGTGACCCACCTGTCGGTCCCGCTGCCCCACCTGACGATCTGCGAACTGCTCGCCGTCCCCGAGGGCGACCGCGACGAGCTGCGCGCGTACACCATGCGGCTGCTGGCCACGTCGCCGGACGCCCGGCAGGACGCGGCCGACGCCAAGGCCAGCCTCCGCAAGTACTTCGCCGAACTCATCCCGGCCCGCCGCACCGCGCCCGGCGAGGACCTGCTCAGCGCGATGGCCACCGCCGAGGTGCCGCCGGGCGAGGAGCCGCTGAGCGACGACGAGTTGGCGGTCCTGGCGGTGACGCTGATCCTCAGCGGCAACGACACCGCCACCTGCCAGATCAGCAACATCGCCTATCTGCTGCTGACCCGGCCCGAGGAACGCGCCGCGCTCGCGCGCGACCCGGAGCGGTTCCCCGGCGCGCTGGAGGAGCTGCTGCGGTTCATCCCCTTCCGCAAGGGCGTGGGGATTCCGCGGATCGCGCTGGAGGACGCGGAGATCGAGGGGACCGCCATCAAGGCCGGCGACTACGTGCACGTGTCCTACCTGGCGGCCAACCGCGACCCGGCCGTCTTCCCCGACCCGCACACGCTCGACCTCGAACGGCCCGTGCGCCCGCACATGACGTTCGGCTGGGGCGGGCACCACTGCCTCGCCGCCCCGCTCGCCCGGGCGGAGCTGGACAGCGCGGTCACCGGCTTGCTGGCCCGCTTCCCCGACCTGCGTCTCGACGTCGATCCCGACGACATCGAGTGGGACACCGGCACCATCCGCCGTTTCCCGCTGCGTCTGCCGGTCACCTGGTAGGGCCGGGGCGGACGTCGGCCGTACCACTCGACGCGCCGTGGTCGAAGAGCCGTCGTCGAAGGGCGCTTGGAGGCACGCCTCCGGGCGCTCGGTGACCGGTACGGACGGCCGGCCGGCTCCTCGGAGGGTGTTCCGCCGACCCGCCTGCCCGCCGACCGTGTTCCGGCGGGCGACGAACGCCTCGGTGGCCGAGTCCGGGCGTTCCCCACGCGGTCCGGCCCCGTGCCCCCCGTGCCGTTCGGCCACCTCGCCCGTGCCGCGCTCCCCGCTCATGCCCCGCTCCCCCGCCTGTGCGCTCCCGCCCCTGCCACACCCACCGGATGCCGGCGCCGGCCGCCCTGTGGCACCCGGGGCGGGTGACGCTCCCACCGCTGTCCACCAGCGCGTACGGGATCCTCGGCTCGGCCGCCGACGCGGAGGACGTGCTGCGGGAGAGGCTGCTGGACATCCTCCGCCGGACGTCGTCTTCCTCGGCGACGGCGGCGGCGTCGCCCAGGCCGCTCCGGCGCCCGTGGTCGGAGCCGAGCGGGTGGCCGCGCCGGCCGCCGTGCCGAGCGGGTTGCGGTGCCGCGGCCTCGCTGCGGCCGGCCCGGGTCAACGGCTGCCCGGCGCTGCTGCTCCGGCTCGACGGCAGGACCGACACGGTCATCGCGGTGCACCTCGCCGACGGCCTCGTCACCGGCCTGTACGCCGTCCGCAACCCCGAGAAGGCTGTCCGGCATGGAACGGGAGACCGTCCCGCGCCGCCGAGAGCGGGCAGGCCTTACGGAGTCGTGACGTGCGGGCGCGGCCTCGCGTCCCGCCGCCGCGTCGGGCCTAGCGTGGGCGTATGCGGGTTCTGGTCACCGGCGGTGCCGGGTTCATCGGGTCTCATGTCGTCGAGGCGCTGCGGGCGCGCGGGCACGAGGCGGTGGTGTTCGACGTACGGGAGGATCCGGGCGCGGACGTACGCGATCCCGTGGCGGTGGCGCGGGCCCTGCCCGGTGTGGACGCCGTCTGCCACCAGGCCGCGATGGTGGGGCTCGGGACGGGGTTCGGGGACGCGGCCGAGTACGTCTCCCGCAACGACCTGGGCACCGCCGTGCTGCTCTCCGCCATGGCCGGGGCGGGGGTACGGCGCCTGGTGCTGGCCGGGTCGATGGTGGTCTACGGGGAGGGGCGGTACGTGTGCCCGCGCGACGGGGTCGTCCGGCCGGGGCCGCGGGCCGTCGCCGATCTGGACGCGGGGCGGTTCGAGCCGAGGTGCCCCGGGTGCGGGGCGGAACTGGCTCCCGGGCTGGTCGGCGAGGACGCGCCGGCCGACCCGCGCAACGTGTACGCCACGACCAAGCTCGCGCAGGAGCACCTGGCCGCCGCCTGGGCACGGGCGACGGGCGGGTCCGCGGTGTCGCTGCGCTACCACAACGTGTACGGGCCCCGGATGCCCCGCGACACCCCGTACGCCGGTGTCGCCTCCTTCTTCCGGTCCGCGCTCGCCCGGGGCGAGGCACCGCGGGTGTTCGAGGACGGGCGGCAGCGGCGGGACTTCGTCCATGTGCGGGACGTGGCCGCGGCCAACCTCGTGGCGCTGGAGGCGGGGTCCGCCCCGGGGCTGCTGACCCCGTACAACACCGGCAGCGGTGAGCCGCACACGGTCGGGGAGATGGCCCACGCCCTGGCCGACGCCCGCGGCGGGCCCGCGCCGGTGGTCACCGGGGAGTACCGGCTGGGGGACGTACGGCACATCACGGCCGACTCCGCACGACTGCGGGCCGAGCTGGGCTGGAAGCCGGAGGTCGGGTTCGCGGAGGGGATGCGGGAGTTCGCGTCCGCCGGGTGACCGGGAACGAGGCGAGCGCCGGACGGGCGGGCGCCGGGGGCGGGCCGGGGGCGCGTCGGCGACCGCGACGGCGCCCCGACTCCCGACTCCCGACTCCCGGCTCACGGCTCACGGCTCACGGCTCACGGCTCACGGCTCACGGCTCACGGCTCACGGCTGACCTTGTCGCGGTTGACCTTGTCGCGGCTGGACGTCCCGGGGGCGGTCCGGTCCGGCGGTTGTACGAGCGGCCGGGGCCCACTCGCCGGACCGTGGATCCGGTGGACGTGGTCATGGTGCGGGAGCCGCGGGCAGGGTGACCTCGAAGCGGCAGCCGCCGGGGATGTTGCGTACGGTGGCCCGGCCCCGGTGGGCCTCGACGATCCCGCGCACGATGGCGAGGCCCAGGCCCGCCCCGGCGGGCGGGGTGCGGGCGTGGGTGCCGCGCCAGCCGGTGTCGAAGACGCGGGGCAGGTCCTCCTCCGGGATGCCGCCGCAGCCGTCCGTCACGGACAGGACCACGCCGTCGGACGAGCGTTCGGCGGCGACGGCCACCGTGCCGTCGGCGGGCGTCCGGCGGATGGCGTTGACCAGCAGGTTGCCCAGGACACGGCTCATCTCCTTGGCGTCGACCTCCACCGGGACCGGCTCCACGCGGTCGCCGACCAGCCGTACGCCGTGGGCGCGGGCGAGCGGGTCGGCTCCCGCGAGGGCGTCGCCGACGAGGTCGTAGAGGGAGATCCGGGACGGTGCCAGGGGGAGGGTGCCGGCGTGGATGCGGGAGAGTTCGAAGAGGTCGCCGACCATGTCGTTGAGGCGCTCCACCTCGGTGCGCATCTGCTTCAGATAGCGTTCCGGGTCGGCGGCGACGCCGTCCTCCAGGGCCTCCGACATGGCGCGCAGACCGGCGAGCGGGGTGCGCAGGTCGTGGGAGATCCAGGCGACGAGCTCCCGGCGCGAGGTCTCCAACAGGCGTTCCCGTTCCCGGGACTCGGCGAGCCGCGCACTGGTGGCCGCCAGCTCGCGGCTCAGTTCGGCCAGTTCCGCGGTGGCCGGACCTACGGGGGCGGCGAAGTCACCGGCCTCACCGAACGAGCGTGCGGCCAGGGCGAGTTCGTGGCTGCGGGCGACGACCCAGCGGCCCAGCAGCAGCGCGGTGACCAGGGAGACCACGGCCGCCATCGCGACGACCGTCGTCACCACGGTCAGGTCGTGCGGGGACAGGAACATCGCCCAGGCGACCGCGAGGGTGCCGGCGAGGACGCCGCCCACGCCGACCGCGGCGACGACGGCGAGGGACACGGTGAGCGAGCGGCGCCGCAGCAGCCGTAGCGCGGCGGCCCCGGCGAGACCGGTGGCGGCGGCGCCGGCGAAGGCGTACAGGGCGATGAGGAGGGTGTCGCGCATGTCAGTCCTCCTCCGCCCGGCCGACCGGGTCGAAGCGGTAGCCGACGCCCCACACGGTCTGGATCAGGCGCGGCCGGGCCGGATCGTCCTCGACCTTGCCGCGCAGCCGGCGGATGTGGACCGTCACGGTGGAGAGGTCACCGAAGTCCCAGCCCCACACCTCGCGCATCAGGTCCTCCCGGCCGTACGCCCGGCCCGGGTGCCGCAGGAAGAAGGCGAGGAGGTCGAACTCGCGGAGGGTCAGAGCGAGTTCGACGCCGTTCTTGGTGGCGCGCCGGGCGGCGGGGTCGACGGCGAGGCCGGCCGCGGCCAGCGGGCCGGCGGGCGTACCCGGGCGGGCGCGGCGCAGCACCGACTGGACCCGCAGGACCAGTTCACGGGGGCTGAAGGGCTTGGTCACGTAGTCGTCGGCGCCCACCTCGAGGCCGAGGATGCGGTCGTCCTCGTCACCGCGGGCGGTGAGCATGACGACCGGCACGGAGGCCCGGGCGCGCAGCCGGCGGCAGACCTCCAGGCCGTCCATCCCGGGCAGCATCAGGTCGAGCACCACGAGGTCGGGCCAGTGGGCGGCGGCACGGGTCAGGGCGCTGGGGCCGTCGTCGGCCCGGTCCACGACGTAGCCGGCGCGGCCCAGGTATCCGGCGACGACCTCGGCAACGGTCGCGTCGTCGTCCACGACCAGGACCCGGGCGGACGCGGGGGCCGGGGCGGTGGGGCCGGGGGTGGGAGCGGAGGCCGGGGCGGCGGAGCCGGGGGTGGGTGCGGGGGCCATGGCGGTGGGAGCGGGGACGCGGGCCGCTGCGGCACCGGACGCGGGAACCGGTGCGGCGGAGCCGGTACCGGACTCGGAGGCAGAAGCAGCGACGCCCTGGCCGGACACGGAGGCCGATACGGTGCCGGACCCCAGGGCCGATGCCGCGGCACCCGGGCCAGGCGCGATGCCGGACGCAGGAGCCGGCGCGGCGGAGCCGGTACCGGACTCGGAGACAGACGCGGCGACACCCTGGCCGGACACGGAGGCCGATACGGTGCCGGACCCCAGGGCCGATACGGCGGCACCCGGAACAGGCGCGGTGGCGGGCTCGGGGGCCCCGGCGGCCGTGCCGGTGCCGGACTCGGGGGGCGGTGCGGTGGGGCCGGGGGCGGCCCCGTCCATGGCTCCGGGCAGGTGCGGCTGTTGCATGGTCCCAGCCTCGCACCGGCCCCTCGCGGCTGTCGCACCCATGACCCCGCCCCGCCCCCGACGTCCGCGTTTCGTAAGGAGAGCCAGTCCGTGATGTCCCTTTCGCGTTCGTAAGGTGAACGGCGTGACCACCTCTTCTCCCTCATCACCGGCGAGCGTGGACGTGGTGCTGCCCTGTCTGGACGAGGCGGCGGCCCTGCCCTGGGTGCTCGCCCGGATCCCGGCGGGCTGGCGCGCCCTCGTGGTCGACAACGGCTCCACCGACGGCTCGGAGGACATCGCCCGGGCGCTCGGCGCGACCGTCGTCCACGAACCACGGCGCGGTTTCGGTGCCGCCTGTCACGCCGGGCTGACCGCCGCCACCGCCGACGTCGTCTGCTTCTGCGACTGCGACGCCTCCCTCGACCCCGGCCACCTGGTGCCCTTCGTCCGGGACGTCCTCGACGGCCGGGCCGACCTGGTTCTGGGGCGGCGGCGGGCGCGGGGCCGGGGTTCCTGGCCCGCGCACGCCCGGGCCGGCAACTTCGCGCTCGCACGGCTGCTGCGCCGCCGTACCGGAGTGCGGCTGCACGACCTCGGCCCGCTGCGCGCCGCCCGCCGGGAGCCGCTGCTCGCACTCGGTCTCAGCGACCGGCGCAGCGGCTATCCGCTGCAGATGGTGGTGCGCGCGGCCGACGCCGGCTGGCGGATCGCCGAGCGCGACGTGCCGTACCTGCCGCGCTCCGGCGCCTCCAAGGTGACGGGCACCTGGCGGGGCACCTGGCAGGCGGTGCGGGACATGAGCCGGGTGCTGGCCGAGCCCCCGGCCGGCGGGAGGGCGGCCTCGTGACCACACTGCTCGTCATCGCCAAGGAACCGCGGCCGGGGCGGGTGAAGACGCGTCTCACCCCGCCGTTCAGCCCCGCGGACGCGGCGGCGCTCGCGGAGGCGGCACTGGCCGACACGCTGAGCGCCGTGGCGGCCGCTCCCGCCACCCGGCGCGTCCTGGTGCTGGACGGGGCTCCCGGCCCCTGGCTGCCGCCCGGTTTCGACGTCGTACCGCAGTGCGCGGGCGGTCTGGACCTGCGGCTCGCCGACGCGTTCGCGGGGTGCGAGGGTCCCGCCCTGCTCATCGGGATGGACACCCCGCAGGTGACGCCGGAGCTGCTCACCGTGGACTTCTCCGACCACGACGCGTGTTTCGGGCCGGCGGAGGACGGCGGCTTCTGGGCGCTGGGGCTCGCCGAACCCGATCCGGGTCTGCTGCGGGGCGTGCCCATGTCGACACCGCGGACGGGTGCCGTCCAGCGGGAGCGTTTGGTCGCGGCCGGGCTGCGGGTGCGTGACCTGCCCCGGCTGCGGGACGTGGACACCGCCGCCGACGCGGTCGCGGTCGCCGCCCTGGCCCCGCACGGCCGGTTCGCCGCGCGGCTGGCCCGCTGCGCCGCACGCTCCGGATCCGGGGCGGGGCGGTGAGCACACCGGCGGCCCTCGCCTGGGCGGGGGCCGATCCCTACGCCGCCGCGCTGCGGACCGGGCGCGGCCCGCTGTTCCTGCGCCGTACCGACGGCTGGCTGCTGCCGCTGGAGGTCGAGCGGTGGTGCGCGCGGGCGGATCCGGTGGACCGGGCGGTGCTGGACCGGTGCGAGGGCGCCGTCCTCGACGTCGGCTGCGGGCCGGGGCGGCTGGTGGCGGAACTCGCCGCCCGGGGCCGTACCGTCCTCGGCATCGACGTCAGCGAGGCCGCCGTCGAACACACCGTGCGCACCGGTGGCCAGGCGCTGCGGCGCTCGGTGTTCGATCCGCTGCCCGGCGAGGGACGCTGGGACACGGTGCTGCTCATGGACGGCAACATCGGCATCGGCGGCGATCCGGGCGCCCTGCTGGACCGGGTGGCCCGACTGCTGCGGCCCGGTGGCCTGCTGATCGCCGAGACGGCGGTCGTGGACGTCGACGAGCGGTCGGAGGTCCAGGTCGTCACCGGGTTCGGAGCCGGGAGCGGGACGGGTGAGGGCGGCATCGAGCCGACGGCCACTGGCGACGGCCTCAGGGTCGGGACGGTTGGCGGCGACGGCGAGCCGACGACGGCGGCCGGCTGCGCCCACACGGCCGGAACGGTCGGCAACTGCACCGAGCCGACGGCGGCAGCCGGCGGCCCCACCGTCGCGACGGCCGCCGTCGGCCCCCACCGCGGGGCGGGCAGGGGCGCCTTCGAGCGAGGGGCGGGTTACGACGGCCCCGACCGCGGGCCGATGGATGGCGGCGGCGCCTTCCCCTGGGCGCGGCTCGGTACCCCGGCCCTGCTGCGGTACGCGGGCGGGGCTGGCTGGCGGGCCGTCGGTCAGTGGGCCGCCGGCGGGCGGCGTTTCGTGGCCCTGCGCACCCTGAGCCCCAGCAGCAGCGCCGAGCCGCCGAAGAGGACCGCGCTGATCAGCAGCCAGCGGGCGAGGAAGCCGTCCGTCGAGAGGCCGGTGGCGGACCGGTAGCGCCGGTCGGTCATCCCGCTGATCAGCGGGAACCACACCAGCAGGAGCAGCCCGGACAGGGCGGCCGGGACGCGGACGTACAGCGTCCCCTCCCGGCGCCCGGCGGCGCCGAGCCCGCGGACGACCGCCCGGTCCGCGAGCGTGTACAGCGGCAGCAGCACCAGGTCGTGGAGCAGGGCCGCCCCCACCAGCCACAGGGCGACGGCCCGCCAGTCACCCGCGAGCAGCCGCACCCCGGCATAGCAGGCGAGCGCGAACGAGCAGGCCAGCAGCAGGATCTGGAAGGGATTGCCGAGCGGCGGGCGCGGACCCATCACAGGTCTCCGAAGGTCAGCCGGGCCACCCACTTGGTGTTGAGCACACCGGGCGCGGCGGGCACGATGATCCGCGCCGGGTAGCCGTGGTCGGGGGACAGGGTCTCGCCGTTGACGTACAGGGCGAGCAGGGAGCGCGGGTCGGCCACCTGGTTGGCGCGCAGGGCGGCGCGGCGGAAGGCGCCGTGCCGCTGGAACGACTCCACGAACACGTCCGGCGGGTCGCCGTCGTGGCCGACGAGCGCCGCGAGGTCGCGCAGCCGCACACCGCGCCACCACTGGTCCGCCGTGGACCAGCCCTCGACGCAGGCGATCGGCAACGACGAGCTGTGCAGCGGCATGCGGAGCAGGTCGGCGCGGCTGAGCCGCACGGTTCCGCCGTGCCCGGTGACGACGAGCCGCCAGGCGTCCTGGTGCGTGTCGCCCGGGGTGATCCCGGCGTACGCGGCCGTCTTGTTGATCTGGAACCCGTTCGGCCCGCCGCCGGGGTCGGCACCGCCGTGCGGCGCGAGGAGGGCCGTACGGCGGAACGGGCCGCCCAGGCTCTGCCCCACCGTGGTCAGGAACAGCAGCAGCGAGCCGCCGCCGACCAGCGCCAGGGCACCGCGCCGCGAGACGGTGGGCGCGTCGGGGCGCGGGGCGACCAGGTCGCCCTCCTCGCGCACGCGGTCACCCTCCCCGCGCACGTGGTCGCCCTTCTCGCGCACGCGGTCGCCCTTCTCGCGCACCCGGTCGCCCTCCTTGCGCACCCGGTCACCTTCCCCGCGCCCGCGCCGCCGCAGGTTCCGCAGCGCCGTCGGCGCCTTCAGCACGGCGTGCGCGACGAACGCGGCGAAGAACACCCAGGCGCCGTAGAAGTGCAGCGGGTAGAAGGAGCCCGGGAAGACGTAGTCCAGCTGGACGTTGAGCACACCGGTCGTGAACTCGAACAGCCCGCCGCCGACGAGCAGCAGCAGCGAGATCCGCTCCAGCGCGTGCGCGAGGGAGCGGGCCGGGGGCAGGGCGAACAGCCTCGGCACCACCGACCACAGTTTGGCCAGCAGCACCGGGACCAGGACGATGCCGAGGGTGACGTGGACGCCCTGGGTGAACCGGTACAGCCACACCGGGCCGGTCGGCCAGGCGAAGAGGTAGAAGCCCAGGAGTCCCTTGTCCGGGGTCTGGTCGTTCACCGGGGACAGGTCCGGGTTGTACGCCGCGTACGACACCAGGCCGGTCACGAACAGCACGGTGATGCCGGCGAGCAGCACCACACCGAGCACCGAGGTGAACCAGGGGCCGCGCAGCGGGCTGCGCCAGAAGCCGGGTGAGCTGGGAAGCCGTGGGTGGTCGTCTCGCATGTTCCGACGGTAGGCCGGGAGAGCGGCCGGACCGGGGCCACGACCCATGACGAAACGCTGACGTCCGCCCACCGGTCCCCCCGTTCCCCCGGCCGCCGCCCTAGCGTTCCGGTGTGACCCAGGCTCCCTTCCGCGACCGGTACGCCGGCCTGCGCGCCGACCTCGGTGCCGCTGTGGCCGCCGCCCTGCTCGTCCTCGTCGCCGTGCTCGTCGGCCGGCACATCCAGGACACCCGCCGCACCCTCTTCGTCCACTGGCCGCCGCTGTTCGCGGACTGGGACCCGCACCTGGGTCCGGGCACGCCGGCCGCCGTCCTGGTGGCGGCCGCCGTGGTGACCCACGGGCCCTCCGTCGCCGCCCGGCTGCGGTGGCGGCGGCTGCTCCTCGCGGCCTGGGCCGGGGCACTGGCCTGGACGTGGTCGCTGGCGCTGGTCGACGGCTGGCAGCGGGGGGTGGCCGGGCGGCTCACCACCCGCAACGAGTACCTCACGGTCATCGGGCGCTTCCACGACGTCCCGGCCGCCCTGCGCGACTTCACCCACCACATCGTGAGCGGCACCCCGGATCCCTGGCCGGCCCACATCGCCGGGCACCCCCCGGCGGCCACCCTCACCTTCGTCCTCCTGAACCGGATCGGGCTGCGCGGCGGCGGCTGGGCCGGTGCCTGGTGCGTCACCGTCGGCGCGACCGCCTGTGTGGCGGTGCTGGTGGCGGTGCGGGCCCTGGCCGGCGAGCACCTGGCCCGGCGGGCGGCGCCGTTCCTGGTGCTGGCCCCGGCCGCCGTGTGGGTGGGCGCCTCGGCCGACGGGTACTTCGCGGCGGTCGCCGCCTGGTCCGTGGCCCTGCTGTCCCTCGCGGTCACCGGACGGTCCTCGGCGTGGGCGGCGGGCAGCGGGCTGCTGTACGGCCTGACCTGCTACCTCTCCTACGGCCTCACGCTGTTCGCGCTGATCGGGGCGGCGGTGCTGGTGGCAGGGCGGCGCGGGCTCCGCGAACGACCGGCCCTCCTGCTCCTCCTCGTGGCCGGTGCGGCTGTCGTCCCGCTGGCCTTCACCCTCGCCGGCTTCGACTGGGCGGAGGGGTACCGGCTCCTGGTCACGCGCTACTACCAGGGCGTCGGCGGCACCCGCCCGTACGGCTACTGGGTCTGGGCCAACCCGGCCTGCACGGTCCTGACCACCGGCCTGGCCACGGCGGCGGGCCTACGGCGTGCCGCCACGGCACTCACCCACCGCCACGGCCCACCCCGGCCCGACCCCCACCCCACCCCACCGAGCCCCCCACCCACCCCGGCCGAAACCCGGCCGGCCCCGAACGGGAACCGGCCGACCCCCACCGAGAACCCCCTGGCCAAGACCCGGGCGACCCCGAACGAGAACCGGCCGGCCCCGACCGGGGCCCAATCCGCCCCGGCCGAAGTCCGGCTCGCCTTCCTCCTCGTGGCAGCCCTCGTCGCCGTACTCGCCGCGGATCTGTCCGGCATGAGCAAGGCCGAGACGGAGCGGATCTGGCTGCCGTTCGCGATGTGGCTGCTCGCGGCCGGCGCGCTGCTTCCGCGGCCGCGCGCCTGGCTGGCCGCGCAGGCGGTGCTCGCACTGCTGCTGAACCACCTGCTCTTCACCGGCTGGTGACCCACCCGGCCCGCACGGAGCCGTGTGGTCCCCGGACAGGACCGCACGACCCCGCACGGAGTCTTGAGAACCCGCCCGGAGTCGCATGGCCCCGGGCGGACCCGCACGCCCCGCGCGCCCCCACACGAACGACACTCCTGCGGTGAGGAGCGGCCGCTGCCCGTGAGGGCATGGGCAGCGGCCGCTCCGGGGGCGGGCGTGCGGGGGTCCGGCCCGGTCAGGGAGGGGTCGCGCCGTCCGCCCCGTGGCTCATCCCTCCCGGCCGGACGCCCGGGACCGGAAGCGCCGGTGCAGCACCGTGCCGCCGATCAGCGAGGCCAGGCTCGCGGCGGCCGCCGCCCACGCGTTGTCCGTTCCGGTGTGCGCGAGGGTGCCGGTCGGCCGCGGCACGACGACCGGGGTCGGCTTGGGCAGTGTGTGCGCCTTGGGAGGGTGGTGCGGCCGCGGCTCGGAGTGCGCCGGCGGGGTGACCCGGGTCGGCGGCTTCGGCGCGGGCGGTGTGGTCCGGCCGGGCTCCTCCGGGTGGTCGACCGACCCGTTCACGGACGTGTTGCCGAAGACGGGGTTGCCGATGCCCACCACGTTGACGGTGTTGCCGCTGACGTTGACCGGCAGATCGACCGGGAGCTGGATGCCGTTCCCGGAGACGAGGCCCGGGGAGTTCTGTGTGCTGGAGTGAGCCGTGGCACCGCCCGACTCGCTCGACCCGCCGGACGCGGTGGACCCGCCCGACGTGGTGGACCCGCCGGACGCCGTGGGCTTCTCCTTCCCGGTGGCGTGGTTGCCTGTGTTGGCGCAGCGGTTGCCCATCGCGGGGTTGAGCAGCCCGGCGACGTTCACGGTGTTCCCGCACACGTTCACCGGGAGGTGCACCGGCAACTGGATGCCGTTGCCGGAGATCAGCCCGGGCGAGCCGGCCGCGGAGCCTTCCGCGGCGGAGTCGGCGTACACCGGCCCCGCCACTGCCATCGCACCGGAGGCGGCGGCGACTGCGATCACACTGTTTCGGGTAACCCGTTTCATCGGTTCCCTGTCCTTCCACATACGGTCGCGGGCACTCACCCGCATCCGGTGAAACGCTGGCCAAACCGTGCAAGTTATGGCTTATCAACCTTTCGCCGGTACAAGAGGCGCATGAGCGGCCCCTCGCCCCTAGAACAAGCCGTTCCGCACCGGCACCCGCACACATGGCCGAGCATGCCGCAGCGGTGGAACCGGGGAACTGGTAGCTGTCGTACGGCAGCCACTGCCGTGATCCACCGACCGAGACGAGGAGCGATGGCAACCACCGTGCACGACGCCAGGGCCACGACCGCACCCGCCAGTCTGCAACTGCCCGGGATCCTGCTGGGAGTGGGACTCGGCGGATTCGTCGACGGGATCCTGCTGCACCAGCTCCTGCGCTGGCACCACATGCTCAGCAGTACCAATCACGACCGTATCGGCGTGCGGTACTACGACCCCCACACCGTCTCCGGGCTGCAGATGAACACCCTTTGGGACGGCGTCTTCCACACCGTGTGCTGGCTCGCCGTCCTCGGTGGGCTCGCCGTCCTGTACGCGCGGGTGACCACCGGCCGGCGCCGGGTGTGGGCCTCGCGGGTGCTCTGGGGCTGGGTCCTGGCCGGGTGGGGGCTGTTCAATCTCGTGGAGGGCGTGCTGGACCACCACCTCCTGGGCATCCACCATGTGCACAGCGGCCCGCACCAGATGTGGTGGGACGTCGCCTTCCTGGTCCTGGGCGCCGTGCTGCTGGCCGGGGGGTGGCTGCTGCAGCGCGGCGGGCGGGCCTTCGACCCCGCGGCCGTCGGCGCCGGCGCCGGACGAGACGGACGTGTCGCCTGATGGACCACCCCATGCCCCACGGCCACCACCAGGAGAGCGGCGGCACCCTGGGGGTGCTGCTGCCGGCCCTGGCGCTGCTGGTGTGCGCGGGCGGCTATCTGCTGCTGGCCCGCCGGGCGAGCCGCCGCAACCCGGCGCGGGGCTGGAACCCCTGGCGTACCGTCGGCTTCGGCGCCGGGATGGCCCTGCTGGCGGTGGCGCTGCTGCCGCCGCTCGCGCCCTTCGCCCACCGCGACTTCCGCGGCCACATGACCCAGCACCTGCTGATCGGCATGTACGCGCCCCTCGCGCTGGTGCTCGGCGCCCCGGCCACCCTCCTGCTGCGCGCCCTGCCCGCGCCGCGCGCCCGCCGTCTCACCGCGCTCCTGCACAGCGGACCGGCCCGCCTGCTCGCCCACCCCGCCGTGGCGCTGCTGCTGTCCACGGGGACGCTTCCGGTCGTGTACTTCACCCCGCTCTACGACACCGTGACGGCCCACCCGGCCGGACACTGGCTGCTGCACGCGCACTTCCTGCTGTCGGGGTGCCTGTTCGCGCACTCCGTCGCCGGCCCCGACCCGGCCCCGTCCCGGCCCGGGGTGCGGGCCCGGCTGGTCTGTCTGGGGTGCGCCATCGCGGTGCACGCGGTCGTCGCGCAGCTGATGTACGGCGGGTTCTGGGTGGACGTCCACGCCCCGGTCCCGGAGGTCCAGGGCGGCGCGGAGATCATGTACTACGGCGGTGACCTCGCCGAACTCCTGCTCGCGGCGGCGCTCGTCACGACCTGGCGTCCGGAGCGGCGCGGGACCGGGCGGCCCGCGGCGCGTGCTCCGCGCAAGCCGTCGCCGGCCTCGCCGTACGGCCGGGCCGCCCTCTCCAAGGCGACCGCCACCGCCACCACCCCCGAGTAGTGGAATATTGAACAACCACGTTGCGTTGTGGGCGTCGAAGGAGGTCACGAGTGGAGACGCGAGTGAAGCCCACGTACTACGACCACGGGGCCCCGGCGGAGCGCTGGGAGCGCGCGCAGCGGTACTTCGACGCGAAGGAGTACGCGGACGCGGCCCGGGTCCTGGCCGCGCTGGTCGAGGAGGTGCCGGAGCAGACGGGGCCTCGGCTGCTGCTCGCCCGCGCCTACTACCACTCGGCCCAGCTGCGCCGCGCCGAAGCCGAGCTGCGGATCATCGTGAAGCGGGACCCGGTGGAGCACTACGCCCGGCTGATGCTGGGCCGCACGCTCGAACGGCAGGCCCGGCACGAGGAGGCGGAGCGGCACCTGCGGATCGCCGCGGCGTTCGCGGGTGACTTCCCGGAGGTCCCGCGGGAGTGAGCGCGCGTCATCCGGCCGAGGGCCCGGCCCCCCGAGGGGCCGGGCCCTCGGCCGGTTCACAACGGGGTCGCCGTGTGGAGGATCAGGAACAGGGTGACGGCCGAGTTCGCCGACGACATCGCGGAGACCAGCGCGCCCGCGGCGGCGCCCCAGGCGGCCAGGCCCACCGAGGTGAACGCCGACGGCCAGGTGCGGGCCGCGGGGGCGGGGGCCAGCAGTGCGGCCACCCGGCGCGGCACGGGACCGGTCGCCGCGAGCGCGGCCAGGGTCGGTGCCGGGGTGCCCGGGGACAGCAGGGCCGCCTTGCCGATGGCGCGGGCGACCGTGCGCCGGTCGCCGACCGCGCGGGCCGCCTCCTCGTCCGCCCACCGCTCGGCCGTGTAGACGACGGCGGTGCGCAGCGGTCTCAGGAACGGGTTGGCGCGGGCCGCCAGGTGCGCGGCGAGCAGGTGGCGGTGGTGACGGGCGGCCAGGTGGGCACGCTCGTGGGCGAACAGCGCGCGCCGCTCGGCGGGCGCGAGCCCGGCCAGCAGCGCCGTGGTGACGACGATCCGGCCCCGGCCGCCGGGGAGGGCGTACGCGTACGGCGTGCGGTCGGGCAGGACCGCGACCGTGCGCCCGGGCACGCCGGCCAGCGCGCGGCGGGCGCGGCGGGTGACCCGGCGGTGCCGCCACAGGGTGCGGGCGCAGGCGGCGGCGACTAGGACTTGTCCGGCCGATCATGTGACTACTCCGCACCCGTGTCGTTGATGTGGACATGGGGCGGGGCGATCTGACGGATGCCGAGTGGGAACGGCTGCGGCCGTTCTTGCCGGTCAGCAACAGGCGTTGTGGCCGGTGGCGGGATCACCGGCAGGTGATCGACGGGATTCTGCACCGGGTGCGGACCGGCGTTCAGTGGCGT